>NZ_JBWZCH010000015.1:0-107177 GCF_059383435.1 Pseudarthrobacter sp. HLT1-7 | reverse complement strand
CGGGTGGCCTGGGCGTAGTCCGCGGCCAGCCGCACTTTCAGTGCCGCGGTCCGGGCCTCCAGCCGGGCCACGTCCGCGAGAGCGTCCAGGCAATCATCGGCCAGATCACGCACCGGATTGCCGTCCCCCAGGGCCCGGGCACCGGCGTCGGGCGGATCCCCGTCCCGCAGCGGACCGGCACCGGACGGATCAGCGTTACCCGCGCCGGCGCCGATGAAGGCAGCCAGCACGGCAGCGGACGCGGCGACGGCCGCCACCGCCGCCCCGCTCTCCGCACTCCATGCCGCCCTGCTTTCCATACTTCAATTAGATCAGGAGCCACTGACAACAATGATGGAAATGGTTTGCGTGACGCTGGCCCGGCTGATGCCCGGAGGTTGTCCCCAAAAAAGGGGTGTCCCCGCGGCAGCTCCGTCGTCGACTGCCGCAGCGGGACCAGCCGGTCCTGTCACCCCGCGGGGTGCATCGTGTCAGCGACGATAGGACTTTTTGCCCTTAAAGCAAGGTGCTCTCGGGTGTTTAATGGTGCTACAGCCCATGACCACACCAGGGCAGGGGCATGGACCCAGGAGGACAATCATGGCTGAACTCAACAAGTGGGTACCGTCGGACGTGTTGGAGCCGATCAAGCGTTTCCTCGACGGTGACCTGACGATGGCGTCGTCCATCAAGGTCGAACAGTTCGTGGACGGCAGCACCCTAGTGGTGCGCGCGGAAGTACCCGGGATCGATCCTGACAAGGACGTCGACGTCTCGGTCAGCGAGGGGATGCTGCACATCAAAGCGGAACGCGAGGAGACCACCGAGCACACGGGCAAGGCCGGCTACCGCTCGGAGTTCCGCTACGGTTCGTTCACCCGCAGCATTGCGTTGCCGCCGGGCGCCCGGGAAGAGGACATTACGGCCACCTACAAGGATGGGGTCCTGGAAGTGAGGGCGCCTGCTCCCGTGACAGCGCCGGACGCTCCCGCAAAAAAGATCAGGATCGACCACAGCTGACGTTGGCTGCCGTTCCCGCGGACTTCCCGCAGCCGGTCCGCCACCCTCAGCCGGTCCGCCACCCCGCAGCCGGTCCGCCACCCCGGTGGAAGGCTCCCCGCCGCGGGAACTAGCCCCATACGCCTTCTTTGTGGAACCCGAACAACCGAAAACCCCGGCGCCGCTGGCATGATGGACTGCAGACCCACCGTTTTTGGACGTTTGGAACAAAGGAGCTCGTATGGGACTGCTGGACAACAAGACCGCAATTGTGACCGGTTCATCGAGGGGCATCGGTGCCGAAGTCGCCAAGTTCCTCGCCGCCGAGGGCGCCGCCGTCGTGGTCAACTACCGACAGAAGGCGCCCCGCGCCAACAAGGTGGTCGCGGAGATCGAGGCCGCGGGCGGCCGCGCCGCCGCCGTGGGCGCAGACCTCACCAGCCAGGAAGGCGTACAGGCCCTGGCCAGCGCCGCCATGGAGAACTTCGGCTCACTCGATGTCCTGGTCCTCAACGCTTCCGGCGGGATGGAATCCGGGATGGAGGAGGGCTACGCGCTCAAGCTCAACCGTGACGCCCAAGTGAACATGCTCAATGCTGCTGTGCTGCTGATGCCCGAGGGCTCCCGCGTGGTCTTCGTCACCAGCCACCAGGCCCACTTCATCACCACAGTTCCCACCATGCCGGAGTACGAGCAGGTGGCCCGCAGCAAGCGCGCCGGCGAGGATGCGCTCCGCGAGCTCGTGCCGAACCTGGCCGAAAAGGGCATCACCCTCGTAGTCGTCTCCGGTGACATGATCGAGGGCACCGTCACTGCCACCCTGCTGGACCGCTCCAACCCGGGCGCCATCGAGGCCCGCCGCGCCGAAGCCGGGAAGCTCTACTCGGTCAAGGAGTTCGCCGCCGAGGTCGCCAGGATGGTCTCAGCCGACGTCGAGCCGGGCCACACTGAGTATGTCGGCGGAGCCGACTACTTTGGAAAGAGCACCAACTAGGCACCCGCCACGCGGGCGGAACGCAACGAAGGCCGGGGCAAACCGCCCCGGCCTTCGTCGTTGTCAGCCCGGCCTCAGACCCCGGCGATATGGCGGACGGCGTCGAGGTACGGCAGGTTCACCACGGCGTCAGCGACGGCACGGACGGCCGGCTTGGCGTTGAATGCGATGCCGATCCCGGCGGCGCCCAGCATGTCAAGATCGTTGGCGCCGTCGCCCACGGCAATCGTGTGCTCCATCGGGATGCCCTCTTTCCCGGCCCATTCGCGCAGGTACCTCTCCTTGGCCGCACGGTCGATCACGTCGCCGAGGACCCTTCCGGTGAGGGCGCCGTCGACGATTTCAAGTTCGTTGGCGATCCAGTAGTCCAGGCCGAGGCCCTCGGCGATCGGCCCGAGGACCTGGTTAAAACCGCCGGACACCACGGCTACCGCGTGGCCCGCTGACCGGAAGGCCGCCACCAGTTCGGCAGCGCCCTGGCTCAGCGTCACTTCGGCACGGACGGACACGACGACGTCGGTGGGCAGCCCGGCAAGGACGGCTACCCGGGCGTGCAGGCTCTGGGCGAAGTCCAGTTCGCCGCGCATCGCGGCCTCCGTCACCGCGGTGACTTCCCCGCGTTTGCCGGCGTAGGCGGCCAGGAGTTCAATGACTTCCTGCTGGATCAGTGTCGAGTCCACGTCCATGATGAGGAATTTCCGTGGGGCGTTGCGCAGGGCCGCCGGCATGATGGCGGTGTCCACGCCGTCGACGCCGTTGTCCGCTACCGCCCGGCGCAGCCCGGCCAGCGCAGATTCGCCGTCGACGTCGGCGGGGCCGGTCTCCAGCGTTCCGCCGGCCGTGTACACCTCAAAGCGGCCATCTCCGGTGCGGGCCCCGGCGTCGAGCGTCACCCCGGCGTCGGTCAGCGCGGCGCGTAGACGCCGCACCTCGGGCTGGGACAGTTTCAGGCCGTAGCTGACCGCGGTCACGTTCAAAGTCATGGCTGCAATCCTAGCGAGCGCACCGAGGCGGCCCGAATCCGTGGTGTTCCGGTTATCAGTCGTCCACTCTTTTGTCCTAGTGTCTACTCCTATGAGTGATGTTCTTGAAATGGCCGCCGTCAGCGTTGTACGAGGGGCTAAAACCCTCCTGAACAAGGTGGACTGGCAGGTCAAAGAAGGCGAGCGTTGGGTGATCCTGGGTCCCAACGGCGCCGGCAAGACCACGCTGCTGCAGGTTGCCGCCGCCCGGATCCACCCCACGTCCGGCATGGCCGGCATCCTGGAAGAAATCCTCGGCGCCGTCGACGTGTTTGAACTCCGGCCGCGGATCGGCCTGTCCTCCGCTGCCCTGGCCAACCAGATCCCCGGACACGAGACGGTCCTCAACGTCGTGGTAACCGCCGCCTATGGCGTCACCGGGCGCTGGCGCGAGGGTTACGAAAAGGACGACGAACGCCGCGCCTTTGGCCTCTTGAACGAATGGGGTATGGGACCGCTGCTCAACCGGCCGTTCGCCTCGCTCTCCGAGGGGGAACGCAAACGCGTCCAGATCGCCCGCGCCCTCATGACGGACCCGGAACTGCTGCTCCTCGACGAACCGGCCGCCGGCCTCGATCTCGGCGGCCGCGAGGACCTCGTCCACCGGCTTGGCGAGCTCGCCCGCGATGAAGATGCCCCCGCCATCGTCCTGGTCACCCACCACCTCGAAGAGGTCCCGCCCGGATTCACACACGCAATGCTGATGCGCGACGGCGGCGTCATCGCCCAGGGTCCGCTCGCCGGGGTCCTGACCGCCGAAAACTTGAGCCGGACCTTCGGGCTGCCGCTGGACGTCAGCGTCACCGCCGGGCGTTACACCGCCACCGCCCGCCGCTGACCGGGCCGCGGGCAGCGCGTGGAGCTCCTCAGCAGCGTCTTCATCTTCTTCGCCGGGCTGTGGGCCGGAACCATCAACAGCGTTGTCGGGTCCGGCACCCTTGTTACCTTCCCGGTCCTGATCGCCCTCGGCTACGCGCCCGTCACGGCGTCCATCAGCAACGCGATGGGCCTCGTGGCCGGCAACGCGGCCGGGGCCTGGGGCTACCGCAAGGAAGTCGCCGGCCGTGGCAGGCAGCTCCTGAAACTCCTGCCTGCCTCTCTGCTGGGCGGCATCACGGGCGCCTACCTGCTGCTGCATCTGCCGGAGACGGTCTTCCACTACGCCGCCCCCGCGCTGATCGTGCTGGCACTGCTGATGGTCGTGTTCCAGCCCAAGCTCCAGCAGTGGGTCCGGAACCGGGAACAGAACCCCGGACACGCCATCCGCGACCGGAGCCACGGCGTCATCCTCGTGGGCCTGGTCTACCTGGCCGGTGTCTACGGCGGGTACTTCGTGGCCGCGCAGGGCATCCTGCTGGTCGGTATCCTCGGGGTGTTCATGACCGGGACCATCCAGAACGCCAACGCGATGAAAAACTTTCTGGTCCTCGGCGTGAACGTGGTCGCGGCGGCCTCCTACCTGCTGTTCGCCTTCGACCGGATCAACTGGACCGTCGTCGGGCTGATCGCCGTGAGCTCCCTGATCGGCGGCGTGATCGGCTCCAAGGTGGGGCGGAAGCTCTCCCCGGTGGTCCTGCGCGGGGTCATCTTCTGCCTGGGCCTCACAGCGCTGGGCTTTATGATCGCCAAGCTGTTCGAATAGCCCGTTCCCGCCGACTGTAGAAACCTCCGCTTGCAACCTTCCGCTGAAATGGCCCGCCAGTGACCTTCCACCACCTCGAATCCGCCGACGACCCGCGGGTTTCCGACTACACCCGGCTGACGGACGTGCACCTGCGCAAGCTGCGGGAACCGGCCGAGGGCATGTACATTGCGGAATCCTCCCGCGTCCTGCGCCGTGCGCTGGCGGCAGGACACCGGCCGCGCTCCTTCTTCCTGGCCGAAAAATGGGTTGAGGACCTTGGGGACGTCTTTGCGCAGTATCCGGAGGTGCCGGCCTACATCGGCTCCGCCGCGCTTCTTGAGGACATCACAGGGTTCCATCTGCACCGCGGCGCGATGGCCGCCATGCACCGCCCGGAACCCGTTCCGCTGCCGGCCCTGCTCGCCGGGGCGCGCCGGGTCGCCGTACTGGAGGACATTGTGGACCACACCAACGTGGGCGCGATTTTCCGCTCAGCCGCGGCGCTGGGCGTGGACGCCGTCCTCGTTTCGCCGCGCTGCGGGGACCCCTTGTACCGCCGCAGCGTCCGGGTCAGTATGGGAACCGTGTTCCAGGTGCCCTGGACGCGGCTGGAAGACTGGCCGGGGGATCTGCTGGTGTTGAAGGAGTACGGCTTCACCCTGGCCGCCCTGGAGCTCACCGACGACGCCGTGGACCTCGATGAACTGGCCGCCCGGAAACCGGAGAAGCTGGCCCTGGTGCTCGGCACCGAGGGTGCCGGGATGAGTGCAGGAACCCTCGCCGCCGTCGACCTCACCGTGAAGATCCCCATGCGCGCCGGCGTCGACTCGCTCAACGTTGCGGCGGCGTCCGCCGTGGCGTTCTGGGAACTCCGTCCACACCACTGAAGCGGTACTGATGTACGGCCCACGGGCTGGACTAAACCTTGGGATTGGACAGGCGGCAGGGGCCCGGACTTTCCGCTATGATTAACAGCTGGCCGTCCGGTGCATTCCGCCGGCCATCCCATTCATACCTGGCAACTGGCAAAATCCAGTTGTGCGAACAAAGGCCCAATTATGAAGTCTGATATCCACCCGAAGTACGAAGCTGTTGTTTTCAACGACCTGGCTTCCGGCGTTAAGTTCCTGACCAACTCCACCGTGTCTTCCAAGAAGACCATCGAGTGGGAAGACGGAAACACCTACCCGGTTATTGACGTCGAAATCTCCTCCGAGTCCCACCCGTTCTACACGGGCAAGCAGCGCATCATGGACTCTGCAGGCCGCGTCGAGCGCTTCAACGCTCGCTTCAAGGGCTTCGGCGGCAAGAAGTAACCTTCTCCGCCAAGGTCTTTCGGAAAAGCCCGCACCGTTTACGGTGCGGGTTTTTTGGGTCCGGGCCCCTCGCCGCACAGCCGTGGCAGGATTGAGGACATGACATCCCTTCCCCTCGTCACCCCATCCGGCAGCGATGACGACGGCGGCCGCCGCCACGGGGAGTACAAAGTCCCCGGCGGCAAACTCGTGGTGGCCGACTTCGACGTCGTCGACGGCGTCCTGGCCAATGTCTCGCTCAGCGGCGACTTCTTCCTCGAGCCGGACGAGGCGCTGCTGGCGATCAACCGGGCCCTTACCGGCCTCCCGGCGGACGCCTGCGCCGCGGACATCGCTTCCGCCGTGACCGCGGCCCTGCCCGCAGACGCGGTCCTGTTCGGCTTCTCCGCGGACGCCGTGGCCGTCACCGTCCGGCGTGCCCTCGCGAAGGCCACCGGCTGGGCCGACCACCACTGGAACATCATCGCTCCCTCGGTGCTGCCCACCCACGTCAACGTCGCCCTGGACGAAGTGCTCGCGGAAGAGGTCGGCGCCGGCCGGCGGAACCCGACCCTGCGCTTCTGGGACTGGGAGGAACCATCCGTAGTGATCGGCAGTTTCCAGTCGGTCCGCAACGAACTCAATCCCGACGGCGTGGCCCGGCACGGCATCAGCGTGGTCCGCCGGATCAGCGGCGGCGGCGCGATGTTCATGGAGGCCGGCAACTGCATAACTTATTCGCTGTACCTGCCGCAGACCCTCGTCGACGGCATCAGCTTCGCGGACTCATACGGCTTCCTCGATGCCTGGGTCATGGCTGCCCTCAAGAAATTGGGGATCAGCGCCTTCTATGTCCCGCTTAACGACATTGCCACGGAACAGGGCAAGATCGGCGGCGCCGCGCAGAAGCGGCTCGCCAACGGCGGCATGGTCCACCACGTCACGATGAGCTATGACATCGACGCCGACAAAATGGTCGAGGTACTGAGGATCGGCAAGGAGAAACTCTCCGACAAGGGCACCACAAGTGCTAAGAAGCGGGTGGATCCGCTGCGCCGCCAGACCGGGCTGGCCCGCGGCGAAATCGTAGCGGCCATGATGGAGGTATTCACCGAACGCTACGCCGCGACGGCCTCGGAGCTCACCGATGCCGAACTGGCCGCCGCACAGGACCGGGTGGATACCAAGTTCGGCACCACGGAATGGCTGCACCGCGTGCCATAAAGCGCCCTACAAGCCCGTCGATTGCTCCCCACCGGCTCCCTCCCCTCGCAAGCTCGGCCAGGGAACGCCGCCGGCGTGGGCCCAACTGCCGTTCTGAGCCGCCAAAAGGGCAGTTACGGAGCAGTCGATGGGGGGTTCGCAGTCAGCGCCTGTGACTTCAGGGCACGGTGCAGGTGGCTGCGCTGTTCAATGATGATGCGGCGCAGCGCCCGCGGCGCTTCCGGGTGTTCGGCCAGCCAATTGTCGGTCCGGGCGATCACGGCGTGTGTATCCGGGTCGGCACCGTGCCCGTCCAGATCCTGCCCGGCCGGGTAAAGGCCGCGGACGATCCGGCTGGCAATCTCAATGCTGCGCCCGGCCCAGACCTCCTCCAGGCACTCGAAATACCGGTCGATGAAACCGCCAAGCAGCGACGCCGGGGCGGTGGTGAAACCGGCAATGGTGGCGCTCAGCAGCTGGTTGGAGAGCGCGGCGCCGTGCACGGCTTCCTGCCAGGCCGCTTCTTTGACGTCCGGTTCGGGGCGGGCAGCGAGGGCGGTGGCGTGGCCGGACTTGCCTGCGGCGGTGTTGTCCCGTGCCAGCTCCCCATCCAGCTGCTCCGGGGTGGCCTGGCCGTTGGCGGCCAGCGCGTGCCACAGGTTCCAGCGCAGTTCGGCATCGACGGACAGTCCGTCAATAACCGTGCTGCCGTCCAGGATGCCGCGGACCTGGTCGAGGTAACCGGCGTCGAAACGGCTCGTGGCGGCCAGCGTGCGTGCCCACGCCAGCTGCTGGTCCGAGCCCGGTTCGGCCCGCCGGAGTTCGGTGGCCGCGACGGTCAGGAATCCGTGCCGGACCTCGGCCCGCCGGGCCCTGGGCACGTAGCGTTCGATCGCCGTGGCGGCATTGCCAAGCACATTAAGCAGGACGCCGATGCCGGTTTCTGCGGGGCCGAAGCGCTGCGCGGCGCCGACGTAGAGGGACGCCGGCGTGACGGCGTCGCGGGCCGAATCCCACAGGGCAGTCCAGCAGAGGGCACGGGCCATCGGGTCGCCGAGTTTATCCAGGGAGCTCCGCACGGTGGCTTCCGAATAGGGATCCAGCTGCACTTTCGCGTAGCTGAGGTCCTCGTCGTTCACCAGCAGCAGGGCCGGGCGCGCCTTGCCGGACAGTTCCGCCACCAGGGTGCGGGCGCCGCTGACGTTGGCCTCGATGCTGTCGGTGCGGACCAAAGCGCCGGCGTCGTCCGTCTCGTAGAGGCCGATGCGCAGCCGGTGCGGGCGGGGTTCCTGCCGGCCGGTGATGGGGTCCTCCGCGTCCTGCACAAGTGTCACGGTGCCCAGCACGCCGTCGTTCTCCTCGATCTCGCTGGAAAGGGTCGAGATGCCGGCGGTCTGCAGCCACTGGCGTGCCCATTCCCCGAGGTCGCGGCCGGAGGCGGCGCCGAGCGCGGCCAGCAGTTCAGCCAGGGTGGTGTTGCCGTAGGCATGGTCCTTGAAATACTGCCGGGAGCCGGCAATGAACGCCTCGAAGCCCACGAAGGCAACGAGCTGCTTGAGCACCGAGGCACCCTTGGCGTAGGTGATCCCGTCGAAGTTCTGCTTGGCCGCCTCAAGGTCCGGGATGTCGGCGACGATGGGGTGTGTGGTGGGCAGCTGGTCCTGCATGTAGGCCCAGGCCTTGCGGTTGCTGGCGAAGTTCACCCAGGCAGTGGACCAGCCGGTGGTCCGGTCGACGCCGAGGGTGCCCATGTAGTCGGCGAAGGACTCCTTGAGCCATAGATCGTCCCACCACTGCATCGTGACGAGGTCGCCGAACCACATGTGCGCCATCTCGTGGAGCAGGGTGTTGGCGCGGGCCTGGTACTGCGAATCTGCGGCCCGGGAGACGAACACATAGCTGTCGGTGAACGTCACCAGCCCGGGGTTCTCCATCGCGCCGAGGTTGTACTCGGGCACAAAAGCCTGGTCGTATTTGCCCCATGGATACGGGAAGTCGAAGAGGTCGTTGAAAAAGTCCAGGCCGTTCTTGGTGAGCGTGAAAAGCGCCGCTGCGTCAAAGGAGGGTGCCATCGAGGCGCGGCAGTACAGGGCCAGCGGAACGTCCAGGCCGGTTCCGTCGTCGAGCGTTTTGCGCCAGGCGTCCTCGGCCTTGAAGTAGGGGCCGGCCAGCACCGTGGTGATGTAGGTGGACATCGCCTTGGTCGGGGCGAAGTCCCAGCGGCTCGTGGCGGGGTCGGACGTCAGCGGGGTGCGCCGGGTTTCGACGCCGTTGGAGGCCACCTGCCATTCCGCGGGGGCCATCACGTGGAAGGTGAATTCGGCCTTGAGATCGGGCTGTTCGAAGTTCGCGAAGACCCGGCGGGCGTCGGCGGGCTCGTACTGGGTGTACAGGTAGCAGTGGCCGTCGGCCGGGTCGAAGAAGCGGTGCATGCCTTCGCCGGAGGTGCTGAAGAGCGCGGTGCCGTTCACGGTGACCTGGTTCTCGGCCCGGAGGTTCTCGAGCCGGATCCGGGAGCCGTCCACGACGTCGGCGACGGGAAGATCCGCGCCGTTGAGGAACACACTGTGCACGTCGCTGCCGATGAAGTCCAGGAAGGTGGAGGTGCCCTCGCCGGCGGAAAAGTTGATCATGCTGCGGCTGGGGTAGCCTGCGACGTTCACATCGACTGCCTGCCGGACGTCCAGGGTCACATCGTAGCTGTGGGTGGTGATCATGGCTGAGCGGGCCGCGGCTTCATCGCGGCGCAGGTTCTGGTTCGACACCCCGCTATCTAATCACGCATGCTGTGTCCCGGCTCACCCGCCCGGCGGCTCAACCCTGCCGGAGCATGAGGAGCGCGGCGCCCAGTCCCAGCCCGGCAATCAGCAGCCAGGATGCCAGCGCGGCCAGCAGCCCCCGCGCGCCGGTGTGCAGAAGTTGGCCCGCCCGTACCGCGGAGCCGAGGCCGAAGAGCGCCATTCCCAGCAGCAGGTCCTGCAGCACGGCGGCAGCTTCGAGGACACCGGGGGAGAGCCAGCCCGTGGACCGCACAGCCGCCAGTGCAACGAAGCCGAGCACAAATAGTGGGACGATCGGGGGACGCCTCGCGCCCGCGCCGCCGTCGGTGTGCGGTCCGGTGCCAGGGCCGGCGCTGGCAGCCCCGGCAGCGGCGGCGGTAGTGGCAGCGGCACCAAAGCGGTGGTGCAGACCCGCGGCGGCGACCATGGGCGCGAGCAGGACCACCCGGGTCAGTTTGACGACGACGGCGACTGCCAGCGCCGCCGTCCCGGCCGTCTGCGCGGTGGCGACCACCTGGCCGACGTCGTGCACCGAGGCCCCGGCCCAGGCCCCGAACTCTTCCGGGCCGAGCCCCAGGGGCCGCATCAGCAGGGGCAGCCCGCCGATGGCGAGCGTGCCGCACAGGGTCACGAGGGCCACCGGGAGGACGGTGTCCTCCTGCCGGATCCGGCGGACCGCGGCCATGGCTCCGATCGCGGAGGCCCCGCAGATCGAGAAGCCGGTGGCGATCAGCAGGGACACGTGCGGCGGGAGCCGGAACAGCCGGCTGATGCCGTAGGTTCCCGCGAAGGCGGCCAGCACCACGCCCGTGATCAGGAGCAGGGCGGCCCAGCCCAGCCCCAGCACATCCATGATGCTTACCTTCAGGCCGAGGACCACGATCCCGGCGCGCATGAGGTGTTTGCCGGCGAAGTCCAGTCCCGGCCGTCCTGCGCCCGCGGTCCAGACGGAGACGCCCGGAAGGTTCGCGGCGAGGAGTCCCAGCACCACTGCCAGCGTCATCGACGGCAGGACCGGGACCAGCGTGTGGACGGCGAGGGCAAGCCCGACGGCGGCCGCGGCGGCGAGCAGGCCGGGACCTGCCGTGGAAGTGGCTGTTGTGGGCTTCAGGGGGAACAAGGGCACGCCCCTACCTTGCCGCAAGCGGCCGGAAAAGACGGTGCGCACCACCCGACGCGGCCCTGCCGACATGATTTCGTAACAAAAAGGTGATTGGCTAGTGGGCATGTCTGACCTTTTCCAGGATTACTCCGAAGCGGCCGGCCGCACCGGCGCCTATGACGAGATGTTCGCTCCGGGCCAGCAGGCCAGGAAGTCCTACGGGCAGGTTGCCGGGGCCCTGCGGGAACTCTCGCTGGCCGATGTCACCGCCCGTGCCGACTCCATGGCGCGCACGTTCCTGGACCGCGGGGTCACCTTCGACTTCGCGGGTGAGGAACGGCCCTTCCCGCTGGACATCGTCCCCCGGGTCATCCCGGCCGACGAATGGACCATCCTGGAGAAAGGCGTGGCCCAGCGCGTCCGGGCCCTCGAAGCCTTCCTCAACGACGTCTACGACAAAATGACGGTGGTGGCCGACGGCGTGATCCCCCGCCAGCTGGTCACCACGAGCGCCCACTTCCACCGCCAGGTGCACGGCTTTGAGCCGGCCGGCGGCGTCCGCGTCCACATCTCCGGCATCGACGTCGTCCGCGATGCGGAGGGGACTTTCCGCGTCCTCGAGGACAATGTCCGGGTGCCGTCCGGCGTGAGCTACGTTCTGGAGAACCGCCGGGCCATGGCCAAGGGCCTGCCCGAAGCGTTCGGCCAGCAGCTGATCCGGCCGGTCGAAGAGTATCCCCGCCGCCTGCTGTCCGCCCTGCGCAAGACGGCCCCCGCCGGCGTCGACGATCCCACCGTGGTGGTGCTGACCCCGGGCGTCTTCAACAGCGCCTACTTTGAACACACCCTGCTGGCCGGCCTGATGGGTGTGGAACTCGTCGAGGGCCGCGACCTCATCTGCCGCGGCAACCGGGTCTACATGCGCACCACCGCAGGCGAACAGCGTGTGGATGTTATCTACAAACGGATCGACGACGAGTTCCTCGACCCGCTGCAGTTCCGCGCCGATTCCATGCTCGGCTGCCCGGGCCTGGTCAACGCCGCCCGCGCCGGCGGCGTAACCATCGCCAACGCCGTGGGCAACGGCGTGGCCGACGACAAGCTGGTCTACAGCTATGTGCCGGACCTCATCCGTTACTACCTGAACGAAGAGCCCGTTATCGCCAACGTGGACACCTTCCGGCTGGAGGAGGAGGAAGCCCGGGAATACGTCCTGGACAACCTGGCCGAGCTCGTGGTCAAGCCTGTGGACGGCTCCGGCGGCAAGGGGCTGGTGATCGGCCCGGATGCGTCCAAGGACGAACTCGAGGCGCTGCGCAGCCGCGTCATCGCGGATCCCCGCGGCTGGATCGCGCAGCCGGTCCTGCAGCTTTCCACCGTCCCCACGCTGAGCGGCGACAGGTTCGGCCCGCGGCATGTGGACCTTCGCCCTTTCGCGGTCAACGACGGCGACGACGTCTGGGTCCTGCCCGGCGGTTTGACCCGGGTCGCGCTCAAGGAGGGCTCTTTGATCGTGAACTCCAGCCAGGGCGGCGGCTCCAAGGACACCTGGGTGCTGGCGGATTCGCCGCAGGTCCCGGTGGAGACCATTCCCCGGCCGGCCATCGCAATCCGCGAGCGGGTCTCGGTCTGGCCCGTGGAGAGCAACTGGCGCGACAGCCAGAAGGAGCAGCAGCAGTGACCCCCGGCACGCTAAGTTTCTCTTTTCAGATATCCGATGCGCAGGAGGTAACCGCGGATGCTTAGCCGTATCGCCGAGTCACTGTTTTGGATCGGCCGCTATGTGGAACGGGCCGACGGCACCGCCCGGATCCTCGACGTCCACCTTGAGCGGCTCAACCACCTGCCGATGGAGGAACAGCGCGCCGTGGCGCAGGAACTCCTCGCCGTGATGGGCGCCCGGGCGCAGAGCGAGGACTTCGGCCTCCCCGAGCTGCTCAACGCCCTCGCCTACGACAAGCAGAGTGCCACGTCCATTGCCGGGTCCCTTGGCGCGGCGCGGGAGAATGCCCGCCGCGCCCGGGAAACGGTGTCGTCGGGGCTCTGGGAGAGCCTGAACACCACGTACTACGGGCTCAACCAGCACCGCAGGGACGTGGTGGGCACCTACCGGTTCTGCAACTGGGTGCTGGAACGCACGGCCATGGTAAGTGGCCTCGCGGACACCACGGTGAGCCACGACGAGAGCTGGCAGTTCCTGGTCCTGGGCCGGTCTCTGGAACGCGCCGACATGACCGCGCGGATGCTCTCCACCAGGGACGTCCTCTCGGCCGGGATGTCGTGGGTGAACATGCTCCGCTGCGCGGGGGCCTACGAGTCCTTCCTGCGGACCCGGCGCGCCGCGTTCGGCGACCAGCACGCGGCGGAGTTCCTGCTCCTGGACCGGTTGTTCCCGCGCTCCATCGTGTATGCGCTGCGCGACGCCGACGAGTGCCTGGCCATGCTGGACCCCTCGGCCCAGCGTGTCGGCTTCATCAACGACGCCCGCCGGATTGTGGGCCAGGCCCGGACTTTCCTCGAGTTCCACCGCACCGATGACCTGATGTCGGAATTGCCCGAACACATGGAACGCGTGCAGAAAGCCGTCTCACAGGCCTCGGACGCCATTTCCCGCAAATACTTCAATCAGGCAGACGAACTGGCCTGGGTGGGAGAAGTTTCATGACCCGGCTCAGCATCATCCACAAGACCGCGTACCAGTACAACAAACGCGTCACGCTCTCCTACAACGAAGCCCGCATGACGCCGCTGACGGACCCCCAGCAGGTGGTGCTGGAGTCCTCGATGAAAGTCTCGCCGTCGCAGGCGGCCGTCAGCAGCTACCGCGACTACTGGGGCACCCGGGTCACGGCCTTTGACATGCAGATGCCGCATGAGTTCCTGGAAGTCGTCTCCACCACCACGGTGGAGGTGCACCGGGTGGAAAAGATCCCGGCCGGGGCGGACATCGTCGGCTGGGACGTGCTGGCTGCCCCGGACACCCTCAACAGGTACAGCGACTGGCTTCCGCAGTCGCAGCTCACCGGGCCGGGCGCCGAGGTCCTGGGCATCATTCCCCGAGTCGTCGGGGGCCGCGACCCGCACGGGGCTGCCCTGGCGGTCTTTGACTGGATGCGCGGTGAAATGACGTACATGTTGGGATCCACCGGCGTGACCACCAACGCCGAGGAAGCCTGGATCCAGCGCCAGGGCGTCTGCCAGGACCTCGCGCACCTGGCCATCGGCGCGCTGCGCAGCCGCGGCATCCCGGCGCGGTATGTGTCCGGCTACCTGCACCCGCGGTCGACGGCGGAACTGCGCGAGCCGGTCGCCGGGCAGTCCCATGCGTGGTTGGAATGGTGGGACGGCGAATGGCGCAGCTGGGACCCCACCAACCACAAGCCCGCCGGCGATTTCCACGTCACGGTGGCCCGTGGACGCGATTACCGCGATGTGCCGCCGCTGAAGGGCATTCTGTCCGGCGGCGGCGGCTCAGAGCTCAGCGTGAGCGTGGAAATGACCCGCCTGGCCTAGCCGACCCACCGGCGCCGGACACCAGCGTTGCGCTATCACTTGCAGCTGCTCTGAAGCCCTCAGAACAGCCACAGCTGATAGCGCAACGGGATTATTCGGGGCTATTCGGGTCCGGAATGGGCGGCATCGTCCAGCGGCGTCCACCAGGTCAACGGCGGTACCACCTTGAAGCGGCGGCCTGTGACGGTGTCGGGCGTGATCCGCACGAAGTGTTCCTTCTTGCCTGCCTGCCACGGGAACAACAGCAGCCCCACCGTGTCCAGGACTTCCTGCTGATTCTGCACCGGGGCCGCCTGGCCCTTGATCACGACGCTCCACGCGACGCCGCTGTCCGCGTCGACGCCGTCGGCCTCCACGGCCACCGCGGTGTCGCCGGTTGCCGCCTGGAGCTTGGTGCCGCCAGCGGTCCGGAAGACCAGGGAACCGTGGTCCACCTTGTAGTTGATCGGAAAGATGTCGGGATGATCGTCCACCCACACCGCCAGCCGGCCCACCGTGACGCTGCGCAACAGCCGCCAGCATTCATGGTGGTCGAGGTTTTCCACGTCGTGCGGCGGCTGGTGTTCGCCCGGGTTCGGTTCAGTAGTCATGCCGCCGAGCCTACGTCAATCCGTCGCCGGCGGGGTAGGGCACAAGGTGACATTCGAAGGAACAAGCCGCTGCTTCCCGGGTCCTTGGGCCGGATGCGGGGTAGTCTGGCAGCACGTCGTCAGCGTCGCTGATGGCCGTGTTGGTCGTAGTGAATTGGGGCAATGAGTATGCATTCAATCGGGGACAACCTGGAGCACGCCGGCGCCGGGCCGCACCCCGGAATCGACAGGGTGCTCAAGGGATTCGATGCCCGGTCCGAGGCTCTGCTCCAGACCCAGGAGCGGATGGCCGGCCTGCTGGAGGCCGTCGTCGCCGTCGCCGAAGACCTGAGCCTTGACGCCGTCCTCGAACGCGTCGTCCAGTCCGCGTGCCGGCTGCTGGGAGCCCGCTACGGGGCCCTCGGCGTGATCGGGGATGACCGGGCGCTGAGCCACTTCATCACGGTCGGCATCGACGGGGAACTGGCGCACAAGATCGGCCCGCTGCCCACCGGCCACGGCGTGCTGGGCCTGCTGATCACCGATCCCCGCCCGCTGCGGCTCCATGACCTGCGCCGGCATCCAGAGTCCTACGGTTTCCCCGCGAACCACCCGCCCATGCAGTCCTTCCTCGGCGTCCCCGTCCGTGTCCGGGACGTCGTCTTCGGCAACCTGTACCTGACCGAGAAGGACGACGGCAACGAATTCACGGCCGAGGACGAGGGCCTGGCCGTCGCCCTCGCCGCCGCTGCCGGCGTCGCGATTGAAAACGCCCGGCTCTACGACGACGCCCGGCGCCGGGCGCGCTGGCTGGAAGCCTGTATGGACGTCTCCGGGCTGATGCTCAGCAGCGACCGGGACTACACCTCAGGGGGCCTGGATCCCATCGCCAGCCGCGCCCTGCAGGAGTCGGGTTCGCAGCTTGCCCTGCTCGTCGCACCGGCCGTCAACGGCCAGGGCCACATTGTCGCGGGCGTCGCCGGCAAGCTCGGCGCCCAGTTCTCCGGCCGGACGCTGATGCTCGATTCCCCGCTGCTCCAGAGCGTTTTCGACGGCGGTGAGCCGGTGGTCCTTGACGACGCCTCCGGCCTCTTCGGCGAGATAGACCAACGGCTCACCGGACCGCTGCTTGCCGTGGCGCTGAGCACCCAGGGGGCGCATCACGGGCTCCTGCTGCTGGCCCGGGAGACGGACTCGCTCCACTACGGCCGCACAGACATCGAGATGGGGGCCGTCTTTGGATCCCACGTGGCCCTCGCCCTGGAACTCGCCCGCGTCCACCGCCTCCGCGAAGAACTGCTGGTGTTCACGGACCGCGACCGGATCGCCCGGGACCTGCACGACCTCGTCATCCAGCGGCTGTTCGCGGCCGGACTCAGCGTGCAGAGCCTGATGCGCTTCACCAAGGACGAGCTCGCGACGGAACGGATCCGGAACATCACCGGAGAACTCGACGAGGCGATCCGGAGCCTGCGCGACACGATCTACTCTCTCAGGAGCAGCGGCGGGGAACCCGAGTTGCTCAGCGGACGGATCCGGCGGGTCACCAAGAGCTCGGCCAAGTCCATGCCGTTCACGCCCCGGCTGACCATCACCGGCCCCGTGGACGTGGTCACGCCCGACAAGGCGGACAACGTTGTCGCCGTCGTCTCCGAAGGGCTCAGCAACGCCATCCGGCACTCCGGCGCCGATGCCATCTCGGTGTCGGTCGGCGTGATCAAGGGCCGGGTGACCGTGGTCATCACCGACAACGGCTCCGGGTTCGCCGAGCCAGAGAAGCGCAACGGACTGACGAACCTGGAGGACCGGGCGAAGATGCTGGACGGCGAATGCACGGTCACCAGCGCGCCCGACGCCGGTACGAGCCTTGAGTGGTCGGTGCCGATCTAACGACGGCGGGCCCATGTTCTCAGCGGAGGCTGTGCGGGCGGCCGCCGTCCGCGGTCGAACGACTTCCAAGCGGTAGCGGTATGGCGGGGCTTGCGATGAAGACGGCCGCCTGGGTGCGCCGCTCGAAGCCGAGCTTGGCAAGTAGCGACGAAACATAGTTCTTGACTGTCTTCTCGGCAAGGAACATTTCGGCGGCAATCTGGCGGTTGGTGAGTCCGCCTCCCACCAGTTCCAGCACCCGGCGCTCCTGAGGTGTGAGGGAGGATGTCCGCGGGTCCACTTCTTCGGCTTCTGCAAGGCTGTCGATGATGCCTGCTGCAACGCCTTCCTCGAAGAGTGATTCGCCGGCGGACGCCCGTCGCAGCGCCCCGATCAGATCGGTGCCGCCGATTTCCTTCAGGACGTAGCCGCTGGCTCCGGCCAGCACCGCACCCCGCAGGGCCTGGTCGTCGTCGTAGCTCGTCAGGATGATGCAGTTAAGGGAGGGGTCGACGGAGCGTACGTCGCGGCATACCTCAATGCCCGTTCCGTCCGGCAGCCGCGCGTCGAGGACACACACGTCCGGATGCAGCGCGGGAATGCGGCGCGTCGCTTCGACGGCGGACCCGGAACTCCCGACGACGAGGAACCCTTCGCCTTCCAGGAGTTCCTGCAGCCCACGCCGGACGAGTTCGTGGTCATCGAGGATGAAGACGCGGATGACGGCCGGCGCCCTGTCGGGTGCAGCGGGACCTGTGTCTGCCCAGGCAATCATGATTCTCCCGTCCCGGCCGCCTGCGCAGCCTCGTGTGATGCGGTGTTACCCAGCCTGTCGCGCCGGTTGTACCGGCGCCCCGGCTGAATCCTCTTCGCTGCCCGGGGGTTGTCCGTCCCCGGCCTCTGCAATTCTTGTACCCAGCCTAAACGCGGACAAGGGTCATAGGGCCTATCGGGGCACCGCCGTCCGCGGCTGATCCGTGATGGCCGTGACCTTAGACCCTGAACGCCGCCGGTGGACCGCCGCTATCCTTGGATGACGCACCATCAGCACTCGAAGGGATCAACCATGACCGAAGCCAGGGATGTCCGGACCATTGTAGTGGGGGTCGACGGTTCAGACGCCTCGGTCGAAGCACTCCGCCGGGCGCAAGCCCTGGCAGTGCCGCTCTCTGCCACGGTGGTCGCGTTGGCGAGTTGGGACGTCCCTCCGGTGTATGACGGCTACGTCGCGATGGGCATCGACGACTTCGACGTCCGTGCCCGTGAAATCCTGCAGGAGAGCATCGTGAAGGCCTTCGGCGCCGAGGCCCCGGCCAACGTGGAAGCCCGACTCGTCCAGGGCCACCCCAGGCACACACTGATCGAGGCCAGCCGGGAGGCGGACATGATCGTTGTGGGCCGGCGCGGGCACGGAGGCTTCGGAGGGTTGCTCCTGGGCTCGGTGAGTTCCGCCCTGGTGGCGCACGCCCATTGCCCGGTGCTCGTCGTGCACACTCCGGAAGCTCAGGCAGCGACGTAGGGCGGGTCCTGCCTCAGCGGTCAGGCCATAGTGATAGCAGCGAGTTCGACGTCGACCTTTTGCCCTTCCCAGGTGCCGGTCAACGTGAGCCGGCCAACTGGTTGCTGATCAAGGTCCAATCGCCGGATAACGAGTACGTGGAGGTTTCCGGTCTCGATAGTGGTGCCGGCGGCGGTGGTGTTTGGGGTGGCCGAAGAGACGACAGGAATGGCATCGAGTTTAGCTCCGGTGGCGTGTACGACGACGGACTGCTCCAGCAATTCAAGTTTTCCCGCCACTTCGAGGTACTGCTCTGCCTGGGGCTGGCCCAGCAATATGCTTGCAGCCAACGCTGTCACGTAGGTGGGATCGGCGCAGGCATCGTAAACCCATCTCGTGCCGAGAAATGAGTGCTGCATCGTTCCGATCAACCATGACTCCGCGCCGGCCAGGGGCTGGGCCCTGTACGTGAGTGGTACTTGAACGGTGGCGTTCCCCGCTGAGACGAGCATCGTCTCAATCCCGACCTCGCCGGCAGGGTCGTCGAACCGATAGGAGCCTACTTTGTGCAGGGCTGCGGTGCCGGACTCCGGGAACCACGGCTGGCGGGGCAGCCACTCTTCGATGAGTTCAAGTTTCGTCGGCCGCAATTCGGCCTGGTGGAGGATTGCCATGACAGCTAGCCTAACCGCAGCCGCCGGCCAAGTGCTTCCGGACCGGAGGCGCTGCGCCGCAGCCTCCCGGGCACGTTGGACTCGACTTTCTTGCATCGCCGCCGAAGTGTCACCGACTCGGTGCCTGTCAGTTGCGGTGGTCCTCGGCCGGGGCCGACGTATTCATGTGAATATAGGCCCGGACCATGTGCACCACGCCGGGAGCCAGCTGTGCGGACCTGTCGATAGCCGGATCGGGGTCTTCTACGAACAGGCCGTGTCCTGCGCCAGGGAACACGGCGATGCCATGTGGATTTCCGGGTAACGGCGGGAGCAGCGTCGAGAACGCAGCCAGGCTTTCGGGGACAGGAACCAGGGCATCGGATGCCCCCAGCAGGGCCAGGACCGGACATAGGACTTTGGGCAGGATCAAGGCGGGGTCAAAGTCGAGAACCCGGGTCAGGAATCCCAGCATCTCTGCGGTGTCGAAGTAGCGCGTCGTGATGTGGTACCAAGAACTTCCCTTGAAGCTCTCTTGACGGGCCAGGACATCCTCCAGGAGCTGCCCGGCAAGCAGACGGTCTGCGCGTTCATCGAGCCACCGGCCGGCTTCCGTTAAAGCTATGTCATCTTGGCCGTCCTGCCGCAAGTCGTTCAGGATCCTGAAGCGGTCCTGATATGCCGGTGATACCCCCGGCCCCGAATTGGAGATGACGAAGCGGACCCGGGCATCCAGGGCCGCCGCGATCAGCGCCACCCAGCCGCCTTGACTCACGCCGTACAAACCGCACTCCATACCTGCCACCGCTGGGTGGGATCTCAGTGCCGCCGCCGCCGCTAGGGATTCTTCCGCCCGGGCAGCCAGCGATTGAGTCCGCCAGTCACCAGTAGAATTCCCGCAGCCGGGCTTGTCATGCGTGAGGACGACGGCGCCGCACAAGACGAGCATGTCAGCAGCCCCGCCCCAGCCATCCGCTGTGCCGTCTCCGGAACCGTCCACCATGACCAGTCCCGGCCGGGGGACCGGCGAGGGAAAATAGTGAACGAGGGCATCGAGATCGCCGCCGGCGGTGCTGACTCGTGCGTGTTCCCGGACTATTGGATCGATAGCCCGGACTGTACATCACCAAACGGGATCGTCATTATGCTCCGCGGAAAAGCCGGCCACCACCGGTGCAGCGTCCCTCATTGGGCGCGTTTAGAGCCGGATCCAGTAACGCCAGGCGGAGCTGCGTCTGGGGTCCGCGAGATCTGACATGGCCCCGCCCCGGCTCTCGATCGTTTTCGCAGACGCGATGTTGCCGGCCTCGCATACCAGGAGCACACGGTCCATACCCAGCACCTTCACCTCGTCCAGCATTCGGCCCAGCGCCCACGCGGCGAGCCCACGGCACCGCGCTGACGGCCGGACTCCGAAGCCGATATGCCCGGCCTGTGCCACTGACTTATAGGACTCGTGCCGCAGCGCGGTCCCGCCCACGACGGAGTGTCCGTCCTCGATGATCCATCCGTACGTACATCGTCCTGACTCGCCGGCAAACCGCCCCAACCACGCCTCATCACCCGCTGGCGACTCGACGTCGTGAGTTCCCAGCAGCGGGCAGGCTCCGGACGATTGTTACGCCTTCGATTGGGGTGAGTTTCCCCGGACGTCCTCTATGAGACGGTCCAATGAACTGCGGTTCCCCGCCAGTTTTTTCATCGCCGCCGTGATTCTCTCCCGTTCGAGCACCAGCCGGGTGTTGAGATCCGGTGTTCTCATCCCAGGATCGCTGAGGCATGGCAGGAGTCCGGCCATGGTCGAACTGCAAAGTCCGGCGTTGAAAAGCCGCTGGATGAGGAGTACGCGAGACACGGCGCCGGGACTGTAGATGCGCTGTCCGGAGGGGCTGCGGTCTGCGGCCAGCAGGCCCTGGTCCTCGTAGTAGCGAAGGGACCGTGCGCTGACTCCGGTCTCGGCCACAAGTTCACCGATACGCATATGTCGATTTGCCCCTCACATTGATGTCAGGTCCTACGGTACAAACATGACTACTGAAAACGGCACTAACTACCCGGTCCGACAGCTCCGCCTCATCGTAGAGGCTGAAGACTATGACGCTGCGCTCACGTTCTATCGTGACGTTCTGGGATTGACCGAACAGGCCGCTTTTGAGGGCGACGGGGACGCCCGAGTCACCATCCTGGAAGCCGGCCGAGCCACCCTGGAGCTTTCCAACCCGGCACAGGTGAAGATGATCGACAGGGTTGAAGCCGGCGGCCAGCCGAGCGCCAGGATCCGGGTGGCTTTCGAAGTCGATGATGCCGCGGCCGTTACGGACGAGCTCGTCGCCGCGGGCGCAACCCTGATTGCCGCACCGAGGGAAACCCCCTGGCGGTCGCTTAATTCCAGGCTCGCCGGTCCCGCCGGCCTTCAGGTAACGCTTTTCCAGGAACTCGAACCGGTCAAGGAGCGAAGCGCCCGCCAGGGTTTCAAACAGCTTTGACCCATCCACCAGGCCGGGCCGGCGTTCCCGGCTGCCGTTGTGGCTCTCTTGTGCTGCCATCAGCGGGTCCCGGCTGGCCGCGGCAATGGGTTCATGAAAGGCGGGTGAGCGCGTCGGCGGTGGTCCCGCCGGGCTCTGCAGTGTAAGTGAGGATCCGGTGGCCGGAATCGTCCGGCATGGTCAGGACCTCAAACCCGAGTTCCAGCAGCCCGAGATCGGGGTGGTGCATGATTTTGGTGCCTGTCATGCAGTTATCCACCGGGTGCTCGGCCCACATCACCGCGAACTCGGGGCTCTTGAGGGTCAGCTCGCCCACGAGTGCCGCGAGGTCGGTGTCGTCGGCGAACCGTCCCGAGAGCAGACGGAGCGAGGCCACGGCCCTGCCTGCCTCGGTACGCCACTGCGGGTAGAGGCCGCGGGTGGGTCCGTCCAGGAACAGCATCCGGGTCATGTTCGGGCGCAGGGAAGGGGTTTGCGGGGACTCGAAGTCCAGATGGGAGGCGAGCAGACAGTGGCCGGCCGTGTTCCAAGCGAGCACTTCCGTGCGCTTGCCGAGTACCACTGCCGGCACTGTGTGCATGGTGTCTATCAGCCGTTTCGTCCCGGGCCGGGCATGGTCGGGCCGGCTGCGGACCGACTTCTTGGTCCGCCGTCTGCTCCCGGACAGGTCCGAGAGGTGTTTCCGCTCCACCTCGGTCAGGACCAGGGCCAGGGAGAGTGAGTTGATGACGGCGTCGGAGGCGTTGACGTGCTGGCCCTGATCGAGCCGGGCGTAGTAGGTCACGCTCATTCCGGCCATCATCGCTACTTCCTCGCGCCGCAGCCCGGGAACCCGCCGGGTCCCGTAGTCCATGAGTCCGACGTCGCCGGGGCTCAGGGCCGCGCGCCGTTTGCGGAGGAAATCGCCCATGGCGCCTGATTGGTTCATGTCCCCGAGTATTCACGATTGGCGTCGGTTGTGGGTAGCACTGCCAGTGCTACCCACAACACGGCGTGGCTGTTCATCGTCGGCCCGGGCACGGTGGAGAGGAAACTCCCACCCGCACCTTATCGATTGGAAGCCCAGCTATGACAACCCGGGATACCTCCCCGCCCGCTACGCGCACCGGGTCCCAGCAGCCTGTCCGGATGACGGGCCGTCAGCGTCTGATCATGGTCCTGCTGCTGACAGCCAGCTTCACGCTGGCGGTGGACTTCTCCATCCTCAACGTGGCCCTGCCCCGGATCGGGTCCGACGTCGGCTTCTCCCTGGAGCACCTGCAATGGATCGCAACATCCTTCGCACTTTGCGCGGCCGGTTTCACCCTGTTTCTCGGACGGGTTGCTGACCTGTTCGGGCGTAAACGCCTCTTCATCGCCGGCATGGCGCTGCTGGGCATCGGCTCGCTGATCGGTGGGCTCGCCACGGAACCGGGCCTTTTGCTGGCGGCCCGCATTGCCCAGGGTATCGCGACCGCCGCCGTCACCCCGGCCGCACTGTCCCTGCTCACCACGTCCTTTCCCGAGGGGCCGCTGCGGGACAAAGCCCTCGGGCTGAACGGTTCCCTGATGGCCGCCGGCTTCACCACCGGTGCGATACTCGGCGGACTCCTGACAGACCTGCTGTCCTGGCGGTGGGCGTTCTTCATCAACATCCCCGTCGCTGCGTTTGTCCTGATCCTTGCACCGAAACTACTGACCGAATCCGCCCGCGGAGCGAGGAGGAAACTCGATGTCCCCGGCGCGGCCACGGTCACCCTCGCCCTGCTCATGCTCGTCTCCGGCCTGACCACCGCCGGCGAAAAAGGCTGGTCCGACCCGCTGTCGTGGGGGCCGCTGGCCTCGGGCGCGGTGCTGTTCGCCCTCTTCTTCCGCATTGAAAAGAACACATCGCATGCCCTGGTCCCCGTATCCATCCTGCAGCGGAACAACATCGCCTGGGGAAACGTAGCCGGGATCCTCGCGTTCGCCACCGAAACCTCACTTGTATTCGTGCTCACCCTCTACCTCCAACAGGTCCTCGGCTACGCACCGCTCGGCGCGGGCCTGACGTTCGCCGTGCTTGGCGCGGGAACCGTCGTCGGCGGCATCCTCGCCCCCAAAATCATTGGACGCTTGGGCACGAAGAACACCATCATCACGGGACTCACTATCCAGGCCGCCGCCACCGGGTCTCTTCTGTTTATCACCACGAGCCCGTCTTCCTTGATCCTGGTGCTGATCGCCACCTTTGTCGGCGGCGTTGCCAACCTTGCCGCCATCGTCGGGTTCATGGTCGCGGCCACATCCGGCCTGCCGAACCATGAGCAGGGCCTCGCCACCGGGCTGACCACCATGAGCCAACAAATAGGCATTACCGTGGGCATCCCCGTCATGAGCACCATCATCACGGCAGGCCTGCCAAGCAGGTCAGCCGACCCATCGCCCGCCCAGGTTCTGGAGAGCATTCTCCCCGCCCTCGGCGTCAATGCAGGCCTCTGCCTCACCGCAGCGCTCGTCATCGCCGTGTTCTTAGATGGCCGTTCATGGCAACGAACCGGGTCCCGCGTACTGCCATGGCGTCGGGGCAACTAGCAGTCATCAAATCAAAACGAGAATAAGTAGGTGTTCCAGTCAACAAACGCTGGCCGCGAGTACCCGGGGGCGCGGAGATCACATTCTGCGATCATCGGCACGCATACTTGATCCACAAAATGTGGGTGACAACCACAGAACGGGAGCCGTCGCCGGCGCGAGGTGCGGGAACTTCGTTCTACAGCAAATCGGGCCGGTGAAGGGTGTGCTTCCCTGAAGCAGCGTCCGGTGCCAGCGTGCATGGCACGCTTCGACGAAGACCCTATGTACGAGGAGAACAAAGATTATCTGGCTGAACGGTGCATCTGCTGCAGGAAAGAAGAACTTTTCCTACCCGACCCCACCGGCTTGGCGTAATTTTCCCGAGCATTGGTCCTCAAGCCCCGAGGCGCCGGCGGGGTTTCCACGAGGGCGACGTCCAGGTCCAGTTCGTCGGCTTCCTGCATGCGGTCGACCATGGGTGTGGCGATGATGCCGCGGGGGACCGCGTTGACCCGGACGGGCGTTCCCTCCCCACGGTCCGCCCTGTCTGCGCTACTGGATGGATGTCCGCCGACCGGGCGCTAGTTGGGGAGATCCCTCCAGCGCGGCCGCAAGGCCGTCGAGAACGAGGTTGAGGCCGAAGTTGAACTCGTTGCCGTATGCGTAACCCGGGGTGAGAATGAGGGTGCTCGCCATGTTGGCGAGGTTCGGGAAATCCTCGGCCATGCTCATCTGCTGGGCGATGATCTCCTCCGTTGCGGCACCGATATTGCCCGTTGGGTCGAGGGGTAGCGACGCCTCCTGCTGGGCGAAGCCCTGCACGTAGCTGTCGAGAACGGACATCGAGTGCCCGATCATGGGCATCGAGAAGCCCGCGGCCCCGAGGCATCCAATCACTGAGTCGAGGTGACCCAATGTCGCCGGGCCCGGTGACGTCCGCGACTTCATGCTGATTGCCCAGGGATGTCTCGCAAGGACGTTCCGAGTCGACTCGGCTCGTGCATGCATCGCTGGCCGCCACTCGTCGCCCGCACGCGGGGTGAAGTACTCCGAGTACACCGCGTCGAGCATTCCGTCGAGCAAGTCCCCTTTGTTCTTCACGTGGTAGTACAACGACATCGCCTCGACGTCGAGTTCTGCGGCGAGTTTGCGCATGCTCAGGGAGTCGATACCGCCAGCGTCCGCAAGGGTCGTTGCGACCTGAATCGCTCGATCGCGGGTGACTGGTTGGCGTGTTGTTTTCTGAACCATAGACAGCACCTTACAACGTATGGTAACCTCATGCAATCGACCTTACGCTGTATGGTCACACCGATTTCGTGGAGGCAATGACATGTCCCACTGGACGAATGATCGAATTCCGAAGCTGCATGGTCGGACCATCATCGTGACTGGCGCGAACAGTGGTATAGGCCTCGAGGCCGCACGAGTGTTCGCCGCGAAGGGCGCGCACGTTGTGCTCGCCGTGCGCGACCAGGCACGGGGCAGGGCTGCCGCCGCCACGCTCCCGGGATCGACTGAGGTGCGCACTCTCGACCTTGCCGACCTTCGGTCAGTTCGTGCGTTCGCGGAGAACTGGCACTCTGATATCGACGTGCTCGTCAACAATGCTGGGGTGATGGTTCCCCCGTTGGGGCGCACCGCAGACGGGTTCGAACTACAGTTCGGAGTCAATCACCTTGGTCATTTCACCCTCACCAACTTGCTGCTTCCACGAATCAAAGGCCGTGTGGTCACAGTCGCCAGCGGTGCTCACCGCTCGGGAACGATCGACTTCGACGACCTCAACTGGGAGACCCGTCGGTACAGCAGCGGCTCCGGAGCCTATGAGCAGTCGAAGCTCGCCAACCTTCTGTTCACGCTCGAGCTGCAGCGGCGGCTCGCGGCATCCGGCTCTCCTGTTATCGCGACCGCCGCTCACCCTGGCATGGCGGCGACGAATCTCATGTCGAGCTCAGAGAGCGCAGTCATGACGGTCTTTGCCAAGATCGTCGTACGTCTGTTCGCGCAGGATGCCGCGACTGGCGCCGCCCCCACGCTCTTCGCAGCGACCGAGGACCTGCCCGGGGGTAGCTCCGTTGGCCCCAGCCAGCGACACGAGATGGCAGGACCGCCAAAGCTCGTCGGGCGTTCGGACCCAGCATCCGACCCCATCATTGCGGCCCGTCTGTGGGCCGCCTCGGAAGACCTTACCGGCGTGCGGTTTCCCACTGCCCAGCTGAAGGGCATCTGATGAGAGCCATCGTTCAGCGTGCGTACGGCGATGCCGACGTGCTCGCAGTCGAAGAGATCGACCGCCCCAAAATCGGCGCCGACGAAGTGCTCGTGCGAGTGCGCGTCGGGCTTCAACCACGCCGACTGGGTCTACGTCTCCGGCACGCCGCTCATCGCTCGCCTCGCGTTCGGACTCAAGCGCCCCAAGGCCATCGTCCGCGGGAAGGATGTCGCGGGCATCGTCCAGATGGTTGGCGCAAGCGTCACAACCTTCGTGCCCGGCGATGAGGTCTACGGTGAACTCGAATCGGGAACCTTTGCCGAGTACGCCGCCGCGCCCGCCACCATGCTCGCCAGAAAGCCCTTGAACCTCAGCTTTGAGGAGGCGGCCGCAGTACCCCTTTCCGGCATGACGGCGCTGCTCGGGTTCCGCGACGCGGGCGCGGTGAAGCCCGGATACCGTGTGCTTATCAACGGAGCATCCGGAGGGGTGGGCACCTTTGCTGTGCAGATAGCGAAGTCGCTCGGCGCCGAAGTGACCGCCATAGCCAGCTCCCGCAATTCCGAACTGGTGCGATCCCTGGGCGCCGATCACGTCATCGACTATTCGCTCAGCGACTTCACCCAGGGCAGTGCGCGTTACGACGTGATTCTCGACCTCATCGGCTACCATTCGCTCGCCAGGCTCCGCAGGACGCTCACGCCGACGGGCACGCTCGTGCTCTCGAGCGGAACCGGCGGGCGGGTCCTCGGCCCTATGGGTCGTATCCTCACTGCTGTCGTCATCTCGCCGTTCGTCAGCCAGAGGCTCGAACTGTTCTCCCAGCACGGTAGTGCGCAGGCGCTCAACGAACTGCGAGAACTCATCGAGGCCGGGCACATCAGGCCCGTGATCGATCGCACCTACCCCCTCGCCCACGTGCCCTCGGCTGTGCGCCACTTCGTGGACCAGCACGCCCGCGGAAAGCTCGTCATCACCCTCTGACTTCGCCCGCCAACCGGCGGTCGAGCCGCATCACCCACAGCAAGGAACCCCACTATGTCTATCACCACGCCCGAAACCCGCCGGAAGATGAGCGGGGCGCACCTGCTCACGCTCATCGCAGGGGTGCTGCTTGGTGCAGCCGCCCCCCGCCGCGCTTGCGTTGGACTGGCCGCCGCTCATCGCGGTCGGCGCTGTGCTCGCCGCCATTACCCTCATTCTCGTCGGGGCAGCCGGCGTTGGCCGGAGTATCCAGACCACCGAACGAGCCGGGCTGACGGCCCGGACGGTCAGTCTCGAGGGCAAACTCGACCCGAAGCTGACACGGTGGATGTGACTCGTGAAGTGGCTGCTCGCCATACCTCACTTCGTCGTGCTCGGAGTCCTGTGGATCGCTGTCGTCGTCGTTACCGTAGCCGCCGGATTCGCAATTCTCTTCACGCGACGCTACCCGGCGTCACTGTTTCAGTTCACGACCGGCGTGCTTCGCTGGAACTGGCGCGTCGCTTTCTACGCGAACGGCGTTCTGGGAAGCGACCGCTACCCTCCGTTCACGCTCGCGCGTACTTCCTACCCGGCTACCTTGTAGGTCGCCTACCCGTCGGCGCTGTCGCCCTGGAAGGTACTGTTCAAGTCCTGGCTGTTCGCGCTGCCGCACCTTGTCATCATCGCAGCCGTCACCGGGGGCAGGTGGGGTGTATGGACCGGCGGTGCAGTGACGAGTACCCGCCATTCCGCCTAGCCCAAGGCCCTCGCGAGAAATAGCTCTTCCTGGACACAATCACCACAGACCCCGCACCGCTATCCGAGGCCATCCACCCATCAGCCGGTTAACCAACCTGGCCGGGCAGTACAACGAGCGATCACATCGAAATCACCTCGTCCGGACGGCGCCGACGGCGTTCGCTGCTTGGGAGCCCGGTTCGGTCACGTTTAAAGAAATGAGAGTCATACCCAGCGCCGTGGAAGCCTGGGTGTCGAGGATCAGCGGCGGGTTGAATGCCTAAGGGTGGACGCCGGGGTCCGGATGGTTCGAGGCGTCGAGCAGGATCTCTTCCCACGTATGGCCCAGATAGTCCGCGATGGCGCGGGCGATGTCCAGGCCGGTTGGTGCATCAGGATGGGCACTGTCGAGGATCCGCTGTCCGGGGCGTGCGGCGACTGTTTCGATGAGGGCGGCCGTGTTGACGGCGGCAGTCGCGTGGTCGCCTCCCGCGCCGGCGGCGGCCAGGAACAGGGCGGGGCGCCGGTCGAGGACGCGTTTGAGGAACATCCATTCCCGGGGCACGGTTGCGCCTGCTCCGTGGACTTTGGATGCACGATTGACCGTGACGGGATGGCCGCTGTCGAGTAGGACCTGTTCGGCGGCGACTTTGTTCGCGCCGTATCCCTCGTGGGCATCGTAGTCACCGCTACCGGGCATCATGGTTGGCTGGTGGTCCCTGACTGGAAGCGGGAAAACCGGCAGGACGTCAGAGTTCACGTGGTTGCCTGCGTCGTCGACGTAGACGGCTTTGCTGGACAGCAGGTCTATTCGAAGGACTGGCGGCGGGGATCCGTGAGCCTGGTCTTCCACAGGTCAGGGTTGTTGACCTTGAACCGGCGCCCGGTCAGCACCCTGGGTGCCACGCGCACATAGAAGTCCTTGTCGCCTGCCTGCCACGGCTCCAGCAGCTTCGCGTCCACAGCGTTCTTATCGTCCTGGCTTTCGATCAGCTCGGCCTCGCCGCGGGCGATCACGCTCCACGCCGTTTGCTCGTGGGCGTCATAGCCGTCGATTTCGAAGGCAACGGGTTTGGCCGTCATGGCGCCCCAGAGCTTGGTTCCGCCCGCGGTACGGAAGGCGATCGCACGGCGCTCCAGGACAAAGTTCACCGGGAAGACCTCCGGATGACCGTCGACGATCATGGCAATGCGTCCGAGGACTTCGGTGCCCAGCAAGCCCCAACATTCGTCGATGGACAGCTCGTAATTCGGCGCAGGCGTCGTCTCTGTATTCATAGACCCACGCTACACGTACCGTCGGGGAACCTCGTCAGGGCCATACGGCCCGAAGACCGGCCCGAAGTCCGGCACGTAGCGCAGCCCGGCAGGCGCTGGCAGCCGGGGGAGGGCCTACCAGGGGCTGGGCCTGTAGTCCTTGAGGAAGACGCCGAACTGGTCTTCACCGGACTCGCCCGCAACGATCGGATCGTACACCCGGGCGGCGCCGTCGACCAGGTCCAGCGGGGCGTGGAAGCCTTCCTCCATAAGGCGCACCTTGGTGTGGTGCGGGCGCTCATCGG
This sequence comes from Pseudarthrobacter sp. HLT1-7, assembly GCF_059383435.1. Taxonomy (NCBI): domain Bacteria; kingdom Bacillati; phylum Actinomycetota; class Actinomycetes; order Micrococcales; family Micrococcaceae; genus Pseudarthrobacter; species Pseudarthrobacter sp. HLT1-7. The sequence goes on along the minus strand of NZ_JBWZCH010000015.1, from coordinate 77,575 downwards.
TGATCCAGCCGGTGTCGACGGCGGTCATCAGGATGCCGTCCGAGTCCAGCATTTCCTGGGCGCTTGTCCGCGTCATCATGTTCAGCGCAGCCTTGGCCATATTGGTGTGCGGGTGGCCGGGGCCCTTGTAGGCGCGGGAGAACTGGCCTTCCATGGCGCTGACGTTGACGATGTACTTCCGCCGGGCGGCGGAGCGCTTCATGGCCCCCCGGAGCCGGCTGACCAGCAGGAACGGCGCGGTGACGTTGCAGAGCTGGACCTCAAGCATCTCGAGGGGATCGACCTCGTCCACCACCTGCGTCCAGCTGTTGATGGCTGCGAGGTCCGGGACGAGCCCGCCGGCGTCGATGGCCGTGCCGGCGGCGATGCGTTCGAGCGACGCGGAGCCAGTGGACAGGGCGAGCGAGGTGATGGCGTCGCCGGCGAGGACCGGATGCTCCAGCACCGTGCTGGCCAGTGCTAGCGGGTGCTTGTCATGGGCGTGGCCGAAGGTGACGAGGTCGGGGCCGCCGTTGGCCGGCTGCAGCGCGGCGGGCAGCGGCTCGTCCTCGGCGTCGATGAGGGGCTGATACGCGTTTCCGGAACGGCGAACCGTCTGGGCCGCGTTGTTGATGATGATGTCCAGCGGTCCGGCCGCGTCCAGGGTGTCCGTCAGTGCCATCACCTGGGAGGGATCGCGGAGATCGATGCCGACGATCCGCAGCCGGTGCAGCCAGTCGCCGCTGTCTTCCATGGCGGCGAAGCGGCGTACGGCGTCCTTGGGGAAGCGGGTGGTAATGGTGGTGTGGGCCCCGTCGCGAAGCAGGCGCAGCGCGATGTACATGCCGATCTTGGCCCGGCCGCCGGTGAGGAGGGCGCGGCGGCCGCTCAAGTCCGTGCGGGCGTCCCGCTTGCAGTGGCTGAAGGCGGCGCACTCGGGGCACAGCTGGTGGTAGAAGGCGTCCACCTGCGTGTAGTGCTGCTTGCAGATGTAGCAGGGCCGGGACTTGATCAGGTGCCCGGCGATCTCGCCGGTGGCAGAGGCGGCGAGTTTGTTGCCGCGGGTCTCGTCGTCGATCCGGTCCGGGGCCGCCGTCGCGGTCTGGGCCAGCACGGCCCGGTCCGCTTCAGCGATGAGGTCCCGTTTGCTGACCCTGCGGTGCCGTTTGACGGCCTTGAACATCTTGCCGGTGGCGCGGCGCACCAGTACGTAGTCCGGGTGCTCCTCGTCGTAGACGTGGATGCTGTTCAGGACCTTGAGGCAGGCCTCGATTTCCGCTGCGGTCAAGTCCGCTGCGGTTAAATCCGTTGAAGTAAAATCGGCAGGAGTCAGACCGGAAGGCAGGTCAGAAGGCACATCGGGGGAGCTCATTGCCCCAATTTTACAGCCTGCCGGAGGCCCGGCCCGACGCCGGCGCCCGGCGCCGCGGCCCGACCTCGACGCCCGACCGCCGCGCCCGGCGCCGCCCGGGAGATTGCGTTTAGCCCGCTGTGGCTGACCGCGGAGTTGCGACGCCGACGGCGGCGGCCTGCACTTCTGCGATCTTGTCCACGGACTCCCGCAGGGCCGGCCAGTTTTCTGTGGCGGCCTTGACAGCATCCGGCACCAGAATCAGGTTGGCGGAGGAAAGGACGCGCTCTGCCTCGCCCGGGTCCGGGACCAGTTGTCCCTTGGAAACAACGGTGATACCGGTGTCGGTGACCTTGAAGCCGCGGGCCCGGTCCAGTTCGGCGTCGAGGCCGATGGCCGCATGCGCCGGGACCTTGACGTTTTTGTCGATGATGGCGCGCTTGACGACGGCACCTTCACCGATGGTGACCTTGTCCATCAGCACGGAATCGAGCACCCGGCTGGACGTGCCGACATAGACGTCGTTGGCAAGCACGGAGCCCTCGACGATGCCGCCGGAGATCACTGTCCCGCTGGCAACGATCGAATCCAGGGCCGTGCCGACGGTGTTGCCCACTCCGCGGACGAACTTTGCCGGCGGCGAGATGCTTTGCCGCGTGTAGATCGGCCATTCCGAGTTGTAGAGGTTGAACACGGGCACCGGCGAGATGAGGTCCATGTGCGCGTCGTAGAAGGAGTCGATCGTACCGACGTCGCGCCAGTACGTGCGGTCGCGTTCGGTGGAGCCGGGGATATCGTTGAGGGTGAAGTCGTAGACGCCGGCTTCGCCCTTGTTGACGAAGTAGGGAATGATGTCCCCGCCCATGTCGTGCTTGGTGTCGAGGCGCTCCGCGTCGACGTGCAGGGCCTCGACGAGGGCGTCGGCGTCGAAGACGTAGTTGCCCATGGAGGCCAGGAACTGGGAGGGATCGGCGGCGAGCCCGGGCGTGGAGGACGGCTTCTCGACGAACGCGCCGATCTTCCGCGGATCGTTGTGGTCCACTTCGATCACGCCGAACTGGTCGGCCATGCTCAGCGGCTGGCGCACGGCGGCGACGGTTGCCTTGGCGCCGCTGGCGACGTGTGAGTCCACCATCTGCGCGAAGTCCATGCGGTAGACGTGATCGGCACCGACCACGACGACGATGTCCGGGCTGGCGTCCTGGATGAGGTTCAGCGACTGGTAGATGGCGTTGGCACTGCCCAAGAACCAGCTCTTGCCCACCCGCTGCTGCGCCGGAACGGAGGCGATGTAGTTGCCCAGCTGTGTGGACATCCGCCAGGTTTCGGAGATGTGGCGGTCAAGGCTGTGGGATTTGTACTGCGTTAGGACGACGATCTGCAGGTACCGGGAATTGACCAGGTTGGACAGGGCGAAGTCTATGAGCCGGTAACTTCCGGCAAACGGCACTCCGGGTTTGGCCCGGTCTGCCGTCAACGGCATCAGCCGGTTCCCCTCGCCACCCGCGAGGACAATGGCCAGAACTCTTTTATTCGGCATGGTGATCGCTCCTGAACGCCTTTGTTACTCCCCAAAACAGTCCGGCACGCCCGAACGTCTTCACACTAGATCAGTTCCACCGTAACGACTACCTTGGGGTTTGTGCGTATAGACATTGTGACTAAAGAATTCCCGCCCGAAATCTATGGCGGCGCCGGGGTCCATGTGGCCGAGCTCAGCAGGGTGCTGGCCCACCACGTGGATCTGCAGGTGCGTGCCTTCGGCGCGCCCCGTGAATCCGACTACCACGGAGCGACGGTCACGTCCTACGCGGTGCCGGAGGATCTAGGCGGAGCGAACGCCGCCGTCCAGACCCTGGGTGTGGATCTGCGGATGGCCCCCGACATTGCCGGCGCCGACCTCGTGCATTCGCATACCTGGTATGCCAACATGGCCGGGCACATTGCGTCGCTGCTGCACGGGATTCCCCACGTGCTCAGCGCCCACAGCCTGGAGCCGCTGCGCCCGTGGAAGGCCGAGCAGCTCGGCGGCGGCTACGCCGTGTCCTCGTGGGTGGAAAAGACCGCCTACGAAGCGGCCGCGGCCATCATTGCTGTCTCCGAGGGCATGCGGCAGGACATCCTGCGCAGTTACCCGGCGGTGGACCCGGCCAAGGTCAAGGTGGTGCACAACGGCATCGACGTGGGCCGCTGGAACCGGGACGAGGGGGACGACATTATCCGGGCCCTCGGCATCGATCCGGAGCGGCCAAGCGTCGTCTTCGTGGGCCGGAACACCCGGCAGAAGGGCGTCCCGTACCTGCTGCGGGCCGCGGCCAAGCTCCCGTCCGAGGTGCAGCTGGTCCTGTGCCTCGGTGCCGCAGACACCCCCGAGCTGGCGGCCGAAACGGCCCGCCTGATCGAGGAGCTGCAAAGCCAGCGTAGCGGAGTCATCCTGGTCGAACGGATGCTGCCGCGCAACGAGGTCATCCAGGTGCTCAGCCACGCGACCGCGTTCGCGTGCCCGTCGATTTACGAGCCGCTGGGCATCGTGAACCTCGAGGCCATGGCCTGCGGCGCCGCCGTGGTGGCCAGCGCCACCGGCGGAATACCCGAAGTCGTCCGGCACGGCCAGACCGGGCTGCTGGTTCCGCTCGAGCAGGTCACCGACGGCACCGGAACCCCGCTCGATCCGGAAAAGTTCGTCACCGAATTCGCCGCGGCGCTCACCGAGGTGGTGTCCGATCCCGTACGGGCGCGTGCCATGGGCGAGGCCGGCCGGCGCCGGGCGGAGGAGCACTTCTCCTGGGAGTCCATCACGGAAACCACCCTTGAGGTGTACCGCTCGGTGCTTCCGCACGGTTCCTAAGGCACCTACGGGAAATAAGGCAAATACGGACGACGACGGCGCCGCCCCGGGTGAGGTGCGGCGCCGTCGTCGTTCTCCCGCCGGCGAAGCGGCGGGTCAGCGGCGCGGGGCCGTCTTCGCCGTGCGCGCGATCAGGACTTTCTCGTCCACCGGTGCCTGTCCGCTGGCGCGCTGCCCGCGGAAGTACTCCCGGGCCTCATCCTGCCGGACCTTTTCGGCGCCCGTGGCGATCTCGGCCCGGAGGTGCTCCGGACCGAAGCCGAACGCATCCACGAGGTCTAGGGCGTGCGGACGGATCTTGACCAGGAGCCGGTTGATGTAATCGCCAACCGTGCGGCCGCGCTGCATGGAGAGCCGTCCGTTCATGAGGTACCAGGACAGGTTCTTTTCGATCAGGGACAGCCCGAAGAGGTCCCGCAGCCACGTCAGGACCACCTTGGTCCCCGGATCCGCGACCTTGCCCAGCGCCTCGGTGAACGCCTCCCACTGGAGCAGTTCGGCGTGCGCCTGCGCGGCCTCGATGAGCTCGTTCTGGTGCTTGTTGAAGAGCGCGGCGCCCTGCGCCTGGGGCAGCTTGTTGGCGCCCTTGAGGGCCGACCCTACTTCCGCGACCATGGTCTGGACACGGTCCGTCAGCAGGGTCCGCTGGCTGGCTTCGTCCTTGATCGCGATGGCCGCCTTCTGCACCGAGCCGGAGTCGGCCACAAACTGTGCCACGCCGCGCAGCCCGGTGCGGTGGATCGCGGCACCGGCGGCCTGGCCCACCACGTAGCGGGCCAGCACGCCGAAGTTCACGGTCCGGAATTCTTTGGCGTAGTCGGCCAGCAGCCGCTTGGCGACGAGTTGCAGCAGTACGGTGTTGTCGCCTTCGAAGGTCGCGTAGACGTCGAGGTCCGCCCGCAGCGAGGCGAAGCGGTTCTCGATCAGGAATCCCGCCCCGCCGCAGGCCTCGCGGCATTCCTGCAGCGTGTCCAGCGCGTGCCAGGTGCTGAGCGGTTTGAGCGCGGCGGCGAGGGTCTCCAGATCCTGCCGGTCCGCGTCGGTGTCGTTACGGCCGGAGAAGACGTCATCGAACTTCTGCAGCAGCTGTTCGCTCGCGAAGCCCGCGGCATAGGTGGTGGCCAGCCGGGTGAACAGCCGGCGCTGGTGCCGCTGGTAGTCGAGCAGCACTTCCTCGTCCGTCTGCGACGAGGCATTGAACTGCCGTCGCTCGGTGGCGTACTGGATGGCTGTTTTCAGCGCCAGTTTCGAGGCGGTCACGGCGGCGCCGTCGAGCGACACCCGGCCCTGGACGAGGGTGCCGAGCATCGTGAAGAAGCGGCGGCCCGGGCTGGCGATGGAGGAGGTGTAGCTGCCGTCGGCGTCGACGTTGCCGTAGCGGTTCAGCAGGTTGGTGCGCGGGATCCGGACATTGGTGAAGTGCAGCCGGCCGTTGTCGATGCCGTTCAGGCCGCCCTTGACGCCGTCATCCTCGCCCCCGATGCCGGGCAGGAAGTCCTTGGTTCCGGGATCGCGCAGCTCCATGTAGAAAGCGTGGACGCCATGGTTAACTCCCCGGGTGACCAGCTGGGCAAACACGACCGCGGCCAGGCCGTCCACGGCGGCGTTGCCGATGTAGTCCTTCCAGGCGGCCCGGAAGGGGGTGTGGACCACGAACTCCTCGGTCGCCGGGTCATAGGTGGCGGTGGTGGCGATGCTGGCCACGTCCGAGCCGTGGCCGGTTTCCGTCATCGCAAAGCAGCCCGGAATTTCTAGGTTCATGATGCCGGGCAACCACGTCCGGTGATGTTCTTCGGTGCCCAGGTGGTTCACGGCGGAGCCGAACAGGCCCCACTGGACGCCTGCCTTGATCTGCAGCGAGGGGTCGGCGATGACAAGTTCTTGGAAACCGGCCACGTTTCCGCCGTGTTCGTCGGCGCCGCCGACGGACGCCGGGAAGGCGCGGTGGACGGCGCCGTTCTCTACCAGGATTTTAAGCTGGCCGAAGACGCGCTGCCGGTGATCCGTGTGGCCCAGGCCTTCGGTTTTGTGCAGCTCGGGCCGGCCGGCAAGGGCCCGCGCGACGCGCCGGGTGTCGGCCCATTTGCCGAGGAGCAGTTCACCGAGGGCCGCAACGTCGACGGCGGGCGCTCCCGCGTCCGTGGCGTCAGATGGTGAAGCCACCGACCGGGCGGCCGGGTTCGCGTTCGTCGTCGGGTCGATCGCCGGGTCCGCTGCGCGGTCCGCTAGTTCAGTCATGTCGATTCCTTCTTTGGTTCTGACAAGGTAGGTTCTGAAGTTGTGGGTAGTTGGGTGCGCTGCGCGGGTTCCGCCGGGTCTTCTGCCACCGCCGGCGCCGCGGCGGGCGGGGCGGGCTGATTCCGGAGCTCGGGGGCGATGCCCAGGCAGAGCCAGTGCGTGATCTGGCGCGCCATCGCCGCCTGGTCCGGTCTGGACGGGGAGTCCGGAGTGGCGAGCCACTGCTCGCCGGCGTTCCGGACCAGGCCGATCGCGGCGTTTGGCCAGTAGCCGATTGCCGTTTCGCGGACGGCCGAGTCGCCGAGGTGGCTCCGCATGGGCCGGGCGATCATGTCGCTGATCGCCGCAAAGAAGTGGCCCAGGGCGCCCGCCGTGGCAATGGACCCGGCGGCGGACCCGGCGGCGCCGTCCGCGCCGGCGGGTGCATACCGGGTGACGAAGGTGTAGACGTTGGGGCTCGTCTCGGCCATCTGCAGATACGCGGAAACCATGGCGAGCAGGCCCTCGCTGGGAGTCTGGGCGCCCTGCACCGCTTCCTGGATGCGCCGCTGCATCTGGCTGAGCACCACTTCACCCACCGCTTGCTGGAGCCCGGCCTTGTCCCCGAAATACCGGTAGAACACCGATTTGGAGGTCCCTGCCGCCGCGGCAATGTCCTCCATCGAGGCTTCGCTGCCCAGCGCGTGGACGGCCTTGCGGGCCGACTTGATGAGCTCCCGACGGCGTTCCTCGCGGTGCGGCTGCCAGCGGGAGGCACGCCCGTCGACGGTGCCGCCGGCGGACGCGACGGCGCCGGCCGGGACGCCGCCGGAAGAGTCAGACTGGGGGCTGTTCACGATACCCACCGTATCAGGTACGCTGGGTATCGGTAACCGTTTTGATCAAAGGAGACAGCCCATGTCCGTGAATGGACAGTCCGTACCCGGACCCCAGGAATCGACCCCGACGGCAGGGTCCGCAGGACAGACCACAGGACAGAACACAGGACGAGCCGCAGGACAGGCCGGAGTTACAGCACTGCCGGCGCTCCGCAGGGCCGTGGTGGTGGGCGGCAACCGCATTCCGTTCGCCCGGAACGGAGGCGCTTACACCAAGTCCTCCAACCGGGACATGCTCACCGCTGCCCTCGACGGGCTGATCGCCCGCTTCGGCCTGCAGGATGAGCGCATCGGCGAAGTTGCCGCGGGCGCCGTACTCAAGCACTCCCGCGATTTCAACCTGACGCGCGAAGCCGTCCTCGGCTCGGCGCTCTCCGCAGAAACGCCGGCCTACGATCTGCAGCAGGCCTGCGCCACCGGCCTGGAAACGGTGCTCGGCCTCGCCAACAAGATCAAGCTCGGCCAGATCGATTCGGCCATCGCCGCCGGCGTCGACTCCGCCTCGGACGCGCCGATCGCCGTGAGCGAGGGCCTGCGTGACGTGCTGCTGGACCTGAACCGCGCCAAGACGCTGCCCCAGCGGTTGCAGGTCCTCAGCCGCCTCCGGCCCAAGGACCTGGCACCCGATGCCCCGAACACCGGCGAGCCCCGGACCGGGCTGTCCATGGGCGAGCATCAGGCGCTCACCACCGCGCAGTGGAACGTCACCCGCGAGGCGCAGGACGAACTGGCCTTCAAGAGCCACCGGAACCTCGCCGCCGCCTACGATGCCGGCTTCTTCGACGACCTGATCACCCCGTACCGCGGCCTCAGCAGGGACTCCAACCTGCGCGCCGACACCAGCCTCGAGAAGCTCGCCACACTCAAGCCCGTTTTCGGCAAGAACCTGGGCGCCGCGGCGACCATGACGGCCGGAAACTCCACGCCGCTCACCGACGGCGCCTCCACCGTGCTGCTGGCCTCCGAGGAATGGGCTGACGCGCACGACCTGCCCAAACTCGCCACCGTCGTCGACGGCGAGGCGGCGGCCGTTGACTTTGTGCACGGCAAGGACGGACTCCTGATGGCTCCCGCCTTCGCGGTGCCGCGGCTGCTGGCCCGCAACGGGCTGACCCTCGATGACATCGACTACTTCGAGATCCACGAGGCCTTCGCCGGTACCGTGCTGAGCACCCTCGCCGCCTGGGAGGATGAGGAATTCGGCCGCAGCCGTCTCGGCCTCGACGGAGCCTTCGGCAGCGTCGAGGCGTCCAGGCTGAACGTCAACGGATCCTCGCTCGCCGCCGGGCACCCCTTCGCCGCCACCGGCGGAAGGATCGTGGCCTCGCTCGCGAAAATGCTGCATGCCAAGGGGCAGATCGACGGACGCCCGGCACGCGGCCTGATCTCCATCTGCGCCGCCGGCGGCCAGGGCGTCGTCGCTATTCTCGAAGCACACTAAGGGGACCGGATGACCGACAAATACACCCAGTTCGTGAGCAGTGGCCTGGGCAAGGACATCGCCAGGAAACTCGGGCTCCCGCAGCCCGTGGTGCTCCGGCGCCACAAGGCAGGTCAGCCGCTTATCGAAGGGCCGGTGCTGGTCCAGGGCACGGGCAGCGGCGCCGACGAACTCGCCTCGACCCTGCTGTCCTGGAAGCTGGACGTCCGCCGGCATGCCGTGCCCAGGGAAAAGCTCGGCGCCATCATCCTGGTGCTGGACGAACTGGCCCGTCCCGGGGATCTGGAGCAGCCTGTCCTGACGGCGGCCTCCTCGCTGCGGGACCTGGCGCCCAACGCCCGTGTTATCACCGTGTCCCGCGCCGCCTCGGATTCCGCCGATCCGGCCGTTGCCGCGGCCCGGCAGGGCGTCGACGGACTGCTGCGGTCGCTGGCCAAGGAACTCCGGGCCGGCGCCACCGGCAACGGCATTCTGCTCGCCAACGGCGCGGGCACCACCAGCCCGAGCACCCTCGGCGCGCTGCGCTTCTTCCTCTCCGGCCGCTCCGCGTTCGTGGACGGGCAGTTCCTGACCGTCACCTCGGCTGCCGGGCACTTGCCGGCCGACGCGGACAAGCCGCTGGCCGGCAGGGTCGCCGTCGTGACCGGTGCAGCACGGGGGATCGGCGCCGCGATTGCGCGCACGCTGCACCGCGACGGCGCCACGCTGATCGTCGTGGACATCCCGGCGGCCGGGGACCGCCTGGCAGCGGTCGCCAACGAGGTGCGCGGCACCGCGCTGCAGCTGGACATCAGCCGGGACGACGCCGGCCAGCGGATCATCGACCATGCCGTGGCGCGCCACGGCCGGCTCGACATCGTGATCCACAACGCGGGCATCACCCGCGACAAGCTGCTCGCCAACATGGATGCGGGGCGCTGGAACTCCGTCATCGCCGTGAATATCGCGGCCCAGTTGAGCATCAACGAGGCGCTGCTGGCCTCGGAGCACTTCCGGAACTCGCCGCGGATCGTATCCGTTGCCTCGACCAGCGGCATCGCCGGCAACCGCGGGCAAACCAACTACGCCGCCTCCAAGGGCGGCGTGACGGGCATGGTCCGGGCCACGGCACCGCTTCTGGCCGCCCACGGCGGCTCCATCAACGCCGTCGCCCCGGGCTTCATCGAGACCGAGATGACGGCCCGGATCCCGTTCGCCACCCGCGAGCTGGCCCGCCGGCTCAACTCGCTGCAGCAGGGCGGCCGGCCGGAGGACGTCGCCGAGGCCATCGCTTTCCTGGCCAGCGACGCTGCCGGCGGGATCTCCGGAGAGGTGCTGCGGGTCTGCGGGCAGAACCTGGTGGGGGCATGACCCCTTCGCAGCCCGTCATCCTGGGCGAAATGCCGGCGCTCTCCAAGCAGTACGTCAACGCCGCCGCCACCGCTGCGCGGCGCCGGATCCTGGGAACCCACACTGGGACCACGCTTCCGTTATGCAGCCACGAGGTCCGCGGTGTGAAGGCCGGGGCCGGGAACCTCACGGCCTACCAGCACCTGGTCGGGGAAACCGCAAGCGACATCCTCCCGGCCGGTTTCATCCATGCGCTGGCGTTCCCGCTGGCGATGAGTGTGATGAACCGCGATGACTTCCCTCTGCCGCTGCTGGGGATGATCCACCTCGAAAACCATGTGGTCCAGTCCGCACCCGTCCGCTTCACCGAGGCGGTGGACATCCGGGCCTGGGCGGAGAACCTGCGCGGCCACCGTTCGGGCACCCAGCTGGACCTCGTGGCCGAGGTCCGGGGGGCGGGGGAGGACATGATCCGCTGGCGCGGCGTGTCCAGCTACCTGGCCAAAGGCGTGTTCCTGCCCGGAATCGACAAGCCATCGGAACCGTCAGCGCCGGTGCACTTCACGGCCCCGGATCCCACCGCCCTCTGGCAGCTGGGAGTGGACACCGGCCGGGCCTACGCCGCCGTTTCCGGTGACTTCAACCCCATCCACCTGAGCGTGCTCTCGGCCAAAGCCCTGGGCATGCGCCGGTCGATCGCCCACGGCATGTACCTCGCCTCAAGGGCACTGGCCGACGTGGGCGCCGCAAAGGGAGAGACATTCAGCTGGCAGCTCGCCTTTGAGGCGCCGGTGTACCTGCCCGCGCGGGTGGCGCTGGACATCAGCACCGTCCAGGGCAGCGACGGCGGCTGGCGGCGCTCCGACTATGTCGGCTGGAACCCGAGGTCCGGCCGCAAGCACTTCAGCGGAACGGTTGCAGCGCTGTAGCACCAAACTCGGCTGAATCTTCGACGGCGGCGGCCGTCCCTTCACCTGGGGCGGCCGCCGCCGTTTCGAGCCCGCCTACGTCCTGGCCCCGCCGGACTTCACTACGCGGAGCATGCGGAGCAGGCTCAGCAGGATGGATTCCACGGCACTGGGCTCGTCCGTTGCCGCTTCCTCCGCGCCGATGCGGGCGGTCAACTCCTTCACCGCAATGCCGGCCGCGTCCGCCAGCACCGCCTGGCGTTCCGGACTCTCCTCTTCGATGGAGCGCAGAACGTCAGCCACCGCAGCCATGGCGTCGGCGAGCGGGGCGGCGTATTGATCCGGTATAACGAATGGCGTGTCTCCGGCCCAAATGACATCCGAGAGGACCTGCGTCACGTCCTGGACGTGGAACGTCACCCGCTCCAGGTCACGGAGGTTCCGGTAGTCCAGCTCCACATCCCGCGGATGGAGCCGTCGCCGGGGGTTGGCCTGCCGGCTGGCATCCGCCTTTTCCACCGCGAGCCGGACAGATCGGGCCGAGCCTGCGAGCGCCTCGGAACGGCCGGACCAGTTCTCATGCTCCGGCGGCCAGCTCTCCTTCAACGCCTTGCCCATGTCCCGCATCTGCTGGGCGAGGGCCAGGCGCAACTCCGCGATACTCAGAGCTGCGGCGTTGAAATACAGCGGCGGGAACACGAGGAGGTTGACGAGGATGCCCACGGTGACCCCTGCGCCCATCTGAACCAGGTAGCCGAAGGAGAAGCTGTCCGGATTGTTCCCGCCGACCAGCAGGACCAGGAGAGCCGCCGTCGGGATCCAGTCGCTGCCGGAGCCAATCCGCGGCAGCCCGGCGAGGATGACCCCAAAGCCCATAACGATGGCGACCGACAGCGGAGTGGGGTCCCCAACGCTGACGAGCACAAAGGCCAGGCCGATGCCGATCGCCAGCCCCACCAGCGTCTGGACACCCTGGCGGATGGACCCTGACACATTCTCGTACATGGCGACGAGGGCGCCGAGCGGAGCGTAGTAGGGGTAATCGGCCGCGGACCCGGGCATAAACGGGGCGATGAAGAAGGCTATGCCCGCAGCCAACGCCGCCTTCATGGCCAGTTGCAGCCGGGGCCAGAGCAGCGCCGAGGCCACGCCGCCGGTCACGATCCGCCACAGTCTCGCCGCGGGGGAAGGCGGCGGCGTGCTGGCGTCTTTTTCATTGCTCATCCCGGCTCACCCTAGGCCGGGGGCGATGTTGCGACAAGTGGACAAACTCCGTCCCTGCCCGCAGCCTGTGCTGGAAGGTGGCTCAGGCCGCCCCGTGCCCCGGAGCCACTTCTTCCCCCGCCCGGACCGGGCCCGGCGGCGTCCCGTCGCCGAAGGGGCGCCCGCCGAGGGCTTCGCGGCCGTGCGCGCTCAGCCAGTTCCCGGGCTCCGGCCCCTTCGGCACAATCCCGGTGGGGTTGATGTCCTCATGGACGATGTAATAGTGCTGCTTGATCTGCACGAAGTCGGTGGTATCGCCGAAGCCGGGGGTCTGGAACAGGTCCCTGGCATATCCCCAGAGCGCCGGCATCTCGCTGAGCTTCTGCCGGTTGCACTTGAAGTGCCCGTGGTAGACGGCATCGAACCGCGCCAGGGTGGTGAAGAGCCGCACGTCGGCCTCGGTGATGGTGTCCCCGACGAGGTACCGCTGGCCGGTGAGGCGTTCCTCCAGCCGGTCCAGCGCAGTCCAGAGCCGGTCATAGGCGGCATCATAGGCCTTCTGGGAGCCGGCGAAGCCGCAGCGGTAGACGCCGTTGTTGACTTCGGTGAAAACCCTCTTGTTGACGGTGTCGATCTCATCCCGCAGGTGCTCCGGGTAGAGCTCCGGCGCACCCGGACGGTGGTACTCGGTCCACTCGGTGGAGAAGTCCAGGGTGATCTGCGGGAAGTTGTTGGTGACCACCTTGCCGCTGCGTACGTCGACGATCGCCGGCACCGTGATGCCGCGGGGGTAGTCCGGGAACCGGAGGAAGTAGGCCGCCTGGATCCGCTCGATGCCCAGCACGGGATCCCTGCCGCCGGGATCCAGGTCAAAGGTCCACGAGCGGGCGTCGTGGGTGGGGCCGGGCTGTCCGAGGGAAATGACGTCTTCGAGACCGAGCAGCCGCCGGACGATCACCGTCCGGTTGGCCCAGGGGCAGGCACGCGCCGCGATCAGGCGGTAGCGGCCCGGTTCCACCGGCCAGCCGGGTTCGCCGTTGCTGCCCGGGCAACCGTCGCGGGTGATCCGGTCCTCGATGTAGTTGGTGTCCCGGCTGAACTCCTCGCCGCCGGTGACATAGGCACCCTTCGTGCTGTGGCCGGCGGGGTCATCGGTGTGTGTCTGGCTCATGGTCCCAGCCTATGCCGGGGGAGCGCCCGGTCCCCGCAACGCCGGCCCCGGCAACGGTGCGAAGACCTGGGCCATCGGCTGCCAGGCAAACCACCAGGCACCCCCCACAACCGCGGCAAAGAGCACCATCCAGATGACCGCGGGGACTCGGGTAGCCCGGAACAGCAAGTAGGCGTCCGACGTCGGCAATCTGTCCCGGCGCCGCAGATGGACGGCGGCCAGTTTCCCGAGGTCCCGGACAGCGGCGACCAGGAGGGCCAGACCGAGCACGATCATTACGTGGCCGTTGAATTCGGGCGGGACAAAGAGGACGAGCAGCACGGCGGACAGCGCCGCGGCCGCGGTGATCAGCACTCCGATCCCGTTGCGGATGAACAGGAAGGAGGCCAACAGCACGAGGGTTCCGACCGACATCGCCGCCGGTCCCCAGCCGTTGAAGCCGCACCAGACCATGGCAGCACCGACGACGGCGGGAACCGGGTACCCCCAGAATGTGGACCAGACGGCGGCCAGGGGGCGCCGGCTGTACGTGGTGGTAGTGCCGGAGTGGTCCAGGCTGAGCCGGATCCCGCCGAGGCGCTGGCCCGTCATAAGCGCGGCGAAGGCGTGGCCCAGTTCGTGGGTCACGGTGGCCATCAGTCCGAAATACCGCCAGGTCACGCGGGGGAGGGAGAGTGCGACGGCGAGGAGGACCACCAGGGCGAGTTCGGTGCCGGTGACGTGCGGGACGGGGCCCTGCGCGAATCCGGCGATGATCCGGTCCCACCAGGTCCCGGCGGCGTTCATGCTTTCCTGCCGGAAGCACCCGGGGTGTGCCGGATGCAGTACGGCGTCGAGGGCCTGGCCTCAAGCCGGCCCTCCGGGATCTCCTCTGCGCAGGCCTGGCAGATCCCGTAGCTGCCGTCCCGGATGCGGGCCAGTGCGGCCTCGACCTGCGCCAGGCCGGCCCTGCTTTGCTCCAGCAGCGCCGAGGCCTGCGAGAGTTCGAAGGCGATCGTGGCACCCTCGGGATCGTGTTCGTCGTCGACGTTGGAGTCCTGCCGGGCCGCGGTCACAGAGGTGATGTCCTGGTGGAGGGCGGGCAGGAGGGTAAGTTTCCGTTGGTGCTCCTCGAGCAGCAGAATCCGGAAACGTTCGACGTCGACCATAGGCTGCAAGGCTAGCGCGGATCGCACACGGTGCACACCACGGCACGGGGCACACGCCTGAGTCTAGAGTTGCCCCATGACGGACAGTACGCACCACAGCAACGCACAGAGCGCAGCCGATCTGCTAAGGGAACTTGCCGCAGCCCACGGCGTCGGAACCACCTATTGGGGCTGGGACGGCGTCGAGCGCACCGTTTCGGACACCACCCTGCGGAGCGTCCTCGCGGCTCTGGGCGTCCCGGCCGGGGGAACGGCCGAAACGGAACGGTCCTTGAACGAGGCCAGACTGGCGCCGTGGCGGCGCCTGCTGCCGCCGGTCGTCGTCGCCCGTGAAGGGCAGGAGCTCCGCATCAATGTCCATCTGCCGCATGGAAGCGCCGTCCGCGTCTGGATCGACGCCGAAGACGGCGGCAGCTACGAGGTAGCGCAGCGGGACAACTGGGACGCGCCGGTGGACGTCGATGGCGTCCTCACCGGCCGGGCGACCTTCGCCGTCCCGGACCGGGTGCCGCTCGGCTGGCACACTCTGCTGGCAGAGCACAACGGCACGGTAGCCCGGTGCCCGCTCGTCGTCACCCCGCGGAGCCTCGGCACCACCGCACGGCTGGCGGGCCGGCGGAACTGGGGACTGACCGCGCAGCTCTATTCCGTCCGGTCCTCCCGGTCCTGGGGGATCGGTGACTTCGCGGACCTCGCGGACCTGGCCACGATTTCGGGGCAGGAGGGCGCCGGTTTCCTGCTGGTCAATCCATTGCACGCCGCCGAGCCCCGGCTGCCGGTCGAAGACTCACCGTACCTGCCCACCACAAGGCGCTTCTTCAACCCCCTTTACCTCCGGGTGGAAGAGATCACCGAGTACGGCTACCTTGGCCAGTCCGGCCGGGCCGAGGTGGAGAGCCTGGCCAATCAACAGCACGGCGCCAACCACTCGTCCGGGCTGCTGGACCGGAACTCCGCGTACGGCGCAAAACTGGCCGCCCTGGAGCTGGTGTTCGGGGTCCCGCGCGATCCCGCCCGCGCATGCGCGTTTGCGGATTTCTGCACAGAACAGGGGCAAGGTCTGGACGACTTCGCCCTCTGGTGCGCCCTGGCCGAGACGCTGGCCCCGGGGGCCCCGCAGTGGGCCGCGGAGGCATCCGGACCGGACACCGCGTACTGCCGGGAGCAACGGGTCCTGCTCGCGGGCCGGATCGAGTTCCACCGCTGGATGCAGTGGTGCTGCGACTTCCAACTCGAGGCAGCGCAGCGCGCAGCGAAGCAGTGCGGCATGGAGATCGGCGTCATCCACGACCTTGCGGTGGGGGTGAAACCTGGCGGCGCGGACGCATGGTCGTTTGCCGGGGTGCTGGCCCGGAACGTCACGGTCGGTGCGCCCCCGGACATGTTCAACCAGCAGGGCCAGAACTGGACCCAGCCGCCGTGGCACCCGGACCGGCTGGCGGAGTCGGGATATGCCGCCTACCGGGACATGCTCAGGACCGTGCTGCGCCATGCCGGCGGGATCCGCGTGGACCACATCCTGGGGCTGTTCCGGCTGTGGTGGATTCCGGCAGGCGCTGGGCCGGGGGAGGGCGCCTACGTCCACTACGACCATGAGGCGCTCATCGGCATCCTGGCTCTGGAGGCGCAGCGCGCCGGGGCGATCGTCATTGGTGAAGACCTGGGCGTCTTTGAGCCCTGGGTCCGTGACTATCTGGCCGAGCGGGGGATCTTCGGCACCTCGATTCTCTGGTTCGAGCACGACGCCGACGGCCCACTTCCGCCGGAAAGGTACCGTCAGCAGTGCCTGACCAGCGTCAACACCCACGATCTGCCGCCGACGGCGGGGTACCTGGCCGGTGAACACATCAGCCTCCGCGAGCGGCTGGGTCTGCTGCAGCGCCGGGTGGAAGAGGAACGCGCCGAGTCCGCCGCCGAGCTGGAGACAGTCCTGGCGCTCGTGCGCGAACGCGGCCTGCTTCCGGCCGCGGGCGCCGCGGGCACGGATGTCCGGCGGATCACCGAGGCTCTCTACGCGTTTACCGCTCTGACGCCGTCCTCGTTGCTGGGGGTGGCACTGGTTGATGCGGTCGGTGAGACCCGGACCCAGAACCAGCCCGGGACCAGTACCGAATACCCGAACTGGCGCATACCCCTGGCCGGGCCGCACGGGACCGTTCTCCTCGACAGCCTGCCCAAGGATCCCGGCTTCCGGTCGCTGCTGGAAGCCGTACGGAACGCGATTCGTTCGGCGGAGTAGGTGCTGCCGGGACAGCCCCCGGTTACTTCCCGGCAGCAGTCCCGTCCCTGCCACGAGCGATCTGCAGAAATCCTCCCGAGTATCATCTAGGTGTTTTTTCACCATCGGGCAAGTAGCGCCTACTCGTTCCATCCCTGATTGATCGGGCTACTCTGACGCCAAACGCCAGCAAACGATCCGTTGCGCAGGCATGTCCGATGCCGTGGGGAGAAACCAATGAATAGAGTTGTGCGGATAGCCGGGGCCGGACTGGCCCTGGCGATGGGGATCGCCGGGAGCGCCGTAGGCAATGCCGGCGCTGCCACCATCTACAGTTTCGCCGTCATTGGTGACACTCCTTACGGCAGCACTCAACTGAGCCTCTTCCCGAGACGGATCGCACAGATCAATGCGGATTCCGATGTGCGCATGGTAGGACACCTCGGCGATATCGGAGCGGGAGTCTGCTCCGACTCCTACTATCAGAAGATCAAGGGGAACTTCAACCAATTTACCGACCCGCTGGTGTACACCCCGGGCGACAACGAGTGGGCGGACTGCCACCGGGCCAGCATCGGCAAGGCCAATCCGCTGGAGCGGCTTTCGGCCATCCGGTCCGTCTTTTTCCCGACGGCCGGCCGGACACTGGGCCAGAACCCGATCTCCGTAACCGCCCAGTCCGGCTACAAGGAGAATGTTTCCTTTGCCGCGGGCGGGCTGACCATTTCGACCCTCCACATCGTTGGATCGGAGAATGACCTCCGGCCGTGGAGCGGACTAGGCTTCACCAAAGCCACCGTGGAACAGGTGGCCGAGGAGAAGGCCCGGGTGAACGCTGCCGTCGCCCAGGTCAAGAGCGCGTTTGCAACCGCGAAGGCCAACAACAGCAGGGCCGTGGTCCTGATGACCCAGGCGGACATGTTTGCCCCCGGGACCCAGACCACGGGGTACCGGAATGCTTTCCAGACCATCGTCCGGGCCATCGCCAGTGAGAGCAAGGCCTTCAGCAAGCGGGTTTTCCTGTTCAACGGCGATTCCCACAGCTATGCCAAGGACAATCCGCTGACGAGCTCGAAGTGGCTGTCCTTCTACGGGATTTCCGGCGCCGCGTCCAACCTCACCAGGGTCACGGTTGAGGGCGAGGGCAGCGTGGATGAATATGTCCGGGTCAACGTCGTTTCCACGTCGGAGGTCCTGCAGGTCCAGCGGGTCCTCTACAAGTAGCGCGCCGCCGGCGCGGTCCCGGAAGCGCCGGCCACGCACAACACAAAAAAGGCCCAGGAAACCGTGGTTTCCTGGGCCTTTTTTTATTGTGCGCGGAGGGGGACTTGAACCCCCACCCCCTTTCGAGGACTAGCACCTCAAGCTAGCGCGTCTGCCATTCCGCCACCCGCGCAGGTGGTAATTCGGTGAACCTTTCGCCTGTCAGCGTTTCGGTTTCCTCCGAAGCAGCGAGAAAGACTCTAGCATGACTATTCGCCAAACAAATAATCGGAGCTTGTGGGTAGGCTGAAGCCAGCAATTGGGCCGCCGCCACGAGGAGTTAACCATGACTGAAGTACGCCCCGAGGATGAAGTCGTCAGGATCTGCCAGGAACTGATCCGGATCGATACTTCCAACTACGGCGACGGCACCGGGCCGGGGGAGCGCGCGGCCGCCGAGTACACCGCGGGGCTGATGGCCGAGGTCGGCCTGGACGCCGAAATCTTCGAGTCGGCTCCGGGCCGGGCCAACGTTGTTACCAGGCTGGCGGGGGAGGACCCGTCCGCCAGCGCCCTCGTGGTCCACGGGCACCTGGATGTGGTCCCGGCACTCCGCGATCAGTGGTCGGTTGACCCGTTTGGCGCCGAGCTCCGGGACGGCATGATCTGGGGCCGCGGAGCCGTGGACATGAAGGATATGGACGCGATGATCCTCTCCGTGCTGCGGAATTTCGCCAGGACCGGCCGCAAACCCAAGCGGGACCTGATCTTCGCGTTCTTCGCCGATGAGGAAGCCGGCGGCGCCTACGGTGCCCGCTACGCCGTCGAGAAGCGGCCCGAGCTCTTCGATGGCGCCACCGAAGCGATCTCAGAGGTGGGCGGCTTCTCGGCCACCATCGGCGGCCAGCGCACCTACCTGCTGCAGACGGCGGAAAAGGGCCTTTCCTGGCTCCGCCTCGTCGCCCACGGCCGTGCCGGCCATGGCTCACAGATCAACACGGATAACGCCGTCACGCGGCTCGCGAGCGCCGTCTCCCGCATCGGGGAGTACCGGTGGCCCATCGAACTGACGCCCACCACCCGCCAGTTCCTCGACGGCGTGACGGAACTCACGGGCGTCGAGTTCGATCCGGACGATCCGGACGAGATCCTCAAGGAGCTCGGCACAGTGGCCCGCTTCGTCGGCGCCACCCTGCAAAACACCACCAACCCCACCCTCCTCAAAGGCGGCTACAAACACAACGTCATCCCGGAATCGGCCGAGGCCCTTATCGACTGCCGGACGCTGCCCGGCCAGGAACAGCGCGTCCTGGAAGTCGTCCGGGATCTGGCCGGCAAGGGTGTGGACGTCAGCTACGTCCACAATGACGTCTCGCTCGAGGTCCCCTTCGCCGGCAACCTCGTCGATTCGATGATCGATGCCCTGCACACCGAGGATCCCGGCGCTAAGGTCCTGCCGTACACTCTCTCCGGTGGCACCGACAACAAATCGCTGAGCCGGCTGGGCATCACCGGCTATGGCTTCGCCCCGCTGCAGCTGCCGGACGAGCTGGACTTCACCGGTATGTTCCACGGCGTGGACGAACGCGTCCCCACCGAATCGCTGAAGTTCGGTGCGCGGGTACTGGATACCCTGCTGACCAACTACTGAGACGACGCTGCCTGATGAGCCCTGAAGACGTCCTTCCCGATGCCTTGCTGGAACGGATCCGCGGCCGCGCGGCCGGCTACGACCGCGACAACGCGTTCTGCCAGGAGGACCTCGTGGAGCTGACGGCGGCCGGCTACCTGAGGATTTTCGTCCCGGAGTCCGACGGCGGTCTGGGACTTGGGCTCGCGGCGGCAGCCCAGCTTCAGCGCAGGCTTGCGACGGCGGCCCCGGCTACCGCGCTGGCGATCAACATGCATCTGGTGTGGACCGGCGTCGCGCACGTCCTGGCTGCCCGGGGCGATTCCTCGCTGGACTTCGTCCTCGCAGAGGCCGCGCAGGGGGAAATCTTCGCGTTCGGCAACTCCGAGGCGGGAAACGACTCGGTACTCTTCGACTCCCGCACCACCGCCGAGCCGCAGCCGGACGGCGGATATTCCTTCACCGGCCGGAAGATCTTCACGAGTCTCTCGCCGGTGTGGACCCGGCTGGGAATCTTCGGCAAAGACGCCACCGCCAGGGACGGCGAGGGTGAACTGGTGCACGGCTTCATCACCCGGGGCGCCCCCGGCTACGAGATCCTGGCGGACTGGGACACCATGGGCATGCGGGCCAGCCAGTCCAACACGACGGTGCTGGCCGGCGCCGTCGTGCCGGCGGACCGGATCTTCCGGAAACTGCCGGTCGGCCCGAACACGGATCCACTGATCTTTGCCATCTTCGCGTGCTTCGAAACCCTACTGGCAGCCGTGTACACGGGGATCGGCGAACGGGCCCTCTCCCTCGGCGTCGAGGCGGTCCGGCACCGGACGTCCTTCAAGAACGGCGGCCGAAGCTACACCCAGGACCCCGGCACCCGCTGGAAGGTGGCGGACGCCGCGATGGCCATGGATGCGCTGTACCCCCAGCTGTCGAGCGTGGCTTCCGACGTCGACGGGCTGGCCGATCACGGCAGCCAGTGGTTCCCGAAGCTGGCAGGCCTCAAGGTCAGCGCGACCGAGACCGCCCGCACGGTGGTGGACCTGGCGATCCGGGTGTCCGGGGGATCAAGCTACTCCCGCGGGTCCGAGCTGGAACGGCTGTACCGGGATGTGCTGGCGGGAATGTTCCACCCCTCCAACGACGAATCGGCGCACAATACGGTGGCAACCGCCTGGCTGGGACCGCTGGAGACACCCTAACGTGCCCGAACCGGCGCGGGCGGCGGCCACACGGTCCGCTGGACCTACACCTACACGGTCCGCTGGACCTGCGTGACTTTGCGGCGGAGCCAGAAGCGGCGGCCGCCGCCCAGATAAAGGATGCTGCGCTCCAGCTCCCACTTGCCGTACTCGGAATGTTCCACCAGCCGGCGGCGGGCGTCGGGCAGGGAATCATCAGGACTTACCGTCAGTACGAGGTACTCGTATTGCCTCAGGTAGTCCCGCTCCCGCCGGACTGAACTACTCAGAAAATGTTCCTTCATCGCTCTCCATTTTCATCCTTTTCCGGCTAACGTGAAGTCATGAGCATCGATCCGCGTGTCGCGCTTCAGTCCCTGACGGCTGCCCTGGAAGAACACCTCTCAACCGTCGCCGCACGCAGGGGCGACGGGGACCCCGCGGTCGAAGCGGCGTATTTCGCCGTTGCTGATGCCTTCGAAGTCTACGACGACTCGCTCTACGAAGCGTATGGGGAAGTGACACCCCTGCAGGTCATCGAGGACGACAGCGACGACGACGAGGATGAGGACGTCGACGATGAAGAACTTGAGATACTCCTGGACTGATCCCCAGGCTCTTTGGAAGCCCAGGAACCCTGTGCGCCCCCAGAAACCCTATGAACCAGCCGGGGGAAAAACCGGCTCAGGCAGGCCTGGAAACGTCCTCCAGCGCCTGGGCGATCTCCGGCGGCAGCGCCGCCAGCGTCGAATCCAGGACTTCTTTCAGCTGCACGGGCGTCCGTGCGCCCACAACCGCGGTGGCAACGCCGTGCCGGGACAGCAGCCAGCTGAGCGAAACGTCCAGGGCGGTCCGCCCGAGCCCCTTCGCCGCCATCGCCACGGCCTCGACAACACTCGATGCGGCACCCTCAAGGTACGGCTCCACGTAGCTGGCCAGCCGCGAATGAGCGGCCCGGGAATCCGCCGGGATGTGCCCGCGGTACTTTCCGCTCAGCACCCCGCGGCCCACCGGCGCCCACGCCATCAGGCCCAGTCCGGCGTCCTCGATCGCCGGAATCAGCTCGGCTTCGGCCGTTCGGTTCACCAAGGAGTACTCGGACTGGTTCGCGATCAGAGGGAAGCCCGCGGTCGCGGCGGCCTTGGCGGTCTGCCAGCCGTTGAAGTTGGAGACGCCCGCGTACCGTGCCCGGCCGGAGCGGACCGCGTACTCAAGCGCGGACAGGGTTTCCTCCAACGGTACGTTGGGGTCCCAGGCGTGGGCGAGCCAAAGGTCCACGTAGTCGGTACCGAGCCTGGCCAGGCTAGCATCGAGGCCGGAGAGCATCCCGTTCCGCGAGGTGTCCACACTGCGGCGGCCCTCCGACGTCGTCAGCCCGGCTTTGGTGGAAATCACCACTTCGGAGCGGGCGACGACGTCGCCGAGCATTCCGCCCAGCATCGCCTCGGCCTGGCCGTCGGCGTAGGACGCCGCGGTATCGATCAGGGTCCCGCCGCCATCCACGAAGACGCGGAGCAGCCCGGAGGCATCCTGCTCATCTGTTTCCCGTGCCCAGGACATGGTGCCAAGGGAAAGGGCGGACACACGCAACCCACTGTTGCCGAGATAACGCTGCTGCATGTCAGCCAGCTTACGGGGATTCTGTTGGCTTCATGACGTAGGGTCTATGAACGTGAACTGGTTCGAAGCGGCCCTGCTGGGCCTTGTGCAGGGACTGACCGAATTCCTCCCTATTTCCTCAAGCGCCCATCTGCGGATCGTCGGCTCCTTCCTGCCGAACGCAGCCGACCCCGGAGCGGCCTTCACTGCTATCACGCAACTGGGCACCGAAACCGCGGTGATCGTGTACTTCCGGCACGACATCGTGCGGATCGTCAGGGCGTGGGCCGGTTCGCTCACCGGCAAGGTCTCCCGGCAGGATCCGGACGCCCGGATGGGCTGGCTCGTGATCCTCGGCAGCCTTCCGATCATTGTCCTCGGCCTCCTCTTCCAGGACCAGATCGAGTCCGTGCTCCGCAACCTCTGGATCGTCGCCACCACCCTGATCGTCTTCGGCATGATCCTGGCCGTCGCCGACGCCGTCGGGCGCCAGGAGCGCGACCTCACCCAGCTCACGTACAAACACGGCATCTACTACGGGCTGGCCCAGGCCATGGCCCTCATCCCCGGGGTATCCCGCTCCGGCGGCACGATCACGGCCGGGCTGCTCATGGGCTACACCAGGGAAGCGGCCGCCCGCTACTCCTTCCTGCTGGCCATCCCCGCAGTCTTCGGCAGCGGGCTGTACCAGCTCTACAAGGTGCTCTCCAAGGACGGCATCACGGGCCCCTACGGCCTGCCGGAAACGGCCCTCGCCACAGCCATCGCCTTCGTGGTGGGCTACATCATCATCGGGTGGTTCCTGAAGTACGTTTCCACCCGCGGCTACAGCCTGTTCGTCTGGTACCGGATCTTCCTGGGCCTCGCCCTGTACCTGCTGCTCGGTTTCAATGTCATCAGCGCCTAGCGGGCATTTTCGCTAGTCCGTCGGGGGTCCGGATCCAGTGGCGGGATGGCAGGGCTCAGGGACATGCCCCGCGCCGGGGTCAGCGGGTGGACATAGTGGCATTATGCCCAGTTCCGGGTGCGAAGAATGGACATGTCCCGCTGGACTGGACACCCACCCAAAGGGACATGCCCCGCGCCGGGGCCAGCGGGCGGACATGGTGGCATTGTGCCCGGTCCCGGGTGCAAAGAATGAGCATGTCCCCCCGGCGCGACTATGGTACGGACCCCGCCGAAACCCCCGACGAATTAGCGAAAATGACCACTGGCACTAGGCTGGGGCTGTGAAATCCTGGATCTCCCGCCCCGTTCCCCAGCTCCCCGGCAGCATGCCTGCCCTGCGCCTCTTCGACACCGTCAAGGGCGCCGTCGTGACGTTGGAAGCCACGGGCCAACAGTCCATGTATGTCTGCGGAATCACCCCCTATGACGCAACCCACATGGGCCATGCGGCCAGCTACGTCGCCTTCGACCTCCTCAACCGCGCCTGGCGGGACGGCAGACAGCAGGTCGCCTACGTGCAGAACGTGACCGACGTCGACGATCCCCTGCTGGAGCGGGCGACGGCGACCGGCGTGGACTGGCGCGAACTGGCCGCCAGCCAGATCACGCTCTTTAGGACCGATATGGAAGCCCTCAGTGTGCTGGCTCCGGACCACTACGTGGGCGCCGTCGAAACCATCCCGATGATCGTGCCCGCGATCGAGCAGCTGCTGCTCAGGGGCCTTGCCTACCGCGTGGCCGGCGCCGACGGGGAGCCCGACGGCGATGTGTACTACGACGTCGAGGCCGCCGGCAAGCACTCCGCCGCGGCACCCGGCGCCTGGACCCTGGGTGCCGTTTCCGGCCTGTCCGACGCCGAAATGCTTGAACTCTTTGCCGAGCGCGGCGGTGATCCGGGCCGTGCGGGCAAACGCCAGGCGCTGGATCCGCTGCTGTGGCGCGTTGCCCGGCAAGGTGAGCCCAGCTGGCCCGGCGGCGATCTGGGGGAGGGCCGGCCCGGCTGGCACATTGAATGCACCGTTATCGCCCAGAAGTACCTGCCGACGCCGTTTACCGTGCAGGGCGGCGGCTCGGACCTGATCTTCCCGCATCACGAGATGGGCGCCGGCCATGCCTATTCGCTGGCCGGTGTGCCGCTGGCCCGTCATTTCGCCCACGCAGGCATGGTGGGGCTGGACGGCGAGAAGATGAGCAAGTCCAAGGGCAACCTGGTCCTGGTGTCCAGGCTCCGGGCCGCCGGCGAGGACCCGGTGGCGATCCGGCTGGCCATCCTGGCCCACCACTACCGCACCGACTGGTCCTGGACCGACGCCGGCTTCGCCGAAGCCAAGGACCGGCTGCTCTCCTGGCGTGCGGCCCTCGCGGTCGCGCCGGCCGGCTCGGCCGCTCCGCTGGTAGCCCGGCTGCGTGCCGAACTCTGCAATGATCTGGATGCCCCCGGCGCCCTCGCCTCCGTGGACGGCTGGGCCCGGGCCGCGCTCGACGCCGGCGGCCCCACCAGTGCCGCTGACGCGGCGCTGGTGAGCGACGCCGTCGACGCGATCCTCGGCGTCGAGCTTTAGGGCTTTTCCTTGCCCCTGCGCTTGAGGTAGCGCTCAAACTCCCGCGCGATCGACTCGCCGCTGGCCTCGGGGAGGTCCGCGGTGTCCTTCGCTTCCTCCAGCTGGCGCACGTACGCCGCGATTTCAGGGTCGTCAGTGGCGAGCTCGTCGACGCCGCGCCCCCACGCATCGGACTCCTCGACCAGATCCTGGGTATTCAGCGGTACCTGCAGCAGCTCTTCGATCCGGTGCAGCAGCGCCAGCTGGGCCTTGGGGGAGGGAGCCTGCGCCACGTAGTGCGGCACGGCGGCCCAGAGCGACACAGTCGGCAGACCGGCCAGCATGGCAACTTCCGCGAGAACGCCGACTATTCCCACCGGGCCCTCGTACTGCGAGACCTCCAGCTCCATCCGCTCCCGCAGGGCAGGGTCGTCCGTGGATGCACTCACCGGAATCGGCCTGCTGTGCGGAACATCAGCGAGCAGGGCACCGACCAGAATCACATAATCAACGTTCAGCGCCTCCGCATGGACCAGCAGTTCGGCGGTGTAGGCGCGCCATTTGTAGGACGGCTCCGTGCCCTGGACGAAAATGACGTCCACATTCGAACCGGGCACGCTAGCCATGAAAATGCGGGTGGACGGCCACTTGATCTTCCGTTCACCGGCGGAGTTGCGGCGGATCGTGGGCCGGGTGAACTGGAAATCGTAGTACTCGTCGGCGTCGACCGAACCGACCTTCTTGCCGCCCCAAAGCTTGTTCAGGTAGCGCAGGGAATCGCTCGCGGCCTCCCCGGCATCGTTCCAGCCCTCGAAGGCGGCGAGCATCACGGTGACGCGCTGGCCCGCGGGCACGGGCTGCAGCAGCCGTTCCGGCTCGGGCGAAGCGCCCGTTTCCGTGGGGTCTCCCTCGAAGCTATTCATCTCTTCACCCTACGTCCAAGCACCCGGCCCAGGCATGGAATGAAGCGCCGGAACGGACCATGCGGGCGCGATATTCGCCGTCGGCGTACTCTCGGGCGCCGTAACGGGGCTCCCCGTAGACTGGTAGGCATGCAATCCACAGCCTCCCGACCACTGCTCAAGGCCGCGTTATGGGACATGGATGGCACCATCGTCGACACCGAGCCGTACTGGATCGACGCCGAACACACCCTGGTGGCCGCCCACGGCGGAGAATGGTCGCACGAAAAGGCCATGCAGCTCGTGGGCCAGTCCCTCGTCTTCTCGGCCGGGATCCTGCAGGAGGCCGGCGTCGGGCTGGAGCGCCGGGAAATCATCGATATCCTCACGGGCCACGTCATCAGCCTGGTCCGGACCTCCGTGCCGTGGCGGCCCGGCGCGCGCGAACTACTGGATGAGCTTCACACCGCGGGCATCCGCTGCGCCCTCGTGACCATGTCCGAGGCCCCGCTGGCCCGCGAGATCGTGGCCAGCCTGCCGAAGCCCTACTTCGATTTCCTCGTGACCGGTGACACCGTCACGCACGGCAAGCCGCACCCCGAGGCCTACCTGACGGCCGTGGAACTGCTCCGGCAGCAGGATCCGGAGCTGGGCGTCCGGCACTGCGTGGCACTGGAAGACTCCGTCCCGGGGGTGGCCGCCGCGATGGCCTCCGGCGTGGTGACAGTCGCCATCCCGCACCTTATGCCGCTGCCGCACGATCCGCGCCGGACCACCTGGGAGACCCTGGCCGGACGCACCGTGGCCGATCTTGAGGAGCTTGTGGCTCTGCGGCATGAGCTCCGGGATGCGGCCTCCTGGACGGAAACCAGTCCGGACAGCGGGCCGGTAGCCCGGCCGGAAACCGCCGCCGTGAGGAGTCTGGCCCTTGGCTGACACCGACACCCAGGGCACCACGGCCCAGACCCGCAAAGAAGGCATCCCGCTCGGACGCATCATTGGCATCCCGGTAGTCCTCGCATACTCGTGGTTCATCATCGCGGCGTTCACCGTCGTCGTCTACGGACCGGTGCTCGAATCCAGGAATCCCGAGCTGGGCATCACCGCCTACGTCGTGGCATTCACCTACGCGGTCCTGCTGCTGATCTCGGTGCTGGTGCACGAGCTCGCCCACGCCCTGACGGCCAAGATCTTCCACTGGCCCACCCAGAAGATCGTGCTCAACCTTTGGGGCGGCCACACCCAGTTTGAGAGTTTCACCTCGTCCCCGGGCCGTTCCGTCCTGGTCGCCCTGGCCGGTCCTGCCGCCAACTTCATCCTGGCAGCGGCCGGCTGGCTCCTGCTGACTGGGGCCGATCTGACCGGAGTCGCCGGGATCCTTGCCAACATCTTCGTCTGGGCCAACCTGCTGATCGGCATCTTCAATGTGCTGCCAGGCCTGCCGCTCGACGGCGGGCGGCTGGTGGAATCCGCGGTGTGGAAAGCCACCGGCAGCCAGGAAAAGGGCACCATCGCGGCCGGCTGGAGCGGCCGGATCATCGTGATCGCGCTCGTTGGCTGGTTCGTGGCCCTGCCCCTGCTCGGCGGCGGCCGCCCGGACTTCTCCCTGATGATCATCACCCTCCTGGTCTGCGGTTTCCTCTGGATGGGGGCGACGGCATCGATCCAGCAGGCGCGGGTCCGGGGCCGCCTGCACCTGGTCAACGCCGGCACCCTCGCCGAACCCGCCGTCGGCCTGCCGGAATCCGCCACGGTGGCCGAGGTGCTGCGCATTCCACGGGACGCCGCCACCGGCGCAAGCCCCGCCGTTGTGCTGTGCCGCACGGACGGGCATCCGGTCGCAGTGGTCGACGCCGGCGCCGTCGCCTCCGTGCCGGGGCACGCGGCCGCGACCACGCCGGTCACCGCCGTCTCGTACGCCCTCGGCGCCGGCGCTTATGTACCCGAATGGTCCACCGGGCATGAACTGATCCAGTACCTGTCCCGGCTGGAAGGCGAGGAATACGCCGTCGTCGACCGTGACGGAGCCGTCACCGGGCTGCTCCGGCAATCAGCCGTGTTGAAGGCCCTGACCGGCAAGAATCCCGGCGGCGGCAGGCGGATGCCCGGCCGAAGCCGGTAGAGTTACCTGCCGGCCGTACATCGCCGGTCCGGGGTGCTGCCCCGGGCACAAGCAGCCGGACCGCCGGCAACTCCGCGGCCACACAGCTTTACAGGAGCGAGGAATATTTTTATGAGCAGCGACACCGCCGCCAACACCAGCCCGGCCGATGTTACGGAGGGCAGCGGCACGTCTGCCAGCCCCGCCGGTGCCACCCCGACGCCGGTCGGCGCCGCCCGCCGCCGCGGGCCGTTCCGTGAAGGGGAGCGCGTGCAGCTCACCGATGAGCGCGGCCGCATGAACACCATCAGCCTCGAAATCGGCGGGGCGTTCCACACGCACCGCGGCTTCCTGAATCATGACGAGATCATTGGCAAGCCGGATGGCTCCGTGGTGGTCAACAACGTCGGCCAGCAGTACCAGACGCTCCGCCCCTTACTGTCGGACTTCGTGCTCTCGATGCCCCGCGGCGCGGCGGTGGTCTATCCCAAGGATGCCGGCCAGATCGTCACCATGGCTGACATTTTCCCGGGCGCACGCGTCGTCGAAGCAGGCGTCGGCTCGGGTGCATTGTCCATCTCGCTGTTGCGCGCGGTGGGGGACAACGGCTACCTGCATTCCTTCGAACGCCGGGAAGAGTTTGCGGATATTGCGCGCGGCAACGTCGAGACCATCTTCGGTGGACCGCATCCGGCCTGGCAGATTTCGCTCGGCGATTTCCAGGCGGAAGTGGTCCGCACCGAGGCGCCCGGCTCCGTGGACCGCGTTGTCCTGGACATGCTGGCACCCTGGGAGTGCCTCGACGCCGTCGCCACCGTCCTGGCCCCGGGCGGCGTCTGGATCAGCTACGTCGCCACGGTGACGCAGCTGTCCCGGACCGCCGAGGCCATCCGCGCCGACGGACGCTTCACCGAACCCGACGCCTGGGAATCCATGGTCCGCGGCTGGCACCTGGAAGGCCTCGCGGTGCGCCCGGACCACCGGATGGTGGCCCACACCGGTTTCCTGCTGGTCACCCGGCGGCTGGCCGACGGCGTCACCGGCATCTCCGTGAAGCGCCGCCCGTCCAAGACGGATTTCAACGCAGAGGATGTCAATGCCTGGACGCCGGGCGCCGTGGGGGAGCGCGCCGTCTCGGACAAGAAGCTGCGCCGCGCGGCCCGGGACGCCATCGCGGGAACCAATGTTAAGGACGATCCGGATATTAAGAACTAGTCCGCATTTCGGAAGTCTTCAGCGGCACCCCGCTTCTTGGGGCTAGTGTCTTAACAGAAGCGCAGGAAGGGGCTGATGCACGATGGACACTCCGAAGACTGACCCGGGCCGTACCCCGGCAGACGACGCAGCAGCACGTGCGGCACTGGCCGCGGAAACGGCCGTGGAACCAGGGGCGGAACTGGCCGCGGAAACGGGGGCGGCCGCCGACGGTGTCCGTCACGCCGCCAACGAACTGTCCGTCGCCGAACGGCAGGTCAACATTCTCCGGGACAAGCTCCGGCACATTGACCGTCAACTCGCCGCAGCGACGCAGGGCAATTCCCGGCTGGTGTCCATGCTGGAGGCAGCCAAGGCCGAAATCCTCCGGCTCAAGAACGCCCTCGATCAGGAGGGCCAGCCGCCGTACAGCTTCGGCACCGTCCTGCAGCTGAATCCGAAACGCCAGCCCGCCCCGGGCAACAGCGGGCAGGCCGCCACCGAGGAATCCGTGGACATCTTCAACGCCGGCCGCAAGATGCGGGTGGGGGTCAGCCCGCTGGTGAATCTGAACCAGCTCGCGGTCGGTCAGGAGGTACTCCTCAACGAGGGGCTGCTGGTGGTCGCCGGTCTCGGCTACGAACGGGCCGGTGACCTCGTTACACTCAAGGAAATGCTGGGACCGGACCGTGCCCTCGTGGTGGGCCGCGCCGACGAGGAACGCGTCATCCGGCTCTCCGGTGCCCTGCTCGCGCAGAAGCTCCGGGTCGGTGACGCCCTTTCCATCGACTCCCGCACCGGCTACGCGCTGGAGAAGATTCCGCGCTCCGAAGTGGAAAACCTCGTTCTCGAAGAAGTGCCGGACATCACCTACCAGGACATCGGCGGGCTCGGCCCGCAGATCGAGCAGATCCGCGACGCCGTCGAACTGCCTTTCCTGCACCCGGATCTGTACCGGGAGCACGGGCTCAAGGCGCCCAAGGGCATCCTGCTCTACGGCCCGCCCGGCTGCGGCAAGACGCTCATCGCCAAGGCCGTCGCGAATTCCCTTGCGGCCCGCGCCGCCGAGCGCACCGGCAAGTCGGACATGAAGAGCTACTTCCTGAACATCAAGGGCCCGGAGCTCCTCGACAAGTACGTCGGCGAGACCGAGCGGCACATCCGGCTGATTTTCGCCCGCGCCCGGGAAAAGGCCTCCGAGGGCAGCCCCGTGGTGGTGTTCTTCGACGAGATGGACTCGCTGTTCCGCACCCGCGGCACCGGCATCTCCTCCGACGTCGAAACCACCATCGTGCCGCAGCTGCTCAGCGAGATCGACGGCGTGGAACGGCTCGACAACGTGATCGTGATCGGCGCCTCCAACCGCGAAGACATGATCGACCCGGCCATCCTGCGGCCGGGCCGCCTCGACGTCAAGGTCAAGATCCAGCGCCCCGACGCGGAGGCCGCTGCGGACATCTTCAACAAATACATCACCACTGACCTGCCGTTCCATGAGTCGGACCTCGCGGAGCACGGCGGCGACGTCCAGGCCACCGTGGATGCCATGGTCCAGCGCACGGTCGAGGCGATGTACTCGACCGCCAAGTCCAACGAATACCTCGAGGTGACGTATGCCAACGGCGACACCGAGATGCTCTACTTCAAGGACTTCAACTCCGGCGCCGTCGTGCAGAATGTGGTGGACCGGGCCAAGAAGTATGCCATCAAGGACCTGCTGACCGTCGGCCAGAGGGGTATCCGGATCGACCATCTGCTGCGTGCCGTCATCGACGAGTTCCGTGAGCACGAGGACATGCCGAACACCACCAATCCGGATGACTGGGCACGCATCTCGGGCAAGAAGGGCGAGCGCATCACGTATATCCGCACCATTGTCCAGGGCAAGGCGGGCCAGGAGCCCGGCAAGTCGATTGAGACGATGCCCAGCACGGGCCAGTACCTGTGACAGGGCCCGCTGCACGGCCTGAGTCCGGCCGGCCGGCCGGTGTTTCCGGCGGCCTGCCCGTGGGGGGTGCCATGCGGGTGATGGGTTCCGAAACTGAGTACGGCATCCACGCGCCGTCGGCACCGGGGGCCAACGCCACCATGATGTCCGCGCGGGTGATCCAGGCCTATGCCCAGGTGACACGGCAACGCGCCGCGGGTGGTGCCGAAACGCGGTGGGACTATACCGATGAGGAGCCGCTGCACGACGCCCGCGGCTGGACCCTGGAGCGCGGCGCGGCGGATCCCGAACAGCTGACCGACCAGCCGCCGGTTCTCGACGCGGAGGCGGTAGCCCTCGCCTACGGGCGCGAAGAGCTGGAGCACGACGGCGGGGACGAGTCCGGCACCCTGCTGATGAACATGGTGCTGGGCAACGGGGCGCGGCTCTACGTCGACCATGCCCACCCGGAGTACTCCAGCCCGGAAATCACGAACCCCCGCGACGTGGTCACCTGGGACGCTGCCGGTGACCTCGTGGCCCTCGCCGCAGTCCGACGGATTGCCGCCGATCCGGACCTGCCGCCGATCAACCTGTACAAGAACAACACGGACAACAAATCGGTCTCCTACGGTTCCCATGAAAACTACCTCATGCCCCGCGCCGTGCCGTTCGGCGATATTGTCCGCGGCCTGACCCCGTTCTTCGTCACCCGCCAGATCATCTGCGGCTCCGGGAGGGTGGG
The DNA here is from genome assembly GCF_059383435.1 of Pseudarthrobacter sp. HLT1-7. Classification (NCBI taxonomy): domain Bacteria; kingdom Bacillati; phylum Actinomycetota; class Actinomycetes; order Micrococcales; family Micrococcaceae; genus Pseudarthrobacter; species Pseudarthrobacter sp. HLT1-7. Next base: position 45,895 of record NZ_JBWZCH010000015.1, on the reverse strand, counting down.
CATGGGCCAGGACGCCTCCCGTCCGGGTTACCAGATCAGCCAGCGCGCGGATTTCTTCGAGACGGAGGTGGGCCTGGAAACCACCATCCGCCGTCCCATCATCAACACCCGCGACGAGCCCCATGCCACCGCGGACAAGTACCGCCGCCTCCATGTCATCATCGGCGACGCGAATCTCAGCCAGGCCTCCAACTACCTCAAGTTCGGCACCACCGCGATGGTGCTCAGCCTGGTCGAGGCCGGACTGGCGCCCAGGCTCGAGGTCCACGAACCGGTAGCGGCGCTGCAGGCGGTCAGCCATGACACCTCCCTCACCGCCACCCTGCGGTTGCTGGACGGACGCCGGATCACCGCCCTGGACCTGCAGTGGATCTACTTCGAGGCAGCCGCGAAGCACGCCCAGGACACCGGCGTCGCCGACGCAGTGGACGGCGACGGGCACACCCACGCCGTGCTGGCGCACTGGTCCGCGACGCTGACAGAGCTCGGCGGCGACCGTGCCGGGGCCGCCTCCTCGGTGGAATGGCTGGCCAAGCTGTCCCTGCTTGAGGGGTACCGGGAACGCGACGGACTGGACTGGGGCCACGCGCGGCTGGGCCTCGTTGACCTGCAATGGGCGGACATCCGGCCGGAAAAGGGCCTCTACCACCGGCTGCTGGCCCGGGAGCGGATGCAGCGGATCGTCGACGACGCCGTCATCGCCCGGGCTGTTACCGAACCGCCGTCGGACACCAGGGCCTACTTCCGCGGCCGCTGCGTCAGCCGCTTCGGCACCGACGTGGTCGGTGCGAGCTGGGACTCCGTGATCTTCGATGTGCCGGGGCGCGGCAAGCTGCAGCGGGTCCCCACCCGGGAGCCGCTGCGCGGAACCGAGGCCCTTACCGGCGCCCTGTTTTCCCGGCACCGTGTGGCTGGAACGTTCCTCTCGGAACTCCTGGGTCCCAGCCCCGGTTCCTAAGGACAAAGCACCCCGGCAGCGCCGCCGGCGTGGCAATATTGCTTACAGGATGTCCCTTCGCAAACAGGGGACGGACAGAAGGAGACAACAATGGCAGGCCAGGAGCAGCAGCAGCCGCAGTCACGCGGCACCGAGGTTGACGAGGACGTCCCCGCCGCCCCGCCCGCACCCGCCGGGGGACAGGCGTCGGCCGCCACCCAGGGCGTCGATGACCTGCTCGATGAGATTGACGGCGTCCTCGAATCCAACGCCGAAGAATTCGTGCGGGCGTTCGTCCAGAAGGGCGGACAGTAGGCCCGCCGCCGGTCGGAGGCGTCCCGGGCCCGGGACCGGGGCTGAGGTTCCGAAAGTCGTTGATCCACTTTAGTTGAGGGAGTGCACCAGTGCAGGAAACCACGGCCAACCAGGTAGCGGCGAACGCCACGTCCTCCTTCACCGCGCACCTGCAGCGGGAACGCCCGGACCTCCTGCCGTTCGGCCAACAGCCGCCCGGCCACCTGCCCTTCGGCCAGATGCCGCCCGCCGCGCTCACCGGGCCTGCCGGCGCGCCCCTGCAGGTGCCCCACGGGACCACGATCGTGGCGCTGACCTACGCCGGGGGAGTACTGATGGCGGGGGACCGCCGCGCCACCATGGGCAACGTCATTGCCAGCCGCCACATCGAAAAGGTGTTCCCCGCCGACCAGTATTCCCTGCTCGGCATCGCCGGAACAGCCGGCATCGCCCTCGACATCACGAGGCTGTTCCAGGTTGAACTCGAACACTACGAAAAAATCGAGGGCACCCTGCTGAGCCTGGACGGCAAAGCCAACCGGCTCGGTGCCATGATCCGCGGCAACCTGCCGATGGCCATGCAGGGCCTTGCCGTCGTTCCGCTGTTCGCCGGCTTCGACCGCCCCGCAGGGCTTGGCCGGCTGTTCTCCTACGACGTCACCGGCGGCCGCTACGAGGAACAGGAACACCACACGGTGGGATCCGGCTCCGTGTTCGCCCGCGGGGCGCTCAAGAAACTCTGGCGGCCCAACCTTTCCGAACAGGATGCCGTCGCCGTCGCCGTCGAAGCGCTCTATGACGCCGCCGACGACGATTCCGCCACCGGCGGCCCTGATCCCGTCCGGCAGCTCTGGCCGGTGGTCTACCTCGTAAACCGGACCGGCGCCTTCCGGGTCCCGGAACGCGAGCTCGCGGCGGTAGCCGGCACCATCATAGAATCCAGGGCCGTGGCCCGGCGGGAGGCCTGAGATGACCCAGCAGTTTTATGTTTCACCCGAACAGCTGATGAAGGACCGTGCGGATTTCGCTCGGAAAGGCATTGCGCGGGGGCGCTCGGTGGTAGTCATCAGCTGCCGGGAGGGGATCGCCCTCGTGGCGGAAAACGCGTCGCCGTCGCTGCACAAGATCGGCGAGATTTACGACAAGATCGCCTTCGCGGCCGTCGGCAAGTACAACGAGTTCGAGAGCCTGCGCCAGGCCGGCGTGCGCTACGCGGATGTGCGCGGCTACTCCTACGACCGCGAGGACGTCACGGCCCGGGGACTTGCCAGCGTCTATGCGCAAAGCCTGGGCGCCGTGTTCACCGCGGAGCAGAAACCCTTCGAAGTGGAACTGGCCGTGGCCGAGGTCGGCCCGGCCCCCGACGCGGACCACCTCTACCGGCTGACCTTCGACGGATCCATCGCCGACGAGCAAGGCTTCATTGTGATGGGCGGCCAGGCGGACAAGGTGTCCGAAGCCGTCGCAGCGGGCTGGCAGGTCGAACTCGACTTCGCCGGCGCCGTCCGGCTCGCCCTGGCCGGGCTGGTGGCGGACAAGGAAACCGCCACACTGCCGCCGTCGGCCGTGGAAATCGCTGTGCTGGACCGCGGTTCGGAAAGCAGCCGCGGTGCACGACGGGCCTTCCGCCGGCTCGAGGACCCAGACATCGTGGCATTGCTGGCTGAGGAGAACTGAGATGGACAAGCGCATTTTCGGCATCGAAACCGAGTTCGGGATTTCCTATTCGAGTCCGGAGTCCCGGCCGCTGGCCCCCGAAGAGGTGGCCCGCTACCTCTTCCGCAAGGTCGTCAGCTGGGGCCGGTCCTCCAATGTGTTCCTGACGAACGGCTCACGCCTCTACCTCGACGTCGGCTCACACCCGGAGTACGCCACGGCCGAATGCGACGACCTCAGCCAGCTGATCGCGCACGACAAGGCCGGGGAGCTGATCCTGGACGATCTCGTGGACGAGGCGCAGGAACGGCTCGCGGCCGAGGGCTTCAACGGTACGGTGTACCTCTTCAAAAACAACACCGACTCCGCCGGCAACTCCTACGGCAGCCACGAGAACTATTTGATCCCGCGGCGCGGGGAATTTTCCCGGCTCGCCGAAATCCTGATCCCGTTCCTCGTGACGCGCCAGCTCATCGCCGGCGCGGGCAAGATCCTGAAGACCCCGCACGGCGCCACCTTCGCGTTCTCCCAGCGGGCGGACCATATCTGGGAGGGCGTCTCCTCCGCCACGACACGGTCGCGGCCCATCATCAACACCCGCGATGAGCCGCACGCGGACGCCGAGTTCTACCGGAGGCTGCACGTGATTGTCGGCGACTCCAACATGTCCGAAACCACGGCCCTGCTCAAGGTGGGAACCGTGGACCTGATCCTGCGGATGATCGAAGCCGGCGTGATCATGCGCGATATGCGGATGGAAAACCCCATCCGCAGCATCCGCGAAATTTCCCACGACCTCACCGGCCGCGCCCTGGTCCGGCTCGCCAACGGCCGGCAGCTCACCGCGCTGGAGATCCAGCGCGAGTATCTGGCCAAGGTCACGGCGTTCGTGGCCGAGAACGGCGCCCACAACGCCCACGTTCCACTGATCCTGGACCTGTGGGAGCGCACCCTTGACGCGATCGAAAGCGGGGATACCAGCACGATCGATACCGAAGTGGACTGGGCGATTAAGAAGAAGCTGATGGACAGCTACCGCGAACGCCACGGGCTGGGTCTCGATGCCCCGCGGATCGCGCAGCTGGACCTGACGTACCACGATATTTCGCGTACCCGCGGGCTGTACTACCTGCTGCAGAACCGCGGTGCGGTCCGCCGGCTGGTGGATGACACGGCGATCAAGGACGCGGTGGACGCCCCGCCGCAGACCACCCGGGCCAAACTCCGCGGAGACTTCGTCCGGCGGGCCCAGGAACTCGGCCGCGATTACACCGTGGACTGGGTGCACCTGAAGCTCAACGACCGCGCGCACCAGACTTTGCTGTGCAAGGACCCGTTCCGCTGCGTTGACGAGCGGGTGGATGCTCTGCTGGAGTCTATGGGCTGATACCCAGCTTTCCGCGTTAGTCTGGTAGAGGCCGCCGTGCGGCCGCCGATTTCTTTGCCGCGGGAAACCGTGCGCATTGCGTCCACCCAGCCTCGACGAAAGTTTTTACGTGCGCCGACTATTAGCAATTCTTCTTCCCGGGCTGCTGCTGCTGACCGCTTGCGGCGGTGGCGAGCCTGCCGCCCCCGAGCCCAGCAGCCAGTCCGCGGGCGAGACCGCCAAACTGGACTCCCTCGAACTCACCGAGAACGGCGACAAGACAGCGCCCGGCGTGAAGTTCACCCAGCCCCTTGAGGTCAAGGAACCCACCATCAAGGTGATCAAGGAGGGCGGCGGCGACCGGGTCAAGGCCAACCAGATCGCGTCGATCTCGATCATTGCCTTCAACGGCAAGGACGGTTCCACCCTGGAAGACACTTTCCCGAAGGATCCGGAACAGCTTGAGCTGAACGAGGAACTCAAGACCAGCAGCGGCGCTATCTACAACGCCTTCATCGGCGCCAAGATCGGCTCCCACATTGCCCTGGCCGTTCCCGGTCAGGCGGCAGCCGAAGGCGCCGAAGCGCAGCCGTCCCAGCTCCTCGTGGTGAAACTGCTCGCAGCCAAGGACGCTCCCAAGGTCCTCGACAAGCCCGAGGGCGACGCCGTCACTCCGCCGGCGGGTCTGCCCACCGTGAAAGAAAACGACAAGGGCGTTCCCGAGATCTCCGTCGAGGGTGTCGCCGCCCCGACCGCCCTCATTTCCCAGGAACTGATCAAGGGCAAGGGCCCCGAGGTCAAGGAAACCGACACGCTCACCGTGAACTACGTCGGTGTGGCGCTGGCCGGCGGCAAGGTTTTCGATTCCAGCTTCGAAAACGGCGAGAAGGCTTCCTTCCCGCTCACCGGCGTCATCAAGGGCTGGACCCAGGGCCTGAGCGGTAAGACCGTCGGCTCCCGCGTCCTCCTGGTGGTCCCCAAGGACCTCGCCTACGGTGAGGAAGGCAAGGGCGAGGCCAAGGGCGACCTCGTCTTCGTCGTCGACATCCTCGGCGTCAAGTAACCCACCCGCCGTACCGCACCCCCCATTCACGCCAACCCAGCCACGCAAAGAGGAGTAACCATGTCATTTGGACAGCGCGATCTTGACCGCCAGAAGCCGGAAATTGACTTCCCGCAGGGCGACGTTCCCACCGAACTCGTCATCACCGAACTGATCGACGGCGACGGCGCCGAGGCCAAGGCCGGCGACACCGTCTCCACCCACTACGTCGGAGTGGCCTGGTCCACCGGCGAAGAATTCGACGCCTCCTGGGGCCGCGGCGCACCTCTTGACTTCCGGGTCGGCGTCGGCCAGGTCATCCAGGGCTGGGACCAGGGCCTGCTGGGCATGAAGGTCGGCGGCCGACGCCGGCTGGAAATCCCCTCCGAGCTCGCCTACGGTTCCCGCGGGGCCGGCGGAGCGATCGGCCCGAACGAGGCCCTGATCTTCGTCGTCGACCTCGTCGGCGTCCGCTAGTCCCCACCCACCCGCCCGCCCGCCCAGCAGCGGGACTGAACGACCGGGCGCGGTAACAATCGGAGAAGTTCTTCCGGCTGTTACCGCGCTTTCGTCATTTTCGTGCCCGGACTTTAGTAGCCTTGCGGGGTGTCCGCCTCACGTACAGAACGCCTCCTGAACCTGCTCATCGCCCTGCTGAACACGAAGTACGGGCTGCGCCGCAGCGAGCTGCGCGACAAGGTCTACCACGACACCACCAGCTCCGACGTCGCCTTCGGCCGGATGTTCGAACGCGACAAGGGCGAGCTGCGCCACTTCGGCTTCGAGATCGAGACGGTGATGGACACGGGCTGGGGCTCGGACGATCCGGCCACCAGCCGGTACCGCATCGGCAAGGAATCCAACCGGCTGCCCGACGTCAATCTCACTGCCGAGGAGTGCACTGTCCTCATCCTGGCGGCCCAGCTCTGGGAACATGCCGCCCTCGGTTCCGCAGCCGTGAACGCGATGCGCAAACTGCAGGCGGCCGGCGGCCTGGTCGACGCCGAACTCCCCGCGGGGGTCCAGCCGCGCATCCGGCCCGCCGGGCAGGCCTTCGAGGACCTCGTAGCCGCCATGCACGCCCGGCACCCGGTCAGCTTCGGCTACCTCGCCGGGAGCACCGGCAAGGAGGAGGAACGCCTGGTGGAGCCGTGGGGCCTGGGCAGCCGCTTCGGCCAGTGGTATCTAGTGGGCCATGACCGGACCCGCGGCGACCGGCGTTTCTTCCGGCTCTCCCGCATCACCTCCGCCGTGACCGTATTGGAGAAGCAGGGCATCACCGCGCCCACCGCGTTCGACGTCCGCGCCGAGCTCGCGGGTCTGGCGGAACTGCCGGTCCGGACCGCCGTCGTCGACGTTGTGCAAGGGAAGCTTCTGGGACTGCGCAAACGCGCACTGGCGGCCCCAAACACCGAACCGGGCATGGCGCCCGGGGCCGCGCGGCCTGACGCCGGCCGGGACCGCCTCGGCGTGCCGTACCGCGATGCGGAGGCCCTCGGCGAGGAACTGGCCTCCTACGGCCCGCACGTGACTGTGGCGGCCCCACCGGAGCTCGTGACCGCTGTGCGGCGCCGGCTGGCCGCCGCCGCGGCCCTCGCCGCCACGCCCGCCCCGCCGGTCGCCTTCCCGGCTGCCGGTAGCGGTCACGCCAAGCGCGGCCGGAAACGTACCTCCGAGGACCAGCTCAAACGGATGCTCCAGCTGGTCCCGTTCCTGGTCCACAACCAGGGCCTGCACATCCGCGACGTCGCAGCAAAGTTCGGCATCACCCGCAAGGAACTTGAGGATGACCTGCGCATCCTGATCTGCTCCGGGCTGCCGGGGGGCTACCCTGATGACCTGCTGGACATCCGGTGGGACGACGACCACGTCTACATCATCCAGGACCTCGAGCTGAACCGGCCCGTGCGTTTTGCGGTGGACGAGGCCTGCGCCCTGTTGACCGGGCTGGAGACCCTGAACGGCCTGCCGGAGCTGGCCGAGGGGAACGCGCTGGAGTCGGTGACGCTCAAACTCATGGCCGCGGCGGGGGAGGAGGGCCGCCAGGCCGCGCAGCTCTCCGGCCCCGCAGTGGCTCCCGGCAACTCGGCCACGCTGGAAACGGCCCGCGACGCCATCACCAGCGGTGCCCAGCTGCGCCTCCGTTACTTCTCGCCGCAACGGGATACCGTGTCCGAGCGCGATGTGGACCCTCTTCGGCTCTACTCACTGGACAACACCTGGTACCTCGAGGCGTACTGCCATTCGGCACAGGGGCTGCGCAACTTCCGGCTGGACCGGATCGAGGAGCTGCAGCCCACCGGTCTGCCGGTCTCCGCGGACGCCAGGCCTGCGGACAGCTTCCCGGTGAAGCTTTTCACCCCGAACGACGACGACACTGTCGTCGTGGTCGAACTGACCCGCCGCGGCGCCGGGCTCGCCAACGATTACTACGCCGAACACACCGCGCCGCTCCCCGGCGGCGGGATGCTGGCCGAAATCCGTTTCGGCAGCACGGACTGGCTGCCGATGTTTGTGGCCCAGCACGGCGGGACCGCCCGGATCGTGCAGCCGGAAGCCCTCGCGGAGGCCTCCCGGGTCTGGCTGGCGGCGGCCCTGGCCCAATACGACGACTGACCGGCACCCCGGATAGACTGTGCAGCATGCCTTGGTGGTCCTGGATCGTAATCTGGATAGCGCTCGTCGCGCTGTCACTGCTGTTCTTCGTCGTGCTCGGCGTACGTTTGTTCCGGCAGTTCATGACGACGGTGAAGGAACTTGGCGCGGCGGGAGAACGGTTCTCCAGCTTCCCGTCCGCACCCGCCGGGCCGCCGGGGGCCCCGGATTCCGCACCCGCCGGGCCGCCGGGGGCCGCCGCCGAAAGCGTACCCGGGCCGCTGCTGGAACCCGGCGCGGCCGTTTTTGCCGAACCCGCCCGGCTGCGGCAGGAATACCATGCGTCGAAGCTGGCCCGGCAGGATGACCGGCGGCTGCGGCGCATCCGGCGCAAGAAGGACCGGGGCCAGCCCCAGGCGTTGCGCGACATCGAATTCAGTTAGACATAGGATGTAATCAAACGAAAGGACCTCCTGACATGAGGCTTGAAGGCTGGCATTTGATCATCATCATCGTTCTGGCATTGGTGCTTTTCGCGGCGCCGAAGCTGCCCGGCATGGCTCGAAGCCTTGGCCAGTCAATGCGCATTTTCAAATCGGAAGTCCGCGAAATGAAGAAGGACGGCGCCACCGACGCCAAAGATGACTCCGACCCCGTCGAGGGCCGGGTCGTAAACCACCCGAAGTCCGCCGGCACGGAATCCCGCACGGCCGACGGAACCGACGTTCCGCCTCCGAACCGCGCCTAGGACCACATGGCAGTATCCATGAGCCGCCGATCGAACCCCGAGGGGAGGATGGCGCTCCTTGACCACCTGAAAGAGCTGCGGAACCGCCTCTTCAAATCGGCGATCGCCGTCATTGTGGGAACCGCGGCCGGCTTCTTCGTGTACCAGCCGATGCTGGCCGCACTGATCAAACCGATCCGTGACCTGAACCAACATGAAGGCCGGCAGGCGTCGCTGAACTTCGACGGCGTCGCCAGTTCTTTCGACCTGATGATCCAGGTCTCCGTGTTCCTGGGCCTGATCGTGGCCAGCCCGGTCTGGCTCTACCAGCTCTGGGCATTCATCGTCCCCGGCCTGCACAAGAAGGAACGCCGGCTCGCGCTGTCCTTTGTCGCCGCGGCCGTACCGCTCTTCATCGGCGGCGTACTCCTCGCCTGGCTCGTGCTGCCCAACGCGGTGCGGGTCCTGACCGACTTCACGCCCTCGGGCGGCTCCAACTTCATCAGCGCGCAGATCTACCTGTCGTTCGTGCTCAGGCTTCTGCTGGCCTTCGGCATTGCGTTCCTGCTGCCGGTGGTGCTGGTCGGGCTCAACCTGGCCGGGATCATCAAGGGCAAGCAGCTCGTCAAGAGCTGGCGGATCACGGTCTTCCTCGTCTGCCTGTTCGCCGCCATGGCCGCCCCGGGTGCGGACGCCATGAGCATGTTCTACCTTGCCGGCCCCATGCTGATCCTTTTCTTCGCCGCCATCGGCCTGTGCCTGCTGAACGACCGGCGGCGGGAACGCCGAGCCGTCAAGCGTGCCGCGGAAACCGAGGCCACCGCGGACCAGCCAACTCCCAGCTCCGAGCTGGAGAACCTCTAGCCGTTCGCGCATTAGGCTGGAAGCATGTCTTCACTACCCGGGCCGGAATCCCCGTCCGAACGCTACCGTGCCAGTGCCGAGCGGGCCGCCGAAGCCAGGACTTACCTGGGCGGATTCATCAGTACTCTTGCATTCGACCTCGATGACTTCCAGCGCGAGGCCTGCCTCTCGCTGCAGGCCGGCCGCGGAGTCCTCGTGGCCGCCCCCACCGGGGCGGGCAAAACGATCGTCGGGGAGTTCGCCATCTACCTGGCCCTCCAGCGCGGGCTCAAGGCCTTCTACACCACCCCCATCAAGGCCCTGAGTAACCAGAAGTACGCCGAACTGGCCGAAAAGTACGGCGCCGCCCAGGTGGGGCTGTTGACCGGTGACACCAGCATCAACGGCGACGCGCCCGTCGTCGTGATGACCACCGAGGTGCTCCGGAACATGCTCTACGCGGAGTCCGATACCCTGGACGACCTCGGCTTCGTCGTGATGGACGAGGTCCACTACCTCGCCGACCGCTTCCGCGGCGCCGTCTGGGAAGAGGTCATCATCCACCTGCCCAGCGAAGTCCAGGTCGCCTCGCTGAGCGCCACCGTGTCCAACGCCGAGGAATTCGGTGCCTGGCTTGACACCGTGCGCGGACAGACCGATGTGATCGTCTCCGAACACCGCCCCGTTCCGCTCTGGCAGCACGTTATGGTGGGACGGAAAATCGTGGACCTCTTCGCCGGTGACACGAGTTTCGATGAGATTGCCCCGGCCGGAAACGCCGGACTCGCGGTGACCGCGCCCACCGCCGACCCCGGCACACGCCCGGGCTTCGAGGTCAACCCGGAACTGCTCTCAATGGCGCGGGCCGAAAGCCAGATGAGCTTCCGCGGGCGCTTCGGCCACGGCGGGCGCAGCCAACGGCGCCAGCAGCACCAGCGCGAGGAACCGCAGGACGGACCGCGCAGCCCGGTCCGCAAGGCCAGCCGCCCCCAGGTCATCGCGAGCCTTGACCGGCAGGATCTCCTGCCTGCGATCACCTTCATCTTCTCGCGCGCCGGCTGCGACGCTGCCGTCGCCCAATGCGTCTCCGCCGGACTGTGGCTGACCACCGAGAAGGAACAACTTGACATCGCCCGGCGCGTCGACGAGGCCGTGCAGGACATCCCTTCCGACGACCTGGACGTCCTCGGCTTCTGGAGCTGGCGCGACGGCCTGCTCCGGGGCCTTGCCGCGCACCACGCCGGTATGCTTCCCACCTTCAAGGAAGTCGTGGAAAAGCTCTTCGTCGGCGGCCTCGTCAAGGCGGTGTTCGCAACCGAGACTCTGGCGCTTGGCGTCAACATGCCGGCCCGGTCCGTTGTGCTGGAGAAGCTGGACAAGTTCAACGGCGAGGCGCACGTGAACATCACAGCGGGGGAGTACACCCAGCTGACCGGCCGCGCCGGCCGCCGCGGGATCGACGTCGAGGGCCACGCCGTGGTCCTCTGGCAGCCCGGCACCGACCCGGCCTCGGTCGCTGGCCTTGCCTCCCGGCGGACCTACCCGCTGAACTCGAGCTTCCGTCCGACGTACAACATGTCCATCAACCTGCTGGCCCAGTTCGGCCGTTCCCGGGCGCGGGAGATCCTCGAGTCCTCCTTCGCGCAGTTCCAGGCGGACCGCTCCGTAGTGGGACTGGCCAGGCAGGTGAAGGGCCGAGAGGAGTCCCTTACCGGCTTCAGCCGGTCGATGACCTGCCATCTGGGTGACTTCACCGATTACTCCCGGCTGCGGCGGGCGCTCTCCGACGCCGAAAGGAGCGCCTCCAATACCACGTCCCGGGCCAAAAAGTCCCGCACCGAGGATTCCCTGAGCCGGCTGCTGCCCGGCGATGTGGTGGATGTGCCCACCGGCCGGGCGCCCGGCCTCGCCGTCGTGCTCAGCTCCGACCACCACTCCCGCGAGCCCCGGCCCGCCGTGATGACTTTGGACAACCAGCTGCGGCGGATCGGCAGCCAGGACGTCGAAGGCCCGCTCGCGCCGATAGCCCGGATCCGGATCCCGAAGTCCTTCAACGCCAAGGTGCCCAAATCCCGGCGGGACCTTGCATCCTCGGTCCGGAACGCCATCCGGGACAACCGCCCGCCCGCGCCGCCGGGCCGGGACGAGGACTTCGGCCGCGCCGCTGCGCTGCCGGACCAGGAGAAGAAGATCGCCGAACTGCGCCGCCAGCTCCGCGCTCACCCTTGCCACGGCTGCAGCGAACGCGAAGACCACGCGCGCTGGTCCGAACGCTGGTGGAAGCTCCGCCAGGAAACGGACGGACTGGTCCGCCAGATCCAGGGCCGCACCAATACCATCGCGAAGACCTTCGACCGGGTTTGCGGGGTGCTGGGCAACTACGGCTACCTGGAGACCTCCGACGCCGGTGTGCTCACCATCAGCCCGGACGGGCAGCGGCTGCGCCGGATCTACGGCGAGAAGGACCTGCTCATTTCGCAGTCCGTGCGGATGGGCGCCTTCGCTGATCTCGACGCCGCCGAAATTGCGGCGCTGGCCAGCATCCTGGTGTTCCAGGCCAAGCGCGAGGACCGCGGACTCCGGCCCAAGATGCCCAGCGTCTCGCTGGAATCCGCGATCGATACCGTGGTGCGGGAATGGTCCATCCTTGAGGACGTCGAGGAAGCCGCCAAGCTGCCGCTCACCGGTGAGCCCGAACTGGGCCTGGTGTGGCCGATCTTCAAGTGGGCCAAGGGACGGCACCTCCAGGAGGTCCTCAGCGGAACGGACCTTGCAGCGGGTGACTTTGTCCGCTGGGTGAAACAGGTCATCGATCTGCTGGACCAGCTCGCCAAGATCCCGTCCCCGGACCCGCGCGTCTCGAGGCTCTGCGGGGACGCGATCAAGCTGGTCAAGCGCGGCGTCGTCGCGTATTCCTCGGTGGCCTGACGTCCGCCGGGCACTGACGTCCGCCGGGCACTACCGGCCGCCGGGCACTACCGGCCGCCGGGCACTACCGGCGCTGCCGGCCCGCCCGGAACCATCCGTCCGCTTCGAACACCGCCGGCGCTGCGCCGGCCCCAGCTACAAGGAGCCCCCGCACCATGACCGATTCCCCGGCCACCACTGCACCGCGCCAGGTGACGCTCTACCGCAACGGTTCGGTCTACACCGCTGCCGACCCTTTTGCGACCGCGCTGCTGGTCGACGGCGACACCGTCGCCTGGGTCGGTTCCGAGCAGGCCGCCACGTCGATTGCCGATTCCTCCATGAACGTCGTCGACCTGCGCGGGGCACTCCTGGCACCCGGATTCGTCGATTCCCATGTGCACCTGACGGAGACCGGGATCGCGCTGGACTCATTGCAGCTCGGCGGTGTCCGCTCCGCCCGGGAACTGCTCGACGCCGTCGCAGGTTCCGCGGCGCCCGGCACCGTGCTGGGCCATGGCTGGGACGAGACCCTGTGGCCGGACCCGGCACTGCCCACCCGCGAAGAACTGGAACGCGCCGCCAGCGGCCGGTTGGTCTACCTCTCCCGCGTGGACGTCCACTCGGCACTCGTATCTTCGTCACTGGCGGCGGCGGCCGGCCTCGAAGACCTCAACGGCTTCAGCGGGGACAGCCAGGTTAAGCGGGCCGCGCACACCGCCGCCCGGCTCGCGGCCCGGCGGTTGCCTGCTGCGGCGCTCCGCGGCTACCAGCAGCAGGCCCTGGCCGAAGCTGCCGCCAACGGCTATGTGGCGGTGGCCGAGATGGCCGCTCCGCACATCGGCAGCATCGAGGACCTCCAGCTCGCCGTGGCCTGGAACGCGGGGCCGGACGCGGTTCCGGAGATTCTGCCCTATTGGGGCCAGCTGGCCGGCTCCGCGGAACAGGCCCGGTCCATCCTGGACGGTCTCGGCGTGTCTGTGCTAGGCCTCGCCGGGGACCTGAACATCGACGGCTCCATCGGTTCGCGGACAGCGGCCCTGCGGGCGGACTACAGCGATGCTCCGGGGGAGCGCGGCAGCCTGTACCTCTCCGTTCCGGAAGCGGCCGCGCACCTGGCGGCGTGCTCGCTGCTGGGGATCCAGGCGGGCTTCCACATCATCGGCGACGCCGGCCTTGACGCGGCGCTGGACGCACTGGACCAGGCGTCGGCCGCCGTCGGCGAGCAGAAGGTCCGCGCCGCGGGCCACCGCTTCGAGCACGTCGAGCTGGCCGATGCGAACGCCATCAGCCGGCTGGCCAGGTACTCGGTGACCGTCAGCGCGCAGCCGTGCTTCGACTCCGCCTGGGGCGGCGTGGGCGGGCTCTACGAGCAGCGCCTCGGCTCCCGCCGCACGGGCATGAATCCCTTCGGCTCCTTCTACGCAGCCGGCGTGCCGATCTGCTTCGGCAGCGACAGCCCGGTGACGCCGCTCCGGCCGTGGTCCAGCGTGCGCGCCTGTCTGCAACACAACAACCCCTCCGAACAGATCTCCGCCCGCGCCGCCTATCTGGGCCACACGCGGGCCGGCTGGCGAGCCGCGCGCTACCGCAACCCGATGGCCGGCCAGCTGGTTCCCGGGGCACCGGCCAGCTTCGCCGTCTGGGAGGTCGAGGAACTCATGGTCCAGGTTGCCGACGGCCGCGTCCAGTCCTGGAGCACGGACCCCCGTGCCCGGACGCCCCTGCTGCCGGCCCTGGACAGGGGTGCCGACCCTGCCTGCCTGCTGACCGTCGGGGACGGCCGCGAACTGTTTTCCAACGGTACCCTCGGCGCCTGACGGCACGGAAAGTTGCGCCGCCCCGACGGCTGTCCTGACCTGCGGCGACGGATGAAACGGCAGGTCACGGTCCGGTTGACAGATCATGGCGGGCCCGTACCATGGAGGGGCACGGAGAGTTGCGCACAGCGCAGGCTCCGGACGTCCCCCGGCCATATCCAGGTTGCCGCACGCGCGGCAGCCGGAAAAGTTGCGGCCATGGGTGTTCCCAGGGGGCGGGTCCACTTCGCAGCAGAAAACGGTCCCGGCGGCGCTTCTCGCGCCCTGCCGGAACTGGCCCGTGGCGGGTGGACCTGCCCACGGAACCGAATGCGGACTCGAATGCGGGCCCGAAGGGTCCGGCGACTCCCTATAATGGGGAGTTGCGCCTGCTCTCGGCTATCGGGCTTGCGCTCTGACCGCTCCCTTCAAGGAAAGGCCTCGCTGTGCGTGTCCTCACGATCATCCCCACCTACAACGAGCTGGAATCGTTGCCCAAGACTCTAGGGCGCCTGCGCGCGGCCGTGCCTGGCTCCGACGTCCTGGTGGTCGACGATAACAGCCCCGACGGCACCGGGCAGCTCGCGGACCGCATCGCCGCCGAGGACAGCCAGGTCCACGTCCTGCACCGTGAAGGCAAGGCCGGCCTCGGAGCCGCGTACATCGCCGGCTTCCGGTGGGGCCTCGACGCCGGGTACGACATCCTCGTCGAGATGGACGCCGACGGCTCGCACCAGCCGGAACAGCTCCCGCAGCTGATTAAGGCCGTGGAGCAGGGCGCCGACCTCGCCATGGGCTCGCGCTGGGTTCCCGGCGGCAGCGTGGTCAACTGGCCCCTGTACCGCCAGGCGATCTCGCGGGTGGGCAGCACCTACGCCCGGCTGATGCTCGGCCTCCAGATCAAGGACGTCACGGGAGGCTTCCGCGCGTTCCGCCGGAGCACCCTGGAGAAGCTGAACCTCGACGCCGTCGACTCGGTCGGCTACGGCTTCCAGGTGGACCTCGTCTGGCGTGTCGCCAAGCTCGGACTGACCATCGTGGAACGCCCCATCACCTTTGTGGAGCGCGAACTCGGCGACTCCAAGATGAGTGGAAATATCGTGGTCGAAGCCATGATCAACGTCACCAAGTGGGGTCTCGCCGCCCGCTGGAACACCCTCGCCGGCAAGCTCCCCGGCAAGCACACCGGTGCGGCCGGCAAGTAAGGCCCAAAAAAAGCAACGCGGGGTCACTTCCAGCCCATCCGGTGCATCAGGATGGGCTGGAGGTGACCCCGCGTTGCTTGATACGGCGGCTGCGCCGGCTGCCTAAGCCGAGCGGCGTTCGCCGCGGCGTTCCCGCAGGATCGTGAGACGGTCTTCGAGGATCTGCTCCAGTTCAGGGAGGGAGCGCCGCTCCAGGAGCATGTCCCAGTGCGTGCGGACGGCTTTCTCGTTGCTGTTCACGGGGCGTTCGCCGTCAACCAGCAATGCTTCCCTGCCTGTCTTCGACACCCACAGCGGGGGGATCTCCGCTTCGGAGGAGAAGGTCACGAATACCTGCTCGCCGTCCGCGCAACGGTACTCAACGCGCTGGCGCGGAGCCGGCTCGACACCGGATTCGGTCTCCATGCTCTGTGCGCCAAGGCGCATACCCCGCAGGCTGCGATCGCTCATCTTTTCTCCACTCTATTCGGTTCGCAGGGTCATGCCCTGCGCTAGCCGGGCGCCGTGAGGCCTCGCCGGACTACTGTTTGCATCGCGCTGCATCGCTCGAAGTAACCGGAGTGATACCGACGAATCATCACTGGATTAAACGCTTTGCGAGGCCTAATTGTTCCGGCCGGTTGAACCAGCCGGACAAATATTCAACTATACGGGAACAGTGCCCCCGGGTAAAGCCTGCCAGGCCGTTTCCGGCGGCTGCCGGGCACGGACAAGGGGCGGCGCCCGCCTGTGCGGGTGCCGCCCCTTTCCTGCGGGATCAGGTTCCTTGCGGGATCAGGCCTCCGGCTTGGCAAGGAAAGCAGCAGCGCCGGCTGCTGGCGCGGCTCCCGGCGCCGGCGAAGCCGCCGGGCTCACCGGGGCCTTTGGCTGTGCGGCGTCCGAGTCCGGACCGAATAAGCCATCCGCGGGCTGGCCGGGCTTGTGCCCGCCAATGGCGTTGCCGATTCCTTTGAGTGCTTCGCCGACCTCGCTCGGGATGATCCAGAGCTTGTTGGACGTGCCCTCCGCGATCTTCGGCAGTACCTGAAGATACTGGTATGCGAGGAGCTTCTGGTCCGGATTGCCCTTGTGGATGGCGTCGAACACCTTCTGGATTGCCTGGGCTTCGCCGTCGGCCCGGAGGATCGCGGCCTTCGCGTCACCTTCGGCCTTCAAAATCGAAGACTGCCGCTGGCCCTCAGCGGTGAGAATGGCGGACTGCTTGGTGCCTTCCGCGGTCAGGATGGCGGCGCGGCGGTCACGCTCGGCGCGCATCTGCTTCTCCATCGAGTCCTGGATGGAGTGGGGCGGATCAATGGCCTTGAGCTCCACCCGGGAGACACGGATGCCCCAGCGGCCGGTAGCCTCGTCCAGCACGCCGCGGAGCTGGCCGTTGATCTGGTCCCGGGAAGTGAGGGCTTCTTCGAGGTTTAGTCCGCCGACGACGTTGCGGAGTGTGGTGGTGGTGAGCTGTTCGACCGCCTGGATGTAGTTGGCAATCTCGTAGGTGGCCGCCCGGGCATCGGTGACCTGGAAGTACACCACCGTGTCAATTGAGACCACCAGGTTGTCCTCGGTAATCACTGGCTGCGGCGGGAAGGAGACCACCTGTTCACGCAGGTCCAGCAAGGGCAGCAGCCGGTCCACGAACGGGATCAGGATTGTGAGGCCGGGGTTCAGCGTGCGCTGGTACTTGCCCAGCCGTTCGACGACGCCGGCCCGCGCCTGCGGGACAATCCGCACCGAGCGGACCAGCACGATTATTACGAACGCAACGAGCACCAGCAGCACAATTGCGACTGCGATATCCATACATCACCTTTTCCCCAGATATGTGGTCTAACTACGGTTTGCGGCGATGTCCCGCCGCGATCCCGGTGCCGGTCGCGGCCACGGGAAACTCTGCGCGTGCTATTGGACCGCCGTCTCCGGCTGCGGGGCAACAACGGCGGTGGCGCCGTCGATCGCACTGACCACGGCGCGCTGGCCGGGGGCAAGGAGGCCGGCTTCCGAGCGGGCACTCCAGATGTCGCCGCCGATTTTGACCAGGCCGCCGCTTGCGCTGACGGGTTCCATGACGAGGGCGGATTCACCGATCAGCCGTTCGATGTTGCTGCGTTGTTCCGCCGGTCCTTTGTGGAGGTGTTTTAACGCGACGGGCCTGACGAAACCGATCATGAGCAGGGCCACTACGCAGAAAGCAACAGTCTGGAGCCAGAAGTCCGCGCCGGCAAAGTCGGCAACGAGCCCGGCCAGGGCGCCGCCGCCGAGCATAATGAAGAAGAGGTCGAGGGTGAGCATCTCCACCACCGCAAAGGTGAGGAAGACAGCGAGCCAGAGTGCCCACAAATTTTCGGCCAGCCATTCAAACATTTGTTCCCCCTTCGCTCCCGGGAGCTGCGGTGCAGACCCTCAGTTACTGTGAGTCCATCCTAAGCCGAAGGGCAAGGCGTGCCGAGGGCAGCGGAAATTTGGCGGCCACTGTGGCCAAGTCGTTACCTCGCGGGCGACGCAGATTCAGGGACGCGGCTCGAAAACGCTAAGCCGGAAGCGGGCTGACACGCGGGTCAGCGGCGGCAGGCCCGCCGTCAGGGAGGCCAGGGATCCGCGGTCCAGATGGTGCCCGGCCGGCCCCATCAGAGCAAGCCTGGCGACGTCGTCCGGACCCAACGAAAGCTGCAGATCCAGTTCATTGGTGGTCAGCGCGGAGAATGAACCCTCGAGTGCGGCGGTGAGCCGCTCATCCTTGGCGGGTTCGATCCCGAGCATGCCGGTCTGTCCGGCGACCTCCGCAAGGTGGCCGGGCCGGGGCGTGACGACAATGAGGCGTCCGCCGGGGCGGAGCACTCGGGCGAACTCCGCCGCATTGCGGGGTGCGAAGACCACCATGGCCACGTCCACGGCGTCGTCGGCTACCGGCAGCGGCTGCCAGACGTCGGCGGCCAGATTCACCGCCTCCGGGTTCAACCTGGCCGCCCGGCGAAGCGCGAATTTCGAAATATCCAGCCCGATGGCCGTGGCCGGCCTGCCGTCCGCCACCATCCGGTCCAGCACCGCCCGGAGGTAGTGGCCGGTGCCGGTCCCGGCGTCGAGCACCAGCGAACGGGGCCCGGCCAGGGCCGGCGCCGCTAGCGCCGCCACGGCTTCGGCGAGGGGACGGTAGTGGCCTGCGGAGAGGAAATCGAAGCGTGCCGCGACCATGTCGGCCGCGTCCGCTTCGAAGACCGTCCCCTTGCCGACCAGGAAGTTAAAGTATCCCTGCCTGGCGGCATCGAAGCTGTGGCCGGCCCGGCAGAGGAGCCTGCGGCCGTCGTCGTCGCTGAGCCTGAGGCTCCCGCGGCAGACCGGGCACAGCAGGGAGGCAGCGGAAGCGGGGAGCATAGGGTCCATCCTAGGGCGGTCGCGGGGCCGGCTCCCGGGGCGGTCGAGGGAAGGGACGGGCGGCCGCCGGGGACAGGCCCCCGACGTGAGCTATTTCACTGTCTACGAATCAGGGGCTAGGCTCGCAAGCGTGAAATCTGAACTTCTGCCGTTGCTGAATTCCGTCTCTTCTCCCGCCGTGCATCCGGACGGGTCCCGGGCCGTGGTGTCCGTGACCCGCCCCGATTTCGACGCCGACGCCTACGTGGGCCAGCTATGGAATGTCCCGCTGGCCCCGGGCAGCGGACCGCGCCGCCTGACGCGGGGATTCCGGGACACAGCGCCGGACTTCTCGCCGGACGGGCTGGTGCTGGCCTTCCTGCGCGCCGCCGCGGGCGGCAAACCCCAGCTGTACGTCGTCGAGTCAGCCGGCGGCGAGCCGCAGCAGGTGACCCATGCCCGGCTGGGGGTTTCAGCGTTCGCGTGGTCACCCGGATCGCACAGCATTGTGTTCAGCGCCCGGACCCCGGAGCAGGGCCGTTACGGCACTATCGACGGCGTCTCTGCCGGCGCTGAGAATGCCCGGATGATCACGGACTACCAATACCGGATGAACGGCGTCGGCTACACCGCAGACAAGCCGCTGCAGCTTTTTCTGGTGCAAATCCCGGACCTCGACGCGGAACCGAAGGTCGCGCCCACAGGCCGGGCGCTCAAGTCACGCAGCGCACCGGCCGTCGGCGAAGCAGCGTTCGGCGAAGCGGCGCACGGCGAAGCGGCGGACGATGACAGCGGGAATCTGCTGCCGGCCGCGGCTCAGCTGACAACCGCCGCAACGGACCACAACAGCGCCAGCTTCAGCGCGGACGGGCAGAGCATTTACTTCACCGCCGCGCTGCACGAGGGCAGCGACTCCGATCTGGCCAGCGGCGTCTACCGCATCCCGGTTGGGCAGGATGCCGGGGGAGGGGAACCACAGGCGGTCTCCCCGGCCAACGCCGGCCGGCAGACCGTCACCGCGGCGCGCGAGTCCCGGGACGGGAAGTGGCTGTTCTTCCTCGCCCAGGAACTCGGCGAGTCCGGCCAGGACTTCGTGGCCCGAAACACCGGGCTGTATGTGATGCCGGCCGCGGGCGGGGATGCCACGGTGCTGAGCGACATCGAAACCATGGACCTGAACGCAACCGGCCGCATTGAGCTGCACGGTCCGGACGGCGCCCTGCTGATGAACACGGCGCAAGGGACCGTCGAGCTGCACCAGTTCGCCGCCACCGGGACCCATGAGGTCCTGGTGCACGGAGACCGCGTGGTCGCCGGTGCGGCCTCGGGCGGCGGGTCGCTGGTGCTCAGTTTCAGTGACTCTGCCACCGCCGGGGACGTGGCGGTGCTCGACGGCGGCGGGTTGCGCCTGCTGACGGATTTCTCCGCAGCGCTGCGCTCCGAGGCCGGGATCATCGAACCACAGGAGCTGGCTCTCCCCTCCGCAGACGGGTATCCCGTCCATGGCTGGCTCGTGATGCCGGCCGGCCAGGGACCGCATCCGGTGCTGCTGAACATCCATGGCGGACCCTTCGCTCAATTCACCGGGGCACTCCTGGACGAGGCGCAGGTCTATGCCGGGGCGGGCTACGCCGTGCTGATGTGCAATCCGCGCGGATCGGCCGGCTACGGCCAGGCGCACGGGCGGGCCATCAAGGAGCAGATGGGTACGCTGGATATGCAGGACGCATTGTCTTTCCTGGATGGCGCCCTCGGGAAGTTCGGGGAGCTCGACGCCGGCGCCCTGGGCATCATGGGCGGCTCCTACGGCGGCTACCTCACCGCCTGGACCATCAGCCACGACCACCGTTTCCGGGCGGCCATTGTGGAGCGCGGTTTCCTGGACCCGGTCAGCTTCACCGGCTCCTCCGATATCGGCTGGTTCTTCGGCGGTGAGTACACCGGACGCACCGCGGAGCAGATGACAGCCCAGAGCCCGATGGCGCGGGTGGATCAGGTCCGCACCCCGGCCCTGGTCATCCACAGCGAGGAGGACCTGCGGTGCCCGGTGGAACAGGGCCAGCGCTACTTCACCGCCCTCAAGTAGCTCGGTGTCGAGGCCGCGTTCCTCGTCTTCCCGGGCGAAAACCATGAGCTCTCACGGTCCGGAACCCCGCACCACCGGCGGGAGCGATTCGACCACATCCTGCAGTGGTGGGCCCGCCATCTCCCGACCGCGGCGAATCCGGCGCCTGCCCCGCAGGCTTGAGGCGCGGGCCTCTGCGCTGCTACGCGCCCGGAACGGCGGGCAGGAATCCGAGACCCTCCCGGGCAAGTTCGATATCCGGCTGGGCCCAGCGGGCGGAGTACTCGGCGTTGCTGCTGATGGAGCGCAGCTCGGCCCGGTCCAGGTAGAGGATCCCGTGCAGGTGATCCGTCTCGTGCTGGACGATCCGCGCCTGCCAGCCGGTGAAGTCGCGCTGCGTCCGGGTTCCGTCGGCGGCGGTGTAATCAAGCCGGACGGATTCGGGCCGGGACACTGCCGCCTGCAGGCCGTTCAGGGACAGACATCCCTCGTAGAACGCCGCGGACGAGAGGCCCAGGGGCTGATAGCCGGGGTTCAGCATCGCGAAGAAGTCGAGCGGTTTCCTGCCCCGCGTGGCCGCGACGTCGGCGTCGACCTCAACCTGGTCCTCCAGGACAGCGAGCTGCAGCGGAATGCCGAGCTGCGGGGCGGCCAGTCCGACGCCCGGCGCCTTGTGCATCACCCTGCGCATCAGATCGATCAGCTGGCCCAGTTCCGCGTCGCTCAACTGGCCGCCGAACGGCACGGCGACGTGCCGGAGGACCGGATGGCCGGCCTGGACAACCGGCGGAAGCACGCCGGCCTGGAGAATCTGCTGGACAGTTTCATGGATGCGGGCGGCGCTGAAGTCCGTGGGCTTGGCCTCTGTTGACATGGCATCAGACTACTGGCGTCCGCAGGCCATGCTGACAAACTCGTAAATGCGTCCCCGTAGCAGTGCGCCCGCGTCGATCTTCAGGACGCCGTCCCGCCCGCCGGCATGGACCCGGAGCGGCAACAGCGTCCCTACTTTGTCCTCGGCGACCGAATGCGGATCGCAGCGCGCGGGCCGGATCCCCAGCCGGAGTTCCTGGCTCCTCCCGCCCGGGACCACCGAAACAGAGCGCGGCCACGGGGCGGCGGGGTCTTCTTCGAGCAGGGTGGTGCCGTCAATCCGGTCGATCGTCAGCGTGCCGGCCGCGCCCGGGTTTACGGCGCCCGGGGTGCTCCGGGGGGCGATGGCAAGACGTACGACGGCGCTGCGGGAATCGGCGGATACCTCCAGTTCCGGTTCCAGCCGGATGGCGGCGACTGCGGCCGCCGCCTGTGCGAGGCACATTTCCGCGTTGTTCCGGGCGAGCACACCGTACGGATCGGCGGCGGGCAGGGTGGTGGCGGGTCCTGTTCCCGGGGCCGCCGCCGTGTGGAGGGTCACCGTTGCGCCGCCCGGCGACTGGGCTGTCCGGGTTCCGCACGCCGGTGCGGGGAGCTGCGCCGCAAGGATCTTGGTCTGGCCGGGCGGGAGGTCGATTCCGCCAGCCGGAGGCTGCCAGGCGATGGTTGCGGCGAAGAGTGCGCTGCCCAGCTCCGCTCCCAGGACTGTCAGTGCCCCGGGTGTGTTGTTGGTGAGCTGGATTGCGACGATTTGCTTGCCGTAGTTGTCACGGAGCTGGTTGATCTCCGCGCTGACGGCGGCAACTGCCGCCGGCGCTGATGCACCTGCGCTGCCGGTTCCGGAACCTTCACCGTTGCCCGCGCTGCAGGCGGCGGCCACAGCAAGGAGACCCAGGGCGGCGGCAGTTCTGAGTGCCGTGGCCCCGACCGTCGTGCGACGGCGAGCCGGGCGTCCTGCTATCCGCCGTCGGACATTGTGGATGCAGCTGCGCATGCGGCCAGTGTATTCCTGCTTCAGCCCGCCGACTCGGTTCCAAGGGACATCGGCTAGTCTCAGTCCATGACGCCACAGACACCTCTGGACTGCGTACTGGGCCTGTTGCGGGCCATCGAAACGGGCGGCGGGGCGGAGAAAATCGGCGCCTTCCTCGCCGCCGACTTCATCCTGACCGAGGCTCCCCATCTGCTGGCCCCGCAAGGGTCAACCCGCAACCGCGCGGAGGCCCTGGCGGGAGCGGACACGGGCGGGCAGGTCGTTTCCGGGCAGCGCTTTGACGTGCGGCGGACAAGCTGTGACGGCGGCCGCGTGGTGGTGGAGGCGGAGTGGTCTGCAACGCTGTTGATGGATCTTCCGCACTGGGACGCGGGCGAGGAAATCCGGGCCAGGACCGCGTCGGTCTTTGAGGTGCGGGACAGCAGGATCATCAGCCAGGACAGCTACGACTGCTACTACACAACGGTTTGAGGCTGCCTGCCGGGCCGGTCAGTGCATGGTGAACCGGCGGGCCGCGAAGGCGTTGACTGCGGGAAGCGCGGCGGCCGCCGCAATGGCGCGGTTCCGCACCCGCAGCGGTCCTCCCGCCAGGGGCCGGCCCAACGCCATATTTAGCTCGGACTGCCCTGCCGCCCTGGCGGCCGCGCGTTGCCGGCTCCGCTCGAAGTCCCGCAACCCGGCGGCCACGGCGGCACCCTGCAGCCAGTCGCAGACGAGCGGCGCCAGAGCGACGGCGTCGAGCCAGCCCAAATTCATGCCCTGGCCGCCGATGGGGCTGACCTCGTGCGCGGCGTCCCCGATCAGCACGGTGCGACCGGTGACCATGTGCCGGACCAGCCGCGAACGGGCACCGAAGCCGCTGAGCATGCTGTTGCTGCCCGGCTCGACGTCGATTCCCGTCCGTTCCCGGACGCACCCCGTCAGCCACCGCGCGTCCATGCCGGATCCGCCGCCCGCGTGGCCGACGTCGGCAGGGCCGCCGTCAGGGCTACCGTCCAGCCGGACCACCCAGCGGCGCAGCCCACCGGGCAGTGGAAACGACTCCACGATGCCGCCGGGTGCCAGGAACAGGGCCGCGTCAGTACCGAAGCCGGTGCTGTCGGCGAAGTCGCCCATCAGGTAGCGGTCCGGATAGTCTTTGGCCCGCACGGCCGTACCCTGCTGCGTCCGCACCGCTGAGCGGACGCCGTCGGCGGCGATCACCAGCGCGGCCGAATACCGGACCGGACCGGCGGTTGAAGTGCCTTCCACCGTGACCCGTCCGCTGTCCTCACGCATGCCGGTGAACCGGACGCCGCGGTGCACGGCCCCGGAATCGAGCTCCCGGACACGTTGTTCGAGGACCGCCTCGGTGCGCGTCTGGGGGAGGGACAGGACGAACGGAAAGCTGTCCGACACGCCGTCGAAGGTCATTTCGGCGAGCAGGTCCCCACCGCCGACGGCGACACCGCGTCGGATCGGGACGCCCTGGCCGATCAGTTCCCGGGCGACGCCGATCCGCTCCAATGCCTCCAGCGCCGGCGGATGGATGCCTATGGCCCGGGAGTGCCGCTCACTCCCGGTGCGCTGTTCGAGCACCCGGACGCTCACTCCGCTCTGCAGCAATAGGGCCGCCATGAACAATCCCACCGGTCCGCCGCCGATGATCAGTACTTCAGCCACCGGGAGCGCCTGTGTCGGGACTCTTGTCGAGGATCAGCAGGTTCCGGTAGGGGGAGGTGCGGGCGACCAGCCAGCCCGGGGGAGCGGCGGTCCGCAGCTCGGCCGCGGTGTAGCTGCGCCGGATCGAGGTGAGCCCATCCTGCCTGATGTAGGACCCGGTGAACGGCCATGATGCTGCGAAGAACAGCGCATAGGCAACCGGACTGCGCCGGAGGTCGTTGTGGATGACGCGGCCGTGGCAGAGCGCCGCCGACTCGGCAAGGAAGGCCGGCAGCGCGTCGGCGGCGAGGTGGTGCAGCACATGGTTTGACACAACAAAGTCATAGCTGTGGCCTTCGCTGGCGAGCTGGGACGATGTCGCCTGCCGGAAGTCCACGCCTGCGGCGGAGTTCCGTTCCGCGGCGAAGCGGCTGGCACGCGGGTCCGGGTCGATGGCAGTGATCTGGAGCCGGAGTCCATCCAGCGCGGCCCAGCGGGACAGCATGACCGGCACATCCCCGCCGCCGCAGCCGATGTCCAGCAGCGTGGTGGCGGAGCTGTCGCGGAGCCGCGGCCGCAGCTGGCTCAGATAGATGCCCCGCCAGCCGGACACTGCCCGGTTGACCAGCGCGAACTGCGCATAGGTGCGCTCCAGCCGAACCGGGTCGCAGCCGGGCCGGTCCATTTCCTCGACGGCGAATGCCGCACGTTCCCGCAGGAGTTCCATGGTCTTCAGGCCAGCGTCCTAGGCCAGCGCGGATTCCGGCTGGGCAGCGGCCTCCGCTGCAGGAACAGAACCGTCGTCCCGTTGCCCGTCGTCGAGTTGTCCGTCGTCGGCGCGGCGCGGACTCCTGATCTTGGTAAACAGGGCCGTTTCCACGGTCAGTCCTGGCCCGAAGGCCATGGAACAGATCCGCTCATCCCCGCCGTCGTCGCCATCCGCGGGCGGCAGATCCAGGATATGCCGGAGCACGAACAGGACGGTGGCGCTGCTCATGTTCCCGAAGTTGCGGAGAGTTTCCCGGGCCGGGACCAATTGCTCGTCGCTCAGATCCAGCCTGGACTGCACCTTGTCGAGGATGCTGCGGCCGCCGGGATGGATGGCCCAGTGCCGGATATTGCGATAGGGGAGTCCGAGGAGGGAAACTTCCCGGGCGAGCAGGGGTTCCAGGGCGCCGATAATGTGGTCATCGATGATGTGCGGGACATAGTTTCCGAGGACCATCTCGAAACCTTCGTCGCCGATATTCCACGCCATGGATTCCTCACCCACCGGGGTGAGGACCGTCTCGAAATGGTCCAGCTGCATGAGCGCCGGTTCGTTCGGGACGTTCCTCGCCGTGATCACGGCCGCAGCGGCGCCGTCGGCGAACAAGGCCGATCCCATGATGGTGTCCGGATCGTTCGAGGTCCTGACGTGGAGGGAGCAGAGCTCCGCGCAGACCACAAGGACGACGGCGTTCGGGTCCGCCTCGCAGAAGGACTTGGCGGCGCGCAAGGCAGGGAACGCGGCGTAGCAGCCCATAAACCCCAGGTGGTAGCGCTGGACGGCGGGGTTCAGGCCCAGGGCCCGGACAATTTTGTAGTCAGGACCGGGGTTGAAGAATCCGGTGCAGGAGACCGTCACGAGGTGAGTTATGTCAAGTAAGTCGATGCCGGGGCAGGCGTCCAGTGCCTTCCGGGCGGCTTCGATGAAGAGCTTTGTTGCCTCGGTGGCGAAAATTTCGTTGCGGACCTTCGTGCTGGGGCTGAGCAGCAGGCCGGTGCCGGAATCGAAAAACCGCGGATTCTCCGCCCGGCTGTCTCTGGTCAGTTCCTCGACGGCCGTGTACCGGGTGTCGATGGCAGCCGAGTCAAAGCAGGTGGCAACGAGGCGCGTTCCCAGCCTGGTCAGGCCCGGCTGGGCAGCAAACACATCACGGGCTTCGGTTTGGATCAGGACAGTTGGCGGAACAGCAGTTTCCAGGGACCTCAGGTAGACCGTCATGGTTCATTCTCAGTGAGGCTGCCGGATAAGACAATGGACCAACCGGCACAATAGCTGCGCCACGGCGGTGAACCGCGCTGGCGACCCCGGGTTTCGCAGCCCTCCCGGCGCGCCTGCCCAAAACGCCGATAATCGACATTATGTAAAGTAACAACTTCGGACACAAAGCCCGCCTTGGTTTCATTGAACTTACAAAGGCCGTATGGGCACTGACCCTGATCCTTGCCCGTGGACTCCGCGGCCGCGGCATCACCGAAGGATATCGCCCAGGCCGTGGTCGGTTAAATTGCCTCCCATTGGGTCAACGGCCAGGTCATCTACGTCAACAACGGAATAGGGTCAGCTTCACGGCGGTGCTCCGTGACGCCGTCGGCAGCGGCGAAACCTCAGCCCATCCGCCGGCGCAGAACTTTCCCTTGTGCGGACAGAGCGCCTCCCCTGCTTCCTCGATCCGGATGATGTCGGTGCCCAAGAACGAGATCTCCCGCCAGATGGCGGCCGCACCCAGGAACCGGCCTGTGTGCTGCCCGGTCATGCGCTATCGAATGGCGACGTGTCGGTGCCCTGTACGGTGCGTGGGCCTTCGGATGCTGGCCGATCACTTCGCCGTCGACACCGCCGGCCTTCGGCACGACGCTGTGCCGGCACCTGCCGCCCCGGCCCCTTGCAGGACTGCCATTCTTTGCTTCGCAATGACGGGCCGAAGTTTCGACGGCCGAACGGGACAGCTTGTGCTCGAGGCATGCAGTGCTGCAAATCTCACTCTGGATATGTATATTGTTGGAGTCCCCGCAACTGCAGATCCGGCAGGGACCCGGAGCGATTCGAAGCATCCGTCCATACCCATTCCTAGCCCTGTGGGCGCCGAATCGGGTGTGTTACTTTTGCGGACCGATGAAAGGACATGAATATGGCTGTATCTGTTGAATTGGGCAAAGCACTTGACAAAGCCTTCGAGAACTCGACCCTGGAGGAAGTTCTCGCTGCACCGCCTTCAGCCCTGGCCGGACTCACCGAAAAGCACGATGAACTGCTGGCCGGCATGGGTATCAAAACCCTCCGTGACCTTGGGAGCAACAAGTTTTTCGCTACCGCCGGTGTGCTGGTAGCCCTCGCCGGCAAGGCCGGATGATCGGTCCGTATTAGGCGGAATTTAGGCGGAACGCCCGCTGCAGGAAAGGTCCGGCCGGCCCTGAACCCGGCCGGACCTTTGCTGTCTGTCGCATCAGTCAACTCGGCGAAACCCTGGCTGCATGGCAGCCGATCGGTCAGGCGACAGGCATCACTTCTGGCAGTTCGGCCAGACTGACGCAAATTCCCCCGACGCCGGCAGCACCGGAGGAATGCCCCCTGCGCGACGGCGGATTGCAGACCGCTGACCAGAACAGTGAGCGCGATGTCGCGCCGCCCAGGCAGCGGTCCATCAGCGCCTCGACCCCGCTCTCGGCGATGATTCCTTCGGTCACTGCGTTCCGGGCGGCTCCAAAGAGGCCCCGTCCGACGTCGTCAGCGTTCCCGACAGCGTTCCCGTCAGCGGAAGCGTTGCAGATCCGGTCCGCTTCCGGCTTAGCGCCCTTCGTAGGCGTTCTGCAGGGCTGCGATGTCCAGCTTCCGCATCCCCAGCATCGCCTGCATGGCGCGCTGGGAACCCAAAGGATCGGGGCCGCCAATCAGTTGGCCCAGCACGGACGGAACGACCTGCCAGGACACGCCGTACCTGTCCTTCAGCCAGCCGCATTGGCTTTCTGATCCGCCGTCGCTCAGTGCCGACCAGTAACGGTCCACTTCCTCCTGCGAGGAGCAGTCGATCACGAACGAGACCGACTCGTTGAATGTGAACGCCGGTCCCCCGTTCAACGCCGTAAACGTCCTGCCGTCAATTTCAAAGCGGACGGTGATGGCCTGGCCGGCTGGTCCGGGACCGCCCTCGCCATAGCGGGCGACGTCGAGCACCCTGGCGCCGTCGAAGACAGACACATAGAACCCGGCAGCATCCTCCGCCTGATGATCGAACCACAGGCAAGTGGTGATCTTTTCGCTCACAGCACACCGTCTTCCGTTCGGCCGGTCCCGCAAGCCGACAGCTGGCGGCCATCCGGGATTGAGGCGAGCCTAGTCGTGCGCGCTTGGCGGCACAACGGCTAGGCGCACAGTCCCGGGAATGGGCGCCGGGGCGCGGGGCCGACCGCGTTGCCGCCGTCGTTCTGACCGGCTTCACCGCGCAAGACGGCGACGACGACCGCCTGACCCGCCGCAGCCAGCCGGCGCGGCTACGCTTGGAAGTATGCTTTCGTCTTCACCGCCACTCCCCCGCCCGCCCGCAAATGGCTCCGTAGCAGGGTCCGGCCCGGTAGCCGGAGGGCGGGCAGTTGTTCTGGCCGCGATAGCCGACGCAGCGCTGATCCTTACTTTTGCCGCGATCGGCCGGGACGCGCACCAGCGCGGCGAGATCATCGCGGGAGTCCTCACCACCGCCTGGCCGTTCCTCACCGGCGCTGCCGTTTCCTGGCTTGCCCTGCGCGTCTGGCGCGCTCCGCTCTCCCCCTGGCCGGCCGGCGTCGGCGTCTGGCTCGGGACGGTGACCATCGGCATGCTGCTGCGCGCCGCCACCGGGCAGACGGTGGTCCTGCCGTTTGTGATCGTCGCGCTGCTCGCCGTGGGTCTTTTCCTGCTCGGCTACCGTCTGCTCGCCGCCGGTGTTCGGCGGTTCAGGGCCCGCCGACCCAGGGACTGATGCACTAGGCTTGCAAGGAAACGGCCGACCCACCTGCACCTATTAACCGGCGGCAATCAGCCAGGGGGGGGTCAGCTGGACAGCAACGGCGCAACAGATCCGGAAAGGTTCATACGTGGTCACCGCATTTGTCCTGATAAAGACAGACGCCTCCCGCATCCCCGAGACGGCGGAAGAAATCTCCGCGATCCACGGTATCAGCGAGGTCTATTCCGTCACCGGTGAATGGGATCTGATCGCCATTGCCAGGGTCGCCAAGCACGAGGACCTCGCGGACGTTATCGCCGACAAGCTCTCCAAGGTACCCGCCGTTGTGCACACGACCACCCACATTGCTTTCCGCGCCTACTCGCAGCACGACCTCGACGCCGCCTTCGCCCTGGGCTTCGAACAGTAGGCACACCGAGCACTGAGAACAAATTAGTGCCGGATCAACGCTTGCGGCAGTTCAGCTGCGTGACAGCGCAACCCACCGGTCCAGCACGGCCGCCGCCGCACCCGATCCGACGGAGTCCTCGGCGCGCTTCATGGCGGCGGCCATCCGCTCCGCCAGCGGGCCCGTCGCGGCCAGGTCGAAAGCCACCAGACCGGCTGCAGCATTGAGCAGTGCGGCATCGCGGGCAGGGCCATGCCCGCCGGCGAGTACCGACCGCACGACGGCGGCATTGGCCGCGGCATCTCCGCCGCGCAACTCCTCCAGCGTCGCCTGACGGATCCCCAGCTCGCGGGGATCGAACACACTTTCCGTAACCGCACCGCTCCGCATTTCCCAGACGTGGGAAGGGCCGGTGGTGGTCAGCTCATCCAGGCCGTCATTGCCGCGGAACACCAGCCCCCGGCTGCCGCGCCTGGCCAGCACCCCGGCCACCAGCGGGGCCATCCGCTCGTTGGCGACACCCACCGCGGAGGCCTGGACATTCGCCGGGTTGACCATGGGGCCGAGAAAGTTGAAGGCAGTGGGCACCCCCAGCTCCCGGCGGGCGACGGCGGCGTGCCGCATGGAGGGGTGGAACACCTGGGCGAAGCAGAAGGTGATGCCGGCTTCCTCGGCGTTGAGGGCTACCCGCGGAATCGGCAGGTCCAGCCGGACGCCGAGGGCTTCGAGGACGTCGGCGGAGCCGGCCGTGGACGACGACGCACGGTTGCCGTGCTTGACCACTTTCGCACCCGCGCCTGCGCAAATAAGGGCTGCCATCGTGGAGATATTGACGGTGTTCTGCTGGTCTCCGCCGGTGCCCACAATGTCCAGCTTCTCGCCGGCGATGGCTATGGGATTGGCGTTTGTGATCATCGCCTCGACCAGACCGGCCAGCTCATCCACCGTCTCCCCCTTGGAGCGCAGCGCCACCAGAAAACCGGCCACCTGCGCGGGTGTGGCCTCCCCGGACATGATCGAGTTCATCGCCCACTCCGTATTGCCCGCCGTTAGGTCCGTCCCGCCGATGAGTGCGTTGATGAGCCGCGGCCAGTTGCCGGCCGCTTGTGGGGATGCCTGAGAAGTCACCTCCTGATGCTACCGAGGTGCCCCTGACTATGACCAATATGAACGGGCCCGGGAACTTTTCCGCGCGAATTCGCGTCTTTGTAGAAAAAGTCCTCCGAAAACGCGGTTTGCGTTGGGCAGGAGGAACTTTTACGGACATAATGTCTATGTGACATCTGCGACCCAAGCCCCCAGTACCCCGGCGCACCCGACGCTGAACCGCCCGAACATGGTTTCTGTTGGAACCGTCGTCTGGCTCTCCAGCGAGTTGATGTTCTTCGCCGGTCTCTTCGCCATGTACTTCACACTCCGTTCCACGTCGGGACAGATGTGGGCCGAAGAGACGGCAAAGCTCAACTTCCCTTTTGCGCTCGTCAACACGATCATCCTCGTGGCAAGTTCGTTTACCTGCCAGATGGGTGTCTTTGCCGCTGAGCGGCTCCAGCCGCGTCGAAGCGGCGGCGCCCTCAGCTTCACCCGCTGGGGCATGAACGAATGGTTCACCCTGACATTCATCATGGGAGCAATCTTCGTGGCCGGCCAGGCGACCGAGTACGCACTGCTCGTTTCCGAGCACGTCTCGCTCTCCTCCAATGCCTACGGTTCAGCTTTCTACATCACCACCGGCTTCCACGGACTGCACGTTATCGGCGGCCTGGTTGCTTTCCTCCTCATCATCGGCCGCTCCTTCGCCGCTAAGAAGTTCGGCCACTTCGAAGCGACCTCCGCGATCGTCACCTCGTACTACTGGCACTTCGTCGACGTTGTGTGGATCGGCCTCTTCCTGGTCATCTACGTCCTCAAGTAGCCAGGAACTGGTTCTCTTTCTACAAGAGGTAGAATTTACAGAAGCGGCTCCCCGAGCCACCGCAGGATCGAAAAAAGGAACCACCACGTGAAGGCACTCTCGCAGAAGCGACGTCACCCACTGGCAGCAATTGCACTGCTGCTGATGGGCCTCCTGGTCACTGGTGGGCTGTACGCCGTCGCCACCACCGTCAACCAGGCCAAAGCCGCCACTACCAGCTTCACCGCAAATGATGCGGAAGAAGGCGGCAAACTCTTCGCCGCCAACTGCGCCACCTGCCACGGGACAGGTGCCAGCGGGTCGCAGGCGGGACCGTCGCTCGTCGGCGTCGGCGCCGCTGCGGTTGACTTCCAGGTCGGCACCGGCCGTATGCCCATGCAGATGAACGGCCCGCAGGCCCAAAAGAAGCCCGTCCAGTTCAATGACGAGCAAACCCATCAGCTGTCCGCATATGTGGCCTCGCTCGGCCCCGGCCCGTCCATCCCCGAGGAAGGTCTCCTCGACGGAAAGGGCGACGCCGCCGCTGGAGGTGAGCTGTTCCGCGTCAATTGCGCCATGTGCCATAACGCTGCCGCCGCCGGCGGCGCGCTGACCAGGGGCAAATTCGCCCCGGCCCTCGCGGACGTCTCCGGCAAGCACATCTACGAAGCCATGGTTACCGGCCCGCAGAACATGCCGGTCTTTTCCGACGCGAACGTTACCCCCGAAGGCAAGCGCGACATCATCACCTTCCTGAAGCAGATTGAAGCCAGCGGGTCCCCCGGCGGCGCCGATCTCGGTGCTTTGGGACCGGTATCCGAAGGTCTGTTTGTCTGGATCGCAGGTCTCGGCGTGATTGTCGCCTTCACTATCTGGCTCACGTCCCGGGCATCCTGACCGGATCAGCAACACCCGTATGAATTTTTCTGCTGACACGTCAGCAGTTTGAACTGAAAGCTAACTCGGCAACCGCCGGGACAAGAGAGGGATGAGGCGAATTATGGGCAACCATAGTGACGGCAGTCCGAACCACTCGGGCACCGTAGCTACGGCTGGTCAGAATGAGGTGGCGAAGTTCCAGGATCCTGGAATTCCCCCGCACCGTTTGCGCCTGGCTGACACGGACCCGAGGGCCGCAAAGCGAGCAGAGCGGCAGGTAGCCCTACTTTTCGGGGCATCGGTCGTTGGCACCCTGATATTTCTGGTGGCCTACTTTGCAATCGATCTGGGAGATGACTCCACGATCGCCACCATCCGGCTGCAGAACGCCCTTTTGGGCCTCGGCACCGCCTTTGCCATGCTCGGCATCGGTACCGGTATCGTGCACTGGGCGAAGGCCCTGATGCCGGACCATGAAG
Source organism: Pseudarthrobacter sp. HLT1-7 (assembly GCF_059383435.1). NCBI lineage: Bacteria > Bacillati > Actinomycetota > Actinomycetes > Micrococcales > Micrococcaceae > Pseudarthrobacter > Pseudarthrobacter sp. HLT1-7. Next base: position 13,263 of record NZ_JBWZCH010000015.1, on the reverse strand, counting down.
TCTCGGAAGAGCGCCATCCGATCCGCACCGAGGAAGACCGCCTGGCCGCGGTCCGCATCGTTGACGACATCGTGGAGGAAACCGGCATCAAGCGCCGGCCGCTCATCCGCAACACCCTCTTAGGCGCCGTCGCGCTGGCACCCCTGCCGGCCCTCGCCGTCTTCGGTGACCTAGGACCGCGCCCGGACGACAAACTTGCTCACACCATGTGGGCTCCGGAGGAGGGCAAGTTCAAACGCCTGACCCGCGATCCCGATGGGACCCCCATCAAGGCCTCGGATGTCACCATCGGCTCCGCTTTCCACGTCATTCCGGACGGCCTCAACAAGTTAGTTGAAGGCAAACTGAATGAGAAGGCCAAGGCCGTCGTTCTGCTGATCCGGCTGAACCCCGAGTCCCTCAAGCCTTCCGCAGGCCGCGAGGACTGGAGCTACAACGGGATCGTCGCCTATTCAAAAATCTGCACCCACGTTGGTTGCCCTGTCGCTCTATACGAGCAGCAGACCCACCACCTGCTGTGCCCGTGCCACCAGTCAACCTTCGACCTGACCCAGGAATGCAAGGTTATCTTTGGCCCGGCCAGCCGGCCACTCCCGCAGCTGCCGATCGCAGTTGACTCCGAGGGCTACCTGGTCGCTACCAGCGACTTCAAAGAACCTGTTGGACCTAGCTATTGGGAGCGTGATGAGCATGAGCGCAACATCACCAGCTAATGCCCCCACCTTCGTCGCCAAGACCAAGGGCGGCCGCATTACTGACTATGTTGACGAGCGTGTCGGCGGATCCGGTATCCTCCGCGAATTCGGCCGCAAGGTCTTCCCGGACCACTGGTCCTTTATGTTCGGTGAAGTGGCGTTGTATTCCTTCGTCATCCTGTTGCTCTCCGGCACGTTCCTGACCTTCTTCTTCGATCCGTCCATGGCGGAGACGCACTACACGGGCTCCTACACCCCGCTGAAGAACGTCGAGATGTCAGTGGCCTACAGCTCCTCGCTGGACATCTCCTTCGATGTCCGCGGCGGTCTGTTCATGCGCCAGGTCCACCACTGGTCCGCACTGCTGTTCGTGGCCTCGGTGTCCGTGCACATGCTGCGCGTGTTCTTCACCGGTGCCTTCCGCAAACCCCGCGAAATGAACTGGGTGGTGGGCGGCGTCCTGCTCATCCTCTCGATGGCCGCTGGCTTTACCGGTTACTCCCTCCCCGATGACCTGCTCTCCGGAAACGGACTGCGCATCATTGACGGCGTCATCAAGGCCATCCCTGTGGTCGGCACGTACATTTCATTCTTCCTTTTCGGCGGGGAATTCCCCGGCACGGTCATCATCGGCCGGCTGTACATGCTCCACATCCTGCTCGTTCCGGCGCTCATCCTCCTGATGATCGTGATGCACCTGTTCATGGTGGTGGTGCACAAGCACACCCAGTACCCCGGTCCGGGACGTAACGACGGCAACGTCGTCGGTTACCCCCTCGGCCCGGTTTATGCGGCGAAGGCCGGCGGCTTCTTCTTCATCGTCTTCGGTGTCGTGGCCCTCATGGCGGGCTTCTTCACCATCAACCCGATCTGGAACTACGGCCCTTACGACCCCTCCCCCGTATCCGCAGGCACACAGCCTGACTGGTACATCGGGTTCGTTGATGGGGCCCTGCGCCTGATGCCGGGCGTCATCGGGAGCTTCCCCCTGGAGTACGTGATCTTCGGCCAGGTGCTGACCCTGAATGTTCTCCTCCCGGCCCTCGTGCCGGCAGGGATCATCTTCACCGTCCTGTTCACCTACCCGTGGATCGAACGCTGGATCACCAAGGACAACCGCGAACACCACGTCCTGGACCGTCCGCGCAATGCCCCCACCAGGACCGCCATCGGCATGGCAGGCTTTGTGTGGTACTGCGTCATGTGGGCAGCGGCCGGCTCGGACCTCATCGCCACGCATTTCCACGTGTCGCTGAACGACGTAACCTACTGGCTCCGCGCACTGTTCTTCATCGGCCCGGTCATCGCCTTCGTCGTGACGAAGCGCGTTGCACTGGCCCTACAGCGCAAGGACCGCGAAATTGCGCTCCACGGCCGCGAAACGGGCCGTATCGTACGCCTGCCGCACGGTGAGTTCATCGAGGTCCACGCCCCGTTGGACGAGTACAAGCGCTACAAGCTGGTCGGCTTCGAGTCCCCCTCGCCGCTCCCGGCTGAACCGAACGCTCACGGGATCGTGGACAGGAAAGAGAAGCGCCGCGCGAAGCTCTCCCAGTTGTTCTTCGAAGACCGCGTGGCACCGGCAACGCCCGCCGAGCTTGATGCGGCTCATGGCCACCACGGCGGACACGAGGCGATTGCGGCCGAAGAGTCCCAAAAGACCCTCAGCCGCTAGCTCCACGGCAGAGCAGACTCCACGGCAGAACAGGAAGGCCCGGCCCACCAGGACCGGGCCTTCCGGCGTACCCGCCACAAACCACAACGCGGGGTCACTTAGCGCCCATGCCGCATCGGATCATGGGCGCTAAGTGACCCCGCGTTGCTTACTGGCGGTAGCCCGAGGCGTAATTGCGCGTCGGGCGGACACCGGGCCGCTGCAGCGGCACCCACAGCTTGTACCGGTCGGCCCGGTAGTAGGACACCGAGTAGTCGACCATCGCCCTGGCCACAAAGGCGTGGCGCTGAATTTTCAGCAGCGGGGATCCCACCTCGACGTTGAGCAGCCGCGCGGTGGACGGCGAGGCGGCCGTCGCCTCGATCATATCCTCGCCCCACTCCATCACGAGGCCGTAGCGTTCGCTCAGCACGTTGTAGAGCGAGCTGGGCGGTTCGCCGTCGAGCAGTCCCGGCACTCTGTGCGCCGGGATGAAGTTTTCGTCGACGCTCATCGGCTCGTTGTCTGCCAGCAGAAGGCGCCGGAACCGTACCAGCGGCGTCCCCTCCTCCAGCTGCAGCTCGCGGGCCAGGAAGGCACTGGCGCCAATTTGTTCGAAGCTGAGGACCTTGGCTGCCGGGACCATGCCGCGGCGCTGCATTTCCTCGCTGTACGAGGTCAGCTTGACCTGAAGGTCGAGTTTGGGTTTGCGGACGAAAGTGCCCAGGCCCACCACGCGCTCGATCACCTCCTCGCCCACTAGGGCGTCGATGGCCTGGCGGACCGTCATCCGGGCGAGACCGAACCGCCCGGCCAGATCCCGCTCGGACGGCAGTGCCGAACCCGGCGGGCAGGCGCTCACAATATGGGCCCGGAGGATTTCCCGGAGCTGGACATAGATGGGTGTGCCGCTCTGCCGGTCGATCTCGCCGGTCATCGCTGCCGCGTTAGACCCCATGGCCCCGCCTGGTGCGTACGTTCATGCACTAAGCGTAGAACAACCCGGGGGCCGGTCTAGACCACCGCCGGCCCGGCCCGGGAAAGTGCCGCCCCGATCCCAGAAAACGCACTCCGCACCCAGCGCCGACGACGGCGGGCCCCACCATTGTGGTGGGGCCCGCTGTCGTGTGCGTTAAGAATACCTACGGGACGTCAGTGCGCGTGGTCTCCGCGGCTGTATTCGTAGACCCAGCCGACCAATCCGACGAGTGCAAGACCGGCCGCAATGTAGACAATCCAGAATCCAACGGCCATGCCGAGGAATCCGCCGGCGCAGGCCAGTCCGAGGACCAGCGGCCACCAGCTCCAGGGGCTGAAGTGACCCTGTTCACCGGCGCCTTCGTGGATCTCGGCGTCGCTGCGGTCCTCGGGCCGCATGCCGACACGCTTGCCAGTGAAGGCGAGGTAGGCGCCGACCATTCCAGAGAGGCCGCCGAGCAACAGTATGCCAAGGGATCCAACCCATTCGGTCCAGTCGGTCAGGAATCCGTAAATAACCGCAACGGGGACGAAGAAGAAAGCTCCGTAGCCAAAAATCCTGGATTCAATCTTCACTGGGCGGTGTCCTTCTGATCGGCGTTACCGAGCGCTGCCGCTGCCGGGCCGGGCGATTCTACGGTGTACGACTGGGACAGCTCGGGGTGGTGGAGGTCCAGTGCAGGACGCTCCGAGCGGATCCGCGGCAGCGAGGTGAAGTTGTGGCGCGGGGGCGGGCAGGAGGTGGCCCATTCGAGGGAGGCGCCGAAGCCCCAGGGGTCATCCACCGTGACCCGTTCGTTGCTGCGCCAGGTGATGTAGACGTTCCAGAAGAACGGGATCAGCGAGGCACCGAGCAGGAAGGAGGCGTAGGTGGAGAACTGGTTCATCCAGGTGAAGTTGTCCTGCGGCATGTAGTCCGCGTAGCGGCGGGGCATGCCCTCGACGCCGAGCCAGTGCTGGATAAGGAAGGTGCCATGGAAGCCCAGGAACAGCATCCAGAAGTGGATTTTGCCGAGGCGTTCGTTGAGCATCTTGCCGGTGAACTTGGGCCACCAGAAGTAGAAGCCGGCGAACATCGCGAACACCACGGTGCCGAACACCACGTAGTGGAAGTGGGCGACGACGAAGTAGGAATCCGAAACGTGGAAGTCCAGCGGCGGGGATGCCAGGATGATGCCAGTCAGGCCACCGAAGAGGAACGTCGCCAGGAAGCCGATGCTCCAGAGCATGGGGGTTTCGAAGGTGATTGATCCCCGCCACATGGTGCCGATCCAGTTGAAGAACTTCACCCCGGTGGGAACGGCGATCAGCATCGTCATAAAGGAGAAGAACGGCAGCAGGACCGAGCCGGTGACGTACATGTGGTGAGCCCACACGGTCACGGAGAGGGCCGCGATGGAAATCGTTGCGTAGACCAGGCCCTTGTAGCCGAAGATCGGCTTGCGGCTGAAGACCGGGAAAATCTCCGAAACAATGCCGAAGAACGGTAGCGCGATGATGTAGACCTCGGGGTGTCCGAAGAACCAGAAGAGGTGCTGCCAGAGGACGGCGCCGCCGTTCTCCGGGTCGAAGATGTGGGCACCGAAGCGTCGGTCAGCGCCGAGGGCGAAGAGGGCCGCGGCCAGCGGCGGGAAAGCCATCAGGACCAGGATGGACGTGACGAGGATGTTCCAGGTGAAGATCGGCATCCGCCACATGGTCATGCCCGGGGCACGCATGCAGATGACGGTGGTGATGAAGTTGACTGCACCGAGGATGGTGCCGAAGCCGGTGAGCGCCAGGCCGAAGACCCAGAGGTCACCACCCACGCCCGGGCTGAACGTCGTGTTGGACAGCGGCGCGTAGGCGAACCAGCCAAACGACGCTGCACCCTGCGGGGTGACGAAGCCGGACACGGCGATCGTGGAGCCGAAGAGGAAGAACCAGAAGGCCAGAGCGTTCAGCCGCGGAAAGGCAACGTCCGGGGCACCGATCTGGAGCGGCATGATGACGTTGGCGAAGCCGGCAAAGAGCGGGGTGGCGAACATCAGCAGCATAACGGTGCCGTGCATGGTGAAGAGCTGGTTGTACTGCTCTTTGGTCTGCAGTATCTGCATGCCCGGCTCGAACAGCTCGGCGCGGATCAGCAGTGCCATCACTCCGCCGAAGCAGAAGAACACAAAAGACGCAATCAGGTACATGTACCCGATGGTCTTGTGGTCGGTTGAGGTGATCCAGTTGACGACGATGCGTCCCTTGGATTTGGGTACTACGGGAGCCTCAAGGGTCCCGGAGGGCTGAGAATAGGTGGTTGCCACGTCGCTCCCCTTACTTGGTTTCGGTCGGGGCCGGGTTGCGGTCGTACTCTTCGCCGAGCGCGCCGGTGTTGCCGTCCTGGCGCAGCTTCTCCAGATGTGCCTGGAACTCGGCGTCGGAGACGATTTTTACGCGGAACAGCATTTCGGAGTGGTACTCGCCACAGAGTTCGGCGCACTTGCCGTCGTAGGTTCCCTCTTTGGTGGGGGTGAACCTCATGTAGTTGGTCTTCCCGGGGATCATGTCGCGCTTCTGCAGGAAGGCGGGGACCCAGAAGGAGTGGATGACATCTCGGGCGTTCAGCTCAAGGTCAACAGACTTGTTCACCGGAAGGAACAGGGTGGGCAGCTTTTCCTTGTCCACAGCCTCCCCGGTGAGATTTGTCTGGACGCCTGCCGAGTAGACATCCTCGCGGATGACGTCGCCCTTTTTGTAGTTGAAGTCCCAGGCCCACTGCTTGCCTCGGACGTCCACGACGACGTCGGCGGGCTGGGCGCGGTTGTCGATCGCCTGCTGGTCGCGGTCGGTGAAGTAGAAGAACACCAGGACCATAAACAGCGGGATCGTGAGGTAGAAGACCTCGAGGGGCAGGTTGAAGCTGTTCTGCCGGGGGAACCCGACGGTGCCCTTACGCCGCCGGTAAGCGACGATGCACCAGATCATCAGACCCCAGGTAATGATCCCGACCACCAGCGCGGCAATCCATGAGTTGACCCAGAGGTCCATGATGCGGTCAGTGTTGCTGGTGGTGCCACGTTCAGTGGGCAGCCACCCTTTCTGTACCTCTGGTGAACATCCAGTCAAAGCCAACGCGCCGGCGAGTGCCAAGCCAGTGATCGTAGTGATCTGTTTGCGTCGGCTGCCGGTTCGGTTCTGCGAACTCACAGACGGACCTTCCTACTTGTTGCTGTCGCCCGGGCCGCGAAGTGGCGGTCAGGACACACGAAAAGTTTTACTACTCGATGTAGAGCTTACCGCTCCCCGCGAGTTTTCGCCCACAAGTCCGCGCCGTGCGTCGGGACCTTTTTATGGCGCCCGCTCGTTGTGGTTCCTGTGGCCGTAGGGCCGGGCGATTTCCCGGCCCTAGTGGAAGGAATCGCCGCAGGCGCAGGAGCCGCCGGCGTTCGGGTTGTCGATAGTGAAGCCCTGCTTGGAGATGGTGTCCTCGAAATCGATGCTGGCCCCGCTGAGGTAGGGGACGCTCATCTTGTCGACTACAACCTCGACGCCGTCGTAGTCCCGGACGGCGTCGCCGTCGAGGACCCTCTCGTCGAAGTAGAGCTGGTAGATCAGGCCGGAGCAGCCGCCGGGCTGCACGGCGACGCGGAGGCGCAGATCGGTGCGGCCCTCCTGCTCGAGCAGGCTACGGACCTTGCCGGCAGCGACGTCGGTCAGCTTGACCTCGTGGGCGGCTAGTTCCCCGCCCGCTGCGGCGGTGGTGTCGGCGCTGTTTTCATTGGTTGTAGTGCTCATGGCCTACCTTCTGACGACGGTGGTGGCTGCACCGCTCACACGGTGCGCGCCTCTACTTAAACGGTTTTGGCTATAGCTACATGCTACGTCGATCAGGGGTGCAGCTCTAACTTCTGGCGTAACCCTTCCGGCAGGCTGGATGTTCCCGGGAACCCGGCCGGGCGGAGAATCAGCCTAGGCCAGCCCGTCCTCGTTCAGCCGGGCCAGCAGAAGCGCTTCGGCAACGATTGCGTTCCGGAAGTCCCCCAGGTGCAGGGACTCGTTCGCGCTGTGTGCGCGGGAATCCGGATCCTCCACACCGGTCACCAGGATCTGCACGTCCGGGTAGAGCTCGGTCAGGTCCGCAATGAAGGGGATCGAGCCGCCTATTCCCATCTCAACGGCCGGAACGCCCCAGGCCTCCCCGAGGGCCCACATTGCGGCGCCGGCGGCCTTCGATGACGTGTCCGTGCGGAAGGCGTTGCCGCTCTCCCCCGGGGTGAAGACCACCCGGGCACCGAAGGGGGCGTTGGCTTCGACATGTCTGCGCACGGCCTCCATGGCCTCGGCCGGATCCTGGCCGGGGGCGAGCCGCAGGCTGAATTTGGCGCGCGCCCGCGGGAGCAGGGTGTTGGAGGCGACGTCCACGGCCGGCGCATCGAAACCGATGATGGACAGCGCCGGCTTGGTCCACATCCGCGAGGCGATGGAGCCGGTGCCGGCCAGCCGGACGCCGTCAAGCACCGAGGCGTCGGCACGGTACTCCTCTTCGGTGAGGTCCACCTCGACGTCGTCGCCGCTGACCAGGCCGGCGATCGCGACGCTGCCGTCGTCGTCGTGCAAGGTGGCGATCAGGCGGGACAGCAGCGTCGGGGCGTCCAATACCGGCCCGCCGAACATACCGGAGTGGACGGCGTGGTCCAGGACCCTGACCTCGATGGTGCCGTCCACGAGGCCGCGCAGGCTGGTGGTGAGGGCCGGGATGCCCACCTTCCAGTTGGACGAGTCGGCGACGACGATCACATCTGCGCGCAGCAGCTCCCGATTGGCTTCCAGGAAGGAGCGGAAGGTCGGGGACCCGGCTTCCTCCTCGCCTTCGAAGAAGAAGGTCACGCCAAGGCCGAGGTCGTCGCCCAGCACCCGCGTCACGGCGGCGTAGGCGGCGATGTGGGCCAGAATGCCGGCCTTGTCATCTGCCGCGCCGCGGCCGTAGAGCCGGCCGTCGCGTTCGACGGCGGTGAACGGCTCTGTTTCCCACAGCGCCAGATCGCCGGTTGGCTGCACATCGTGGTGGGCGTAGAGCAGGACGGTCGGCTTGCCTTTAGCGGCAGGACGTCGGGCTACGACCGCAGGGCCGCCGGGCGTGCCGTCCTCCTTTTCGCACCGCAGGATCCGGACGTCATCGAAGCCGCCGGCGCGGACCAGCGCGGCGACGGCGTCGGCGCTGGCGTTCAACGGGGCCGGGTCGAAGCTGGGCCAGGCGATGCCCGGGATGGCGACGAGCTCCTTCAGCTGGGTGATCGTGGTGTCGAACGATTCGCTGACGGCGCGGCGGAGGGCTTCGGCGTCGAAGTTTCCGGCGTAACCGGTGGAGGTCTGCGGGTTCCCCGCGGGTGATGAAGTCATGGCCACGACACTACCCGGGCGAAGGATCAGCACAAACAGCCCGCCAGCGGATCCGGCGGCCTGCGGGCCGGGTCCCGCGCCCGCCGCCGCGGGGTATTCTGTAAGGGTGTTTGGACGAAATAAAGCAGCGCCCTCGGCGCAGGATGTAGTTGACCAGCAGACGGCCGAGGCTTCGGCCCGCACCGCCGCCATTGGCAAGGGCGCGCCCACGCCCAAGCGCAGCGCCCAGGTGGCCGCCCGCAGGCGGCCCCTCGTGCCGGAGGACCGCAAGGCATCCAAGGCTGCCGAGCGCGCCGCCGTCCAGGACCAGCGGGTCAAGATGCGTAAGGCCATGGACACCGGGGACGAGAAGTTCCTGCCGCTGCGGGACAAGGGCCCGCAGAAGCGCTTCGCCCGCGACTACGTGGATGCCCGCTTCAGCCTCGGCGAATACCTCATGTTCGGTGCGCTGATCTTCGTCGTGGTCTCCCTGCTCGTGCCGGCCTCCAGCAACCAGATGATCTATGTGCTGGGCGGATTCTGGGTGATGTTCCTGGCCGTGTTCGTCGACGTCTTTATCCTGTCCCGCAAACTCAAGAAGCGGCTGGCCGGGAAGTTCGGCGAAATCGAGCGGGGTACCGTCTGGTACGGCTCCATGCGCTCCCTGCAGTTCCGCCGCCTGCGCCTCCCCAAGCCCCAGGTCAAGCGCGGCGAGTACCCCGCCTGACGCCTCGCGCTACGCAGATCGCCCCGCGACGCGCATAATGCCTGGCGACGCGGGAATTCCCGTGTCGTCAGGCATTTCGCGCGTCGCAGGGAAAGCTGCGCGTCGAGGGAAGGTGGACGCGCCTAGCGCCGTGACGGGTGCTTTGCGAGTTGGCGGTTAATGCGGGCGGCCCAGAAGGGTCCCTCGTAAAGGAAAGCCGTGTAGCCCTGAACCAGGGTGGCGCCGGCCTCAAGCCGTTGCTGGACGTCCTGCGCCGTCTCGACGCCGCCCACGGAGACCAGGGTCAGTGCGCCGTCGGTTGCTGCCCTGAGACGGGCCAGCACCTCGAGTGATCGCTTCTTCAGCGGCGCCCCGGAGAGTCCGCCGGCCCCGCACGCCCCGACCTTCCCGGGGCTGGAGACGAGCCCCGTGCGGGCGGTCGTCGTGTTGGTGGCGATGATGCCATCCAGGTTCAGGTCCAGCGCCAGGCGAGCGACGTCGTCGAGGTCCTCGTCGCTGAGATCCGGCGCGATTTTGACGAGCAGCGGCACGTGCCGGCCGGCGGCTTTGTCCGCCTCCTCCCCTACCGCCGCAAGCAGCGGGCGCAGCGCCTGAACATCCTGCAGCAGCCGGAGCCCGGGCGTGTTGGGGGAGCTGACATTAACGACGAGGTAGTCGGCGGCGGGGGCCAGGCTCCGGGCGCTGATGAGGTAGTCCGCCGCTGCGTCGTCGAGCTCCACGACCTTGCTTTTGCCGATGTTGACCCCGATGACCGGGCGGACGCCGGGATAGTGCCGCTGCAGGGCGGCCCGGGCTGATTTCAGCCGGGGCGCCACTGCGGCGGCGCCGTCGTTGTTGAAGCCCATCCGGTTAATGACGGCCCGGTCTTCCATGAGGCGGAAGAGCCTGGGGCCCGGGTTGCCGGGTTGTGCCTGGCCGGTGATGGTGCCGACTTCCACGTGCCCGAAGCCGAGGTCGGTGAGGGCCTCGATGCCGAGGCCCTCCTTGTCAAACCCTGCGGCCAGCCCGAACGGCGAGGGGAAGGTCAGGCCGAAGGCCTGGGTCTGCAGCGAAACTGCCGGGGCCGCAAATTTTTGCAGCATGCGCCCGGCGCCGCAGCCATGGACGAGGCGAATGGCCCTGAACCCGATTTTGTGGGCGCGTTCGGCGTCCATCCATGAGAAGGCCAGCCGGAAGAAAGTCGGATATACGCGCATGGTCCCAGTTTTGCGGTTCCGGCGGTCCAGACCAAACCCGCGCCCCGCCGGGCGCTAGCATGAAGCCATGACCAGCGACGCTTCATCCCCGGACGCGGCCCCCCGGGGGCCCGGTAACACCCTGATCGAGGCCGGTGCCACTGCTGCCGGCGCAGGACTAGCCGATCCGGTGTCCGCGGCCCGGGCCCATGCTGCCGGCCCGCGCGCCGCGGTACTGGACCAGATGCCCGGACTCTTTGCTGCCGGCCGTGCCGCGGCGGCGGCGATCTAGGTTTCGGCGATGAAATGGGAACCCGACATCCTCGGGAACGACTTCGAGGCGTGCGCCTTCCGGGCGGCGGGCCCCGACGGCCTTGAGCGGACCGCCACCCTGGTGCGTCGTCTCCCGGACACCGGCAGTAGCACCGCCAGTAGCACCGGGCCCGGGCCGGTGCAGCCCGGCAACGGGACAGGCACCGGGCCGGACGGGCCCGGACCGGTGCAGCCCGGCAACGGGACAGGCACCGGGCCGGGCAGGCCCGGGCCGGTGCGGTCCGTGTTGTTCCTGCACGGCTGGAGCGACTACTTCTTTAACGTGGAACTCGCGGAGTTCTGGGCCGGGCAGGGCTTCGAGTTCTTCGCCCTGGACATGCACGATCACGGGCGGAGCCTGCGGCCGGGAACCCACGGCGGCTATGTGGCGGATCTGGCCGACTACGACGCCGAGATCACCGCCGCGATCGGCATCATCCGTTCGCTCCACCCGGCCGCCGTCCCTACGTCGGTGACGCTTATGGGGCATTCCACCGGCGGATTGATTGCCGCGCTGTGGGCCAGCCGGCATCCCGGCATGGTGTCGCAGCTGGTCCTCGACAGCCCTTGGCTCGAAATGCACGGCAGCCCGGCCGTCCGCCGCGCGGCCCGGACCATGGTGGAACCCCTCGCCCGCTTCCGGCCTGAATCCGTCATCCGCCTCCCGGAACGCGGGTTCTACTGGCGCAGCATCAGCAGCGCGGCCGAGGGCGAGTGGACCCTCGACGACAGCTACCGTCCGCCGCGCGCCTTTCCCGTCCGGGCCGGCTGGCTCAGTGCCGTGCTCACCGGCCAGGCCAGGGTGGCCCGCGGGCTGAATATCGACGTCCCGATCCTCGTCCTGATCTCCGGGGCAAGCGCCAACGGAATGTTCTGGAAGGACTCCATGCGGCGCACCGACGCGGTCCTGGATGTGAACACGATTGCGCTGCGGGCCCTGGGCCTGGGCCGCACGGTGACCCTGGAACGGATCGACGGCGCCCTGCACGACGTGTTCCTGTCCGCACCGCGAGTCCGCGCGGATGCCTACGCCCGGCTGGCCCGGTGGCTTCGGGCCTATGTACCGTCCGACGGCGGGACCCCATGACCGTTCCGTCGACCGCTCCCCGGTGGCAAGAAGACGTGCTGGGCAGCCGGTTCGAGTCCTTGGAGCTACCCCTGATTCCCGACGACGAGGGGCCCGTGGTCGCCACTCTGGTGCGGCATGCCGCCTCGGGCGGAGCCGGGGACGCGGGAGCGGAACGGACGCCGGTCACGGCGGCAGCGAGTCCCGGGGACAGGATCCTCTCGGCCCTGCACCGCTTCTTCGGCCCGGAGGGCCGGCGCCCGCCGGCACCGGGCAACGGCCGGCGGGCATCTGAGCTCGGGGCGCCGGAAAAGGTGGTCCTGTACCTGCACGGCTGGGCTGACTATTTCCTGCAGGCCGAACTCGCCGACCATCTGGTTGCCTGCGGCTTCCACTTCTATGCCCTGGACCTGCGAAAGTTCGGGCGCAGCCTCCGCGGCTGGCAGACCCCCGGCTACATGACCGATCTGGCCGTCTACGACGAGGAAATCGCCGCCGCGCTGGCCGCCATCGGTGCTGACATAGCCCTCCGCACCGGCCGCTCCCGCCCGCCGACGGTGCATCTGCTGGCGCATTCCCTCGGCGGCCTGGTGGCGGCACTGTGGGCTGACCGCCACCCCGGCCGGCTGGGCACCCTGATCCTGAACGCCCCCTGGTTGGAACTACAGGGCAGCAGCCTGATCCGGAACATCGCCATGCATCTGGTGGAACCGCTGGCGCGGGCCGACCCCCGGCGGCCGTTCCTGCTGCCCAGCATGCCGGGCTACTGGGAGTGCGTCAGCGACACGGCGCACGGTGAATGGGCCGTGAATCCGGGGTGGCGGCCAAAGACGTCTTTCCCCATCAGGCCAGGCTGGACGAAGGCGGTGATGGCTGGCCACGCGGCCGTGGAGCGGCGGCTCGACATCACGTCACCGGTGCTGGTGATGTTGTCCGGGCGCACCCGGATCCAGGCCGAATGGTCCGAAGGACTCACCGGGGTTGACGCCGTAATCGACGTTGAGGAGACGGCGCGCCGGGCGCTTGGACTGGGCCGCCGCGCGGCCGTCTTCCGTTACCCGCAGGCCCTCCACGATGTCTTCCTGTCCCGCCGTGCGGTGCGCCAGGAGGCCTACGACGATCTTGTGCTCTGGCTGCGCCTGTACCCCGGCTGACTCCGTGGAGCTGACATTCCCCAGGGGGGTGTCCCTATGTTTTTTGTCAAGCGGTTTGGGGAGCTTTTTCCTCGTAGAGTGTGTCGTTGCGTAGCATGGCGTGGATGACGTCGCAGCGGCGGCGTGCCAGGCAGATGACGGCGGCGTTGT
>NZ_JBWZCH010000014.1:0-110810 GCF_059383435.1 Pseudarthrobacter sp. HLT1-7 | reverse complement strand
GACCAGGTTCTTCCCTCAAAGACGCTTTTTTCCTCAAGGAAGAACTGTTGATCGATGGTGTTTCCATGTGTGTCGCAATTCCCGTTCATAGGGGGTGTTGCAACGATCACTAGAACTCGCCCCCGGGCGCGAAGAATGGGCATGTCCCGCCGGACAGGACACAGGCCTGAAGGGGACATGCCCCGCGCCGGGGCCGGCGGGTGGACTAAGTCCCATTGTGCCCAGTCCCGGGTGCGAAGAATGGGCATGTCCCACGGGAGCGGAAAGGTCTTGGCGCCGCCTACACCCCCGACGAACTCACGGGAAGGCCTGGCGTACCGCTCAGCCGGGCGATGCTCCGGGCGCCGGCAGCTCGTGCGGCGCGGGCAGCCCCGGCAGGGTGCGTCCGGCGAGCGTGCTGGCGACCCAGAGCGAGCGGGCGAGGTCTCCCGCGTGGCGGGGCTTCGAGGCATAGCCGAGGGCGTTCTCCACCTCACGGGCGAGGCTCCACTGCCGTGCGGTTTCGGAGTCGAGCCCGGCGGCCGTGCTGAAGTCCCGGCAGCGTTCCAGGAGGGCGCGCCGGGGATCCGCCCGTGACAGCTCCGGGATCCGGTTCCACAGCACGGGGGCGACGGCGAACTCCGCTTCGCCGATCATGGGCTGGGGGTCAATCGCGGCGAAGCCGTTGGTGCGCTCCCGGCTCCCCTCCCCGCGCGGCCGGGCCAGGATATTCAGGTAGTGCAGGTCCGTATGCACCAGCACGTCCTTGCCGGCGCGGCGGCCGACGGCGCCGCGTGTCTGGCAGACCTCGAGCGCGGCTTCCAGCAGCCAGCGCGGGAAAGGCCGGGCGAGTTCTTCCCAGCTCTGCGGCAAATCATCGCTCCATTGTTCGGCCCGGGCCGCTATGTGCTCGAATTCCCGCCACTCCGCACGGCCGTCGGGCACCAGGCTGAGCCGGTGCAGCAGGGTTCCCCACACGGGCACGGCGGTCGCCATGGGGACGTCCTGCAGGGAGCGCACGGCGTCCAGGCGTTCCAGCAGCATCGCGCCGGCACCGTCGTCGGCCGCCAGCAGGCGGACGGCGCCGTCGCCGCCCCACAGGGTGAGGGCGTGCCGTTCCACGAGCGCTTCCTGGTGCGGATAGGCGATCTTCAGGACGGCGGCTTCCCGGCCCCCGCCGTGACCGCCCCGCCGGCGCACCGGGACCACGATGGCCCCGTGGCCGTTCCACGGCAGGGTGCCGGGAACGAGGTCAAGCTCGAGCTGCCACAGCGCCAGGCAGTGCCTGACCAGCCGGGGGAGCGACGCCAGCCAGTCCCGTCCGCTGGCGTAGCTGCCATAGCGTCGGGCGAGGTCGGGCGGGATCGGGACGTCTGCGGTGGGGCTCATCGGATCCAGCGTAGCCGCTGCTGGACGGCGAGGCCCGGCCACCGCTGCCGCGCCGCGCGGGCGCACCGGGGATCAGACGATGCCGCTGGCCCCGAGCCAGTTGCCGATCAGGAACGTCGCCACCAGTGCCACAGCGCCGCCAACCACCACCCGAAGCGCCGCCTTCATCTTCGAGCCGCCGCCGATCCACGCCCCCAGCGCACCGGTCGCCGCCAGTGCCACGAGCACCGCCACGAAAGTCAGCGGGACGCGGACGTTCTCCGGCGGCAACAGGATGGCGAGCATGGGGAGGATGGCGCCGATCAGGAACGCGATAGCGGAGGCGAGCGCCGCGTGCCACGGGCTGACGATGTCCGTCTCATCGATATTGAGCTCGGCGGAAAGGTGGGCGCCGAGGGCATCGTGGGCGGTTAGTTCCTTGGCGACGGTACGGGCCGTGTCCGCACTGAGGCCCTTGCCTTGGTAGATGGCGGTGAGCTCCTCGAGCTCTTCCTCGGGCTGCTCGGCCAGTTCGCGCCGCTCCTTCTCGATCAGGTCCTGCTGGCTGTCCTTCTGGCTGCTGACGGACACATACTCGCCCAGGGCCATGGAAATCGCGCCGCCCACGACGCCGGCAGCACCGGCGACGAGGATGGGGCCGGAATCGGTTGTGACGCCGGCGACGCCCACCACGATCGCTGCGACGGAGACAATGCCGTCATTGGCGCCCAGGACACCCGCACGGAGCCAGTTCAGCCGCTGGGCGATGTCGTTGTGGTGGGGCTCGTTCTCATGAAGTGTGGCTGCGGCTTGACTGTTCATTGCTCCAGCAAAGCACTAGCGCCCCCGGCTGGCCAGTGTGATGAGGCTAAGCAAAGTAAGCCCGTGCTTCGGGTGCATCACCAGCGCCGACGCGCCGTCAGCCGCCCGGGGAAGGAGCCACGCCGGGTGACGGCAGCTCCGGGAACCCCGCCGGGTCTGCCGCCAGGCCGGGGAGCGCGCCGGTCCCGGAACCCCAGAGAGCGGACCGCCGTGCGGCACCCACGAGTCCGGCGATCGCCCATCGGCGGGTCTCACCCTCGCTCAGGGCCAGCAGATCCCCGTAGACAGTCAGCGCCGAAAATTCCAGCTCTCCAAGGCCGGCGGCGGGCGAGGCCAGAAACGCAGGTGCCATGGTGTAGCCGGCTTCCCGCGGCGGTACCGGGACGCAGTGCACCCGGCTCAGGGACTCTGCGCCGGTGGCGAGGGCTTCGTGCCGGGCCAGCAGTTCCGAGGCCAACGTCGCCGCCGTGCCGCTGAGCCGGGTCAGGGCCACCTGATAGCCGTACACGGTCTCCTGCTCGCGCCGCACTGTCGCCGCAAGTGCGCCGGGCAGGCTGGCCTCGCCGTCGGACGGGCCCGACGACGACGGCGACGCCGGTTTTCCGGCGCAGGCGCCTGATGGCTGGGGCGCCGCAGGGTCGGCCTGCGGGGGAGCCGGGGCGCCGATGGCGGCGGCCAGAGACGAGGCCTGCAGTAGCTGGGCGGTTCCGACTGACGCCAGAAGCCGTGCCATGCCGCCGTCGGCCACGGCGGCGTCGGCGAGCCGTTGCGAGGCGCTGGCCGCCAGCGCCGTTGCCAGCGCGGGCGCCGAAGAGGCGGCCGGCATGGGCAGGGGAGGAGCAGCAGGCGAACTGGTAGTTGACGGTGCGGCCGGGACCGGCGAAGCAAAGGATGCCGGTGCACTTTGGCCCGGCACCATCTCGCCCGGCAGCAAGTCACCCGGCAGCAGGAGGGCCCGGGCCTGGCTTGTCAGCAAACTCACAGTCCGCGCCACCGCGGGTTGTCCGGTGCCGGCGGCGGACCGGCCGAGTTCCGCACCGGCAGCCCTGAGCCGCATCGCGTCGCTGAGCGCCGCTGCCCTGGCCTGCTCGGAAAAGGGCGGTGCGGCGGGCTCCGGGTGGCTGCCGGGTGTCAGGGCCACGCCCAGGCTTGCCACCACCAGGGCGAGCACGCTGAGGAGCGCGATGCGCGCGAAGAGCTCCCGTCCCCGCTTTTCCCCGGTGTCATCTTTCACAACAGACAATATTGTCATGGTTGGCATGCCGGCCGGGAACTGAAGTGCACCACGGCGCGCGGAAAATCGCTACGCTAGTACCCACAACATCATCTAGCGGGAGGCGGCCGGCATCATGACCAACGCAGAAGCCACGACTTCGACAGACCGGACCGGGACGGGTAAGGCTGAAGCCGCACCCGCACACAACTTCGAGGCCGAGCGGCTGCACGCCCTCCTCGAGCCCGAAGTGCTGGCGAACCGGCTGTATCTGGAGGACGTCTCCATTCACGTCGCCGGCGCCAACCGGGTGGTCCACGTTGTGGTGGACCTGCCGCAGGAGGAAACCGGTGGAGTTGGCCTCGACGTTATCGCCGAGATCTCCAAGACCCTCTCCGACACCCTGGACAACGATCCCAGCACGGACTCGCGCCCCTACGAGCTTGAGGTTTCCTCGCCCGGCGTCGGGCGTCCCCTCACCGAAGAGCGGCACTGGCACCGGGCCCGAGGCAGGATGGTCAAGGTCAATGTCCTGCAGGGCGAGAACGTCACTGGCCGGGTCCAGTCTGTTGACGATCACGGCGTGACGCTGATCCCCGAGATCGCAGTCAAGAAGGGCATGAAAGCCAAGCAGGGCGAGCCCGTCAAACTTCCTTTCGACAGGATCCGTAGCGGAAAAGTCGAAGTAGAGTTCAGCCACCTCGATGAGGCTGGTCTGGAGAACGCACACAATGGACCTTCTGAGGAGGCCTAATGGATATTGACATGAGCGCGCTGAGACTTCTGGAGCGTGAGCGTGAAATCCCTCTGGATCTCCTGATCCCGACGATCGAGCAGGCGCTGCTGGTTGCATACCACAAGACGCCGGGTGCTTTCGAGACCGCCCGCGCCGAGCTGGACCGCAAGAGCGGCCATGTGACCATCTGGGCTACCGAGATCGACGACGACGGCGCCCCCATCGGCGAATTCGAGGACACCCCCGCGGGCTTCGGCCGCATCGCTGCCAGCACCGCACGTCAGATCATCCTGCAGCGTCTGCGCGATGTCGAGGACGACAATGTGCTCGGCGAGTTCAAGGGCCGCGAAGGCGAACTGGTTTCCGGAACCATCCAGCAGGGCAACAACCCGCACATGATCCAGGTCAACCTGGGCACCGTGGAGGCACTGCTGCCGCCGCCTGAGCAGGTCCCGGGGGAGAAGTACACCCACGGCAACCGGCTCCGCGCCTTTGTGATCGACGTTCACCGCGGCACCAAGGGTCCCTCCATCACGCTGTCCCGCTCGCACCCGGGCCTCGTCCGGAAGCTCTTCGAACTGGAAGTCCCGGAGATCGCCGACCGTTCCGTGGAGATCGTGGCACTGGCACGCGAAGCCGGGCACCGCACCAAAATGGCGGTCAAGGCCAACACCCCCGGCGTCAATGCCAAGGGTGCCTGCATCGGTGAGATGGGGTCGCGTGTCCGCGCCGTCATGACCGAATTGAACGATGAGAAGATCGACATCGTCGACTACAGCGACGATCCGGCGACCTTTATCGCCAGTGCACTCTCGCCGTCGCGCGTGAATTCGGTCACCATCACGGACGAGGCAACCCGCTCCGCCCGCGTGGTGGTTCCGGACTATCAACTCTCCCTCGCGATCGGCAAGGAAGGCCAGAACGCGCGCCTGGCCGCCAAGCTCACCGGCTGGCGGATCGACATCGTCTCGGACGCCGCGGTGAACCGCGACAGATAGGCCGCAGTTCGGGTCCGCCCGCCGGCGTCCGCGTCCCCGCAGGTTCGGGGCACGGACGCTTCTGGGGCTAGACTAGACATGACCGCGCCTAACGGCCGGTATCCGTGTGCCCTCAGCACACCCGGGTTTTCATCCGGATGCTAGGGCCGGCAGATATGTAATGGCAGGAAGATACTCGGAAGTGGCACAAGTGCAACACCTCGAGAATCAGCCCCAGCGCACCTGTATCGGATGCCGGAAAAAGGGCCCGCGGTCTGAGTTACTCCGGCTCGTCGCCGACGGCAGCGGTTCATCCGCCGTCGTACTGG
Organism: Pseudarthrobacter sp. HLT1-7; assembly: GCF_059383435.1. Taxonomy (NCBI): domain Bacteria; kingdom Bacillati; phylum Actinomycetota; class Actinomycetes; order Micrococcales; family Micrococcaceae; genus Pseudarthrobacter; species Pseudarthrobacter sp. HLT1-7. The sequence goes on along the minus strand of NZ_JBWZCH010000014.1, from coordinate 105,386 downwards.
ATGAACGACGCCGGATGGCTGGCCGGGGTGCATGGCTGCACCCCGGCGAGAAGTGCCTGGCACTGGCGGTCAAACGTCGAGCGTTCGGTCGCGCCCTCAACGGCGCAACCGGAACAACCGACGTCGAACGCCGGATCACCGCAGTCACGAAAGCCGTGGACACTCCGGTGGCCGCAGCAACAACCGTCCAACCTGAAAGCGGGTCAGAAAACTGATGGAAACCCGATGAGTTCCCAGCGATGAGTGCGCAACGATGACAACTTTGTTGCGCTCAGCAATGGACCTTTCAGCCGCACTCGCGGCGGAGGTCCGCATTAAGAAGTAGACGGTTCGTGCCTGGCTCGGTGCGGACCGAGACAGGAGAAATGTGGCCAAGGTCCGCGTGCATGAGCTTGCTAAAGAGCTCGGTATTACTTCCAAAGATGCAGTCACCAAACTGCAGGAACTGGGCGAATTCGTTCGCTCCGCCTCTTCCACCATTGAGGCACCCGTTGTGAGGAAACTCCGCAACGCATTCCCCGACGCAGCAGCAGCTCCGAAGTCTGAAGCGCCTGCGTCCGCCCCCAAGGCACCCGCCAGCCCCTCGGCAACCCGTCCGGCGCCCGCGCCGGCTCCGGCAGCGCCCGGTGCCCCGGCGCAGCCAGCAGCAACCAGGACTGAGGCTCCGGCGACGGCTGCTCCGGCACCGTTCGCCGCACCGTCGGCACCCGCTGGACAGGCTCCGGCTGCGCCGTCGGCTGCTGCACCGACGGCGGCACCGTCGACGGGCATCAAGCCCGGCGCACGGCCTGCTCCGAAGGCTGAAGCTCCGGCTGCTCCGGCACGCCAGGGCGGTTCGGCACCCCGCCCGGGCGGTCCCCGTCCCGGCAACAACCCGTTCGCTACGTCCCAGGGCATGCCCCGGGGCCGCGGCGGCGACAACGAACGTCCTTCGCGTCCGGGCAACAACCCCTTTGCTCCTTCCCAGGGCATGCCGCGTCCGGGCGGCAACCGCACCGAGGGCGAACGCCCCGGCGGCCCGCGTCCCGCAGCAGGCGCAGGGGGTCCCCGGCCGGGTGCTCCCCGCACCGGTGGCGCTCCGGGTGCCCGTCCGGGTGCTCCGCGTCCGGCCGGCGCTGCCGGCGCCGGCCGTCCGGCAGGAGCCGGCGGAAACCGTCCGACTCCCGGCATGATGCCGAACCGCACGGAACGTCCCGCACCGGCCGGTGCAGGCCGTCCCGGTGGCGGCGCCCGTGGTCCGGGCCGTCCGGGTGGCGCGCCGGGTACCGGTGCTCCCGGTGCCGGCGGCGGCGCCCCGGCCGGCGGTGGCTTCGGCAAGGGTGGCCGCGGTCGCGGTGGAACCCAGGGTGCTTTCGGTAAGGGCGGCGCAGGCCGTGGCAAGCAGCGCAAGTCGAAGCGTGCCAAGCGCCAGGAACTCGAGCAGATGAGTGCTCCGTCGCTGGGTGGCGTCAGTGTGCCCCGCGGCGACGGCAACACCATCGTCCGGCTTCGCCGTGGCTCGTCCATCACGGACTTTGCCGACAAGATCGAGGCGAACCCCGCCGCACTGGTGACCGTCCTCTTCCACCTCGGCGAAATGGCTACGGCCACGCAGTCGCTGGATGAAGAGACCTTCGCACTGCTCGGCGAGGAGCTTGGCTACAAACTCCAGGTCGTCTCACCGGAGGACGAGGAGCGCGAGCTGCTCTCCGGCTTCGACATCGACTTCGAAGCCGAGCTGGAAGCCGAAGGTGATGAGGACCTCGAGGCACGTCCTCCGGTGGTCACCGTCATGGGTCACGTTGACCACGGTAAGACCCGCCTGCTCGATGCCATCCGCAAGTCCGACGTTATGGCGGGCGAGCACGGCGGCATCACGCAGCACATCGGTGCCTACCAGGTCACCCACCCGCACGAAGGCATCGATCGCAAGATCACCTTCATCGATACTCCGGGCCACGAGGCGTTCACCGCCATGCGTGCCCGTGGTGCGAAGGTCACCGACATCGCCATCCTGGTGGTCGCAGCGGACGACGGCGTGATGCCTCAAACCGTTGAGGCCCTCAACCACGCACAGGCGGCCAACGTGCCGATCGTGGTGGCCGTAAACAAGATCGACAAGGAAGGCGCCAACCCGGAGAAGGTCCGCGGCCAGCTGACCGAATACGGGCTGGTTCCGGAAGAGTACGGTGGCGACACCATGTTCGTGGAGGTCTCTGCCCGCCAGAACCTCAACATCGACGAGCTGCTCGAGGCCGTTCTGCTGACCGCAGACGCTGCCCTGGACATGCGCGCCAACCCGAACAAGGATGCCCGCGGTATCGCGATTGAAGCCAACCTGGACAAGGGCCGCGGTTCCGTGGCCACCGTCCTGGTTCAGTCCGGCACCCTGCACGTCGGCGACACCATCGTGGCTGGCACGGCGCACGGCCGTGTCCGGGCGATGTTCGACGACGACGGCAGCGTCCTGACCGAGGCCGGCCCGTCCCGCCCGGTGCAGGTCCTGGGTCTGTCCAACGTCCCCCGCGCCGGTGACACGTTCTTCGTGACCGCTGACGAGCGCACCGCCCGTCAGATCGCCGAGAAGCGTGAAACCGCCGACCGCAACGCCGCGCTGGCCAAGCGCCGCAAGCGCATCAGCCTGGAAGACTTCGACCAGGCCGTCGCCGAAGGCAAGATCGACACCCTCAACCTCATCCTCAAGGGTGACGTGTCCGGTGCCGTGGAAGCCCTCGAGGACGCGCTGCTCAAGATCGACGTCGGCGAAGGCGTCCAGCTGCGCATCATCCACCGCGGTGTCGGTGCTATCACGCAGAACGACGTCAACCTGGCAACGGTCGACAGCGCCGTCATCATCGGCTTCAACGTCAAGCCCGCCGAGCGTGTTGCCGAACTGGCAGACCGCGAAGGCGTGGACATGCGCTTCTACTCCGTCATCTACGCAGCAATTGATGACATCGAGTTGGCCCTCAAGGGCATGCTCAAGCCGGAGTTCGAAGAAGTCCAGCTTGGCACCGCTGAGGTCCGCGAAGTGTTCCGTTCGTCCAAGTTCGGCAACATTGCAGGCTCAATCGTCCGCTCGGGTGTTATCCGACGCAACGCGAAGGCCCGCATCAGCCGCGACGGCAAGATCATCGGTGACAATCTCGCCGTTGAGACGCTCAAGCGCTTCAAGGACGACGCCACCGAGGTCCGCACGGACTTCGAGTGTGGTATCGGTCTTGGCTCGTTCAACGACATCAACGAGGGTGACACCATCGAGACCTTCGAGATGCGCGAAAAGCCGCGCGTCTAGTCTGAAGTCTGGTGTGTAAGAGGTGCGGGGCCGTTGGGTTTTTCCCGGCGGCCCCGCCCCTTCGCTGGGCGGCATAGGATCTGCGATCCTTTGCCGCCCAGCTCCGGCAGGCCCGATGCCACTCCCAGGCCGCCGGGAAAAACCCAACGGGAGTCCGTCGTGGACTCACCTTAGGCGCGTGGCATGACAACCCAACCGGTGTACGCCAGTTGCCCCGGCGCCGTCGTACATCCAAATATTTAGGAGTGGAAATGGCTGATCCCGCACGGGCTGCCAAGTTGGCGCAGCGGATTAAGGTTGTTGTTGCTGAGGCTTTGGGCCGGAGGGTCAAGGATCCGCGGCTTGAGGGTATTACTGTCACTGATGCCCGCGTGACCAATGATCTGCAGCATGCCACGATCTACTACACGGTGTTCGGCGACGAGCTGGTCCAGGCCGAAGCGGCGAAGGGGCTGGAGAAGGCCAGGGGCGTGCTTCGGCAAGAGGTGGGCCGGAACATCACTGTCCGGCTGACCCCGACCCTGGAGTTTGTTGCCGACCAGATCCCGGTCAACGCCTCCAACCTTGAGGAACTGCTCCGGGCCGCCAAGAAGCGCGACGCCGAAGTGGCCGCACTCGCGGCAAGTGCGCAGCACGCCGGCGACCCAGACCCGTACAAGAGTGACACTCCCGAGGACGTGGACCTCGACGAAGACGATTTCGACGAAGACGACTTCGACGAAGAGGACTCTGACCTTACTGACAAGGACGACGTCGACGAGGACAGCAACAAGTAGTCCCGCAGCACCGCAGGATTTCTGCAGCGAGCCGGCCGGCCCCTATTTCGGGGCCGGCCATCTTTGTTCTGCGGGTGGTCCGCTCAGGAGCCGCTGTCGCGATCGTCCGAGCCGTGGTCCAGCTTGAGATACACCACCTGGCCGTTCGACCCGAGGGCATTGGCCGTCGCATACAGCTTGTGTCCGCGGAGGGCGACGTCGGCAGTCAGGGCCGCGGCGAGCACGACTGTCTGTTCGCCGGATTCCCGGTCGATCTTGAGGACACCCTCGCCGAACAGCGATGCGACATACATGTCGCCGTCGTCGTCAAGGACCAGCCCGGTGGGGGACATGATCCCGTCGGCAACGAGCTTCACATCGTCGTCGTCCGGGTTCACCTTGAAGATCGCGCCGCGGGCACCGAGCGCCGGGTCCTCCGGTCCGCCCGGAAGCGAGGTGACGTACAGCCAGCCATCAGGGCCGACAGCAAGGTCGGTGGGCACCGCCTCGAATTCGTAGCTCGTCCCCACCACGCAGTCCGGCAGGTTGTTGGAGGCCGCAACTTCAGCGGTGATCTTGTAGGGCCGCGGCGGCAGCACGGCGATGGTCTTCGTCGTGCCGGTCTCGACGTCCACGGACACCACACTGTTGGCCCCGGCATCGGCAACGTAGATGGTGTGTTCGGTCACGGCAATGCCGTACGGATGGGAATCCACTTCGCCCGTGTAGCTGACCGGTATCTCCGGCGGCAACAGTGCAGCGCAGCCATCAGGCAGGTCGCTGAAGCCGTACCGGGTTTTGCCGTCGGCGTTGCCGTCCCTTTCCAGGGCGGCGAAATCGCCAAGCGTCCGCTGGCCGCCGTCGTCATCGATGATCCGGATGTGGCCGACGAGGTCGCGTTGGTCACCCGGCCCGGCCCCCTGGCTTTCGAGGAAATACGTCGAGCCCTGCCACTGCGTATTTCCGGCGATGTCCCAGTCCGCGGCTTCGTAGAGGACCTTCTTCTTCCCGTCGGAGTCGATCCGGGTCAGCCGGCCGGCGAACTCTTCACTCACCGTGACCGAGCCGTTGCTCCCGGCACTGATATGAAGCGGCCCCACTAGTCCGTCAGCGAGTTGGACCGGGGAATTCCCGGTCGAGGTCCCGTCGGCGGCTGCACCAGCCGACCCGGCCGAGAGGAACACGGCTGCGGTGGCAACCGAGGCTAGCAATGACAGTTTCTTTTTCATGGTTTGCTCCAGTGGCGAGTGATGAAGAATCCACAGCACGAGACCAATGAGACCGGCGATACGGCGGGCGGGAAAACCACGGCTGCCCCCAAGATCGGATCTTAATCCGTCGGGCCGCCAAAGTCGATGCTTTCCGTAACCCACTGCGGGCCGCCCGCGGCCCACGGCGGCCGGCTGGCTAGGATCGGACCATGCTCACGCCACTCCCAGCCCCCGATGTCAACGACTTTCTGGACCAGGCCATCCGGCTCGCGGTGGCAAGTGTGGCCGACGGCGGCGGTCCGTTTGGGGCGCTTGTGGTCACCGCGGACGGCCGGACCTTCGGGGGGCGTCAACCGGGTAACACGGGACAACGATCCCACAGCCCACGCCGAGGTCGTCGCCATCCGCAGGGCCGCCGCAGCCACGGCCACCTTCGATCTCCGCGGTGCTGTGCTCTACTTCGCGGCGGACCGAAACGCGGCCGCTGCAGCCGGCTTCGACGACGCCGTCTTCTATGAGTACTTCGACGGGATCCGGCCGGAACTGATGCCGGTACGCCACACGGCCGTTCCGGCGTCGGGCCTTCCCTTCCAGGCATGGCACGCCAACCCGGACCGCACCGGGTACTGAGGCCTGCCTCGGCCGCCGACGCCGGCGGGACATCTGACTCTTGATCCGCTCCTCCTCGTGGCGTCTGATGGAACCATGACAGCGCGGACAGGAATCATGACAGCCAGGACGGCGGACAGCGGGCGGCCGTGGACTTGAGTCTGATTAAATGCCCCCATTGCGGGAAAACCAACCGGGTTCCGACGGTGGCCGCCGGCCACCCGCGCTGCGGCAACTGCCGCAAGGATCTGCCTTGGATCGTGGAAGCCGGCGACGCGGACTTCGGGGTGGTCGCCGAGCAGTCCTCGACGCCGGCGCTAGTCGACTTCTGGGCCGCCTGGTGCGGGCCATGCCGGATGGTCAGTCCCGTGCTGGACAAGCTGGCCCGGGAGCGGGCCGGGCAAGTCAAGCTCGTCAAGGTCGACGTCGACAAGTCACCCCAACTCTCGCGCCGCTTCGATGTCCAGGCAATCCCTACCTTGCTCCTGATCAGGGGCGGCCAGGTCGTGGCCCGTCAGGCGGGGGCACCGCCGGCGGCGGCCCTGCGCAGCTGGCTGGACGGGGCCCTGGCTGCGGGCGCCACCTGAGGCCAGGAATCCGCCGTCGTGGTGCCGTGCTGCCGTGCTACCGGTGCCTCAGCGGCGCTTCGAGCGGCCCCTGGCGCCCAGACCGCCCAGGACGGGCGAACCCATGCCCAGCAGGAAGCCGACGTCATACCAGTTTCCGGCGCGGGCGGTGTTGTAGAACGGGAATTCGCTCCACTGTCCGAAGATATGGACGATCAACACGATCCACGCCGTCAGCCCGTTCCAGATGCCCCACAACAAATCCTGCCACCACATGAGTACCTCCCCGACTGAACCGGGAACCCGGTCCGTTGACCAACCGGGCGGAAAACGCCCTGGGCTCAGGCTAAGGGCTAAGGCGTCCCTGCGGTAGAGGCGTTCTAAAGGGGGGAGAGACCCGTCAGGGGAGCCGGGCCGGGAGGCGGTTGAGTCCTTCCACCAGGTCCGCCTTGCTGCTGCAGAGGGCAATCCGGATCCAGCCCTCACCGATCGAGCCGAAGGCAGTGCCCGGGGCGAACGCCACTCCGGAGTCGGCCAGGAAACGCCGGACCCAGGACCGGACGTCCCCGCCGCTTGCATGGGACATGTCCGCCCAGAGGTAGAACGCCCCCTGCGCGGTGAGGAAGGGGATCCCCCTGGATTCGAGCACGGCGGAAGCCGCATCCCGGTTCGCGCGGTAGTGGGCGTGGGCATGGGCGATGTAGTCCTGCGGGCCGGTGAGCGCGGCGAGCCCCGCGTACTGCGAGGGCGACGCGACGCAGGAGACGATCGACTCCATGACGTTGTTCATCTTCTGCTCCAGCCCCGGCGGGCAGATCAGCGCGCCGATGCGCAGCCCTGTCAGGCCGTAGGTCTTGGACAGCGTCACCGAGGTGAAAATGCGGGCCTCGCCCGGAACCTCGCTGTCGAAGCGGGCCGGGCTCACATGGGGGACGTCGTAGGTGAACGCCTCGTAGCATTCGTCCGAAATGATCCACAGGTCATGCCGGACGGCCAACGCTACGAGGCTGCGGGTGAGCTCCCCGCCCAGCACCGCGCCCAGCGGGTTGGACGGCGAATTCAGGATCAGCACTTTGGTCCGCGGCGTGATGAGCTCCTCGATGTCCGCGATCCGCGGCTGGAAGTCATGGTCCGGATACAGCGGATACTGCACCGGGACGGCGTGCAGCAGTCTGCTTGTCATCGCGAACGTGGGGTAGCCCGGGTTGGGGATGAGGATCTCGTCACCGGGGGAGAGCAGCAGGCTCATCGCGAAGTGAAGGCCCTGCTGGGCGCCGTCGACGACGTACACCCGGTCCGCCCCGACCGGCGTCCCGTTGTGTTCGCGGAACCTCGCCGCAAAGGCCTCGCGCAGCGCCGGGATGCCGGCATTCGGGGTGTAGTTGGTTTCGTCCCGGTCCAGGCACGCCATCCCTGCTTCAAGGATGTGGCGGGGGACGGCGAAGCCGGGTTCCCCGATGCTCAGGACGATCGCGCCGGGGGTGGCCCAGGCGGCTTCGGTGATCTCGCGGATCTGGTTTCTGGGGACGTCGCGGACATGGGCGGCTAGCTCGGGCATGTCTGCCATCCTAACCGCCGGGCAGGAGCCGGGCCGGGCGGGTCTCCGGGCGGGTCCGGTCGAGAACGGGGCCGGGCGGGGGGAGCGTCCCGCGCAGATATACTGGGAAGCGTGCTTTCAGGACTGGTGATAGTGGACAAGCCGCAGGGCTGGACCAGCCACGATGTGGTTGGACGGATGCGGCGGCTCGCCGGTACCCGAAAAGTGGGGCATGCCGGGACGCTGGACCCGATGGCCACGGGAGTGCTGGTGGTCGGCATCAACAAAGCCACGCGCCTGCTGACCTACATCGTGGGCACCTCCAAGACCTATACCGCCACCATCCGGCTCGGCGAATCGACGGTCACCGACGACGCCGAAGGGGACGTCACCGCCGTGCACAGCGCCACCGCGGTCACCGCGGAAGCCGTCCGGGCCGGCGTCGCCGACCTTACCGGCGAAATAGCGCAGGTTCCCAGCAGCGTCAGCGCCATCAAGGTCAACGGCGAACGCGCCTACGCGCGCGTCCGGTCCGGCGAAGAGGTCAACCTCGCCGCACGTGCCGTCACCATCCACCGTTTCGAGGTCCACGGGCTGCGCCCGGTACGCGACGGCGAGGCGCTCGACGTCGACGTCACGGTTGAATGCTCCTCCGGCACCTACATCCGTGCCCTCGCCCGCGACCTGGGCAATGCGCTCGGCGTCGGCGGTCATCTGACGGCGCTTCGCCGGACCCGGGTGGGGCCGTACACCCTGGACCAGGCCCGGACGCTCGAAGAGCTCGCCGAGGAATTGGACGTACTGGAAATGTCCTCGGCTGCCCGGGCACTGATGCCGAACCGGGAACTCAGCGACGAGGAAACCACCGAGATTTCCTTCGGCCGCAGGATCGCCTCCGGACCGTCGGCCGGCACCCCGGACGCCCCGACGGCGGAAAAGCCCGCCGCCGCCTTCGCGCCGGACGGTACCCTCGTGGCGCTGCTGGCTGACTCGGGAAGCTACGCCAAGCCCGTGCTGGTCTTCGCGCCGGACAACGAGAAGCGCGCCGCGAAGCAGTCCACGGCGGAGCAGCAGGCAGACCAGTAGTGGACGCGTATTTCTACATCATCCTGGTGGCCGGGCTGGTCTCGACAGTTATCTGCCTCACCGCGGGCCTGCTGAAGAAGGCCCCGAACGACACGACGATCCTGTCGGTGGCCGCCGTCGAACTGTCTCTGCTGGTGTACCTCGTCGGCTCGATCGTCCGGGTCATTGCCGGGGAGCCGATGGCGGGGGAGCCGTGGGAGTTTTGGGGATATCTGCTGACAGCGCTGATGCTGCCGGTTGGCGCGGTGTACTGGTCCGTTCTGGAACGCACGCGCTGGAGCAACTTCGTCCTGGCCGCCGTCGGCGTCACCGCCGTGGTGATGGCGGCCCGAATGAATCAGATTTGGTATTGACGTGGAAGAGGCAACGAACATGACGGCAGGATCTTCACACGAGGACGCCGGTTCGACGGCGGGCCTTGCAACGCCCGGCGCCGGTTCGACGGCCACCCCGACGACGGCTACCAGGGACACCCGCAATACCGGCCCCGGCCGGCTGCTGATCGCCGTCTACGCCGTGTTTGCCATCTCGGCGACCGCCCGGGCGGGATACCAGATCCTGACCAAATTCTCCGAAGCGCCGCTGGCCTACCTGCTGTCCGCTTTCGCCGCCGTCGTCTATCTCGTGGCTACGGTGTCCCTCGCCAAAGCCGGCCGCACCTGGTTCAAGGTGTCCGTTGCGGCGGTGCTCGTGGAGCTGATCGGCGTGCTCGTGGTCGGGGCGCTGAGCGTGTTCGACTCCGTCAACTTCCCGCACGAGACCGTCTGGTCGCTGTTTGGCCGCGGCTACGCGTTCATCCCGCTGCTGCTGCCCATCCTGGGACTGATCTGGCTGTACCGCCGACGTCCGGCGCCGAAGCAGGCCTGAAGCCTTACTGAGGCGTCCTAGGCTGGAGCGTCGGGGATGCCAGAGCCCAGGAGCCTGAGGCGCAGGCCCGGCCAGGCCGCCCCGAAGCCGGGATGCAACTCCTTGTCGCTCACCCGCTCCACCGGCACCCACTCCAACTCCAGGCTTTCCGGATCGCTGATCTCCGGTTCAAACGCTTCCACAACCACGACGGCGACCGTGGTGTACCGCCAGTAGCCGACGTCGAACACCGAGGTGAACAGCACCCGGACGTTCTCCGGTAGCACGGCAGCTTCTTCCCTGGCCTCCCGCAAGGCGCCATGGACTGCTTCTTCGCCCTGATGGAGGGCTCCGCCCGGGAGCCCCCAGGTGCCGCCCTGATCGCTCCACAAGGCACGGTGTTGGAGCAGGATGCCCTTGGCGGGGTCGTAGACCAGGAGTCCGGCCGAGCCAAAGCGCCCCCAGAATCTCCCATGGCCGCCGTCGACCCACGTGTCACCTGGATCACGGCGCCCGAGCGGGCGGCGCAACTCGAGGGGAAGCTCCTGCTTTCCTGGGGCAGGGGGCTGAGGTCCGCTGGGCTTCGCATCGTGGGTGAAGGCCCGGCCGGAGGTCAGGGCAACATGGCTGTCCATATCCCCCAGTTTCCCACGGCACTGTCCGCCAGGCGGAGTGTGACTCCGCGGGGCCAGCCAAGACCCCAAAGCCCAAACCGTCGGCGCGGCACGGACGGAGCCGTCGGCGAGCAGCAGGCGGTTTCCAACCAGGGTCGCACCATGTTCGCCTTGCAGGTACCAGGAACCCTGTCCAGCCATTGAAGGCACCGCCGGTTCAGGTGAAACGCACGGATTCCCGCACGGGGACCGGCTTACGGTGGGCGTTATCTCCGCGTCGCGAACTGGACCCGGATGCGCTTGAGCTCGGCGCGTGGAAGCACGGCGGTCACAACGCCACCGTCTGCTAGTTCTGCGCCGATACCGTATACGAACGGGTCTGTATCGACCTCCGCGCCGGGTACTTCGACTCCGTTGACGAGGACGCTGACCTGATCATTGACCATCCGGTCTGTCACTACGGGTGCGGGCTGATCCCAGGGCTTGTCGCTCAGTCCGAGCTCCCGCCGGAACTGGTTCATGAGGATGTAATTGATGTGGTCGGCCAACACGCTGCGGACCGAAGTGCGCTCGGATGCGTCACGGTGCCAGGTAGTTCGCACGGCCTCCCAGAGCTGCGGGTATCGCAGTAGCTCCACCTGATCGACCAGCCACGCAGGCCGCGGCCATGGCGGAACGTCCTCGATCGCCCTCCGCGTCTGCTCGTCGAGGTCCGCGAGGTTTATCGGGTCTGAGCGGTCAATCGGGTTTCGCCAGATTGTGTAGGTGACGCTCGCAGTCATTTCACTGTATCCACGAGCGTCCTGACCGTTTTGCAGACCGACGGTATCCGTGTCCTCCAGCGAGGGCTGGGACACGAGTCCCATCACCGGGATTGGCATCAGTTTCAGGCGCTCAGCCTGCTCGACGCGAGGGTCGGGTGCGTCCTCGGGGAGAATTCCAACCACTCTCATGCCTCGATTATGAACCAACGCGTGATCGGGAGCCTGTATCCATAGAAGAGAGTGCCGAACGCCCACCGGTCCGGTGGGCATTCGGCTCAACGTCCTTCGAGTTCCGGCTAGAGCTGCCTGCCTCGATGGTCCCAGTCCATCCGCCGGGCTTCTTCCTCGTCCCAGAAATGACCGTCGCGGTGCCGCACGTAGAGAATATATGCGAGGAAGGCTGCGCAGAAGACCAGGAGTGCCACCATTAGGTAGTGGAACCCGTCCCACGGTTCAGTCGACCGGACCACAAGTTGCCAGATCGGATTCATGGTCAGCAAGGCCCACATAGCTAATTGAAAGCGGGATCGCCCCGCGTCATGCGCGGCTCAAGGCGCTTCCGACCCTCTGACATGTTCGGAGCCTACAACCGCGGACGCTGCCTGTCACCAAACGCGCACTCACTCGGCCGGGCGGCTGGGCAAGCGTTAGGACATGCGCCGCAGCGCCAAATTTTGGACGCGTGAAGGTTGGTTTCGCGCCACGGCGCACGATGCGGAGGGTAACCACCCGGAAGGCCGGTGCCCTGTGTCTATCCAAAAAACGGCGTACATTCAGCTTCGGGATGCTTAAGTTCGTGAGTCCGACCAGTGGTCATTTCGCTAGTTCGGCGCAGGTCAGCGGCCCCGGACCGTGTCGCGCCGGCGGGACATGCCCATTCTTCGCACCCGGGACTGGCCATAGTGACACTATGTTCATCCGCTGGCCCCGGCGCGGGGCATGTCCGGTCCGCCTCGGCGGATTTCCGTCGTCCACGTGCCCACCGGCGATGCGGCGCTGGAGTGGGCTGCCAAGATCGCCTACGCCTGCCGCTGCGCGCAAGAGGTCCGCGAGTTCGTGCCCGACCCGGCTGTCTGATCGAGGACCCACAGGGCCGGTATCCTTTCGGCGACCTTCTCGGATCTGATCGACATCTAGCTCCGACACTCGACCTTTTTCCGGAGCGTCTCGAAGAACTCTGGCCCCGAAAATGTCACAGCCTCGTGGTCGAATTTATCTATGGAAGCCAGCGAAGATTTCAGCCCGGTACAAGCCGTCCGGCTTGACGGCGTGATCCTCCCTGGCGTCCCCCGGTTCACGCCCGTCCCGTACCAGTCGGAGGACGTGGACTGTGCTCTCGATGGGGCGCTTGCACTGCTGCGCTCTTCCAACGGGACGGCAGTGACCCACGCGTCGCTGTTCGGAGCGGCAGAAGCCGCGGGCTTCGCTGGCCGCGTGGAGGAGCTGTCGCGTGTGGTGGACTACCTTCAGCTTCTGGCCGCGGCGGCGGTCGACCGGACCCGAAGCCGGGCAGCGGCCGGGGCCAGGACTGCCGCTGCGACGTTTGGTTCTGACGCACCCGCGGGCTGGCTTACCGGCTGGAACCCTGAATCGAGTGCTCCGGCGGTGGACCAGTCGGGCCCCGCCTGGAAAGAGCCAGGCAGCGCTGATCTTTCCGCGGGCTGGGTGGACGACGGGTACCGGAACACCGCGGAACTCCTGCGGGCCCGGCTGCGGATCAGTGCCGCGGAAGCGCGACGCCGGCTGGCCCTCGTCGGGGATGTCCTGCCGCGCACGGGCCTGACGGAACAGCCGCTGCCGGCCCTAAAGGAAGAGCTGGCGGCTGCGGTCGCCGCCGGGGACGTCGCCTCACGGGCGGCGACCATCATCAGCCTTTCCCTGGACCGGGTCCGGCGCGGGTCCTCACCCGAGGATGCCGTCCGGATGGAGCATGCCCTCATCCGGACGGCGGTCGAGAACGACCAGGATTTCCTGACCAGGATCGCCAAACGCTGGACGGACGCCCTGGACCAGGACGGCGAGGAACCCAGTGAGCAGGAATTGCGCCAGCGGCAGGGTGCCTTCATCCGCCGTGCACACCGCGGACTGCAGCATCTGGAAATCTTCGCCACGACCGACCAGTTCGAACACTTGCTCACGGTCATGAACGTCGCCACCAACCCGCGGACCGGCGTCGCATCCTGTCCCGAGGGCGGCACGGATTCTGCCGGACATGGCGGGCCTGCTGCTGAATCCCGGCCTGAAGCCGGCACTGAAGCCACCATCGTCGGTGATGCGGACGACGCGGCTGCCCTCGAACGGCTGGATCAGCGCACCCGGCCGCAGCGGCTTCTCGATGGCCTCGTCGGTGCCTGCAAAGCCGCTCTCGCCGCCGGAGTCCTGCCCTCTGCGGGAGGGCTGCGCCCGCAGGTGATGGTCACCGTTGACTACCGAGACCTGCTGGAGCGGCTCGGAGGCGCCGACCTGGAGACCCGCGCCCCTGGGTCCAACGCCGGGACACTGATGTTCACCGGTCCAATCACGGCCTCGACAGTGCGCAGGATCGCCTGCGACGCCGACATCATCCCGGTTGTGCTGGGCGGCCAGGGGCGGATCCTCGACATTGGACGCGCATCGCGGGTTTTTCCGCCGCATATCCGCAAGGCCATCACAGCGCGAGATGGGGGCTGTGCCTTTCCCCAGTGCACTATCCCGGCGCCCTGGTGCGAAGCGCACCACATCGACTACTGGTCCCGCGGCGGGAGCACGGGGGCCCGCAACGGAGCCCTGCTCTGCTCTCATCACCATCACCTGATCCACAAAGAACAGTGGTCCATCCAGCTGAGAAGCGGTGTTCCATGGTTCATACCGCCTCCGCACCTTGATCCTCGCCGGGTGCCACGGCGGAACCGCTACTTCCGGCTTGAGTAGGGCTTGAGCTTCCGCCCCGGAAGAGGACGGGGCGTCTGAGGTGTGCGGCTACCGGAACTGAGCAAAGATGCGCTGGCGTGCTGCGACACTGGCGGGACTACCGTTCCGCTGTCAGCACTGCCGCCTTCGCCCCCGGCGCAGTTGGCGACGCTATCGGATTGGGTCGCCGTTGAGGTCGACGTTGAAGCTCTCGATCACCTTGTTCGTCGTTGTATCGATAATGATCACGGAGTCTGCCGGCCAGGACGGGTCGGGGACAACGGTGTAGGGAACATCGGAGATTAAGGTGGGCCGTCCGGCGTCGTTGGTCTTCCGGCTGAAAGCATCGACCACCGTGTTCGTCCTCGTGTTGATGGTCACCGTCTCCTGGGGGAGTCCCGCAAGGTTGCCGTTGGCGGGCATGGCGTTCCACCAGCCCTCGTAGCCGCCGACTTCGGATGCCGGCGACGGCATTGTGGACGCCGCGGCGGACGTTGATCTGGATGTCGACGGCGTCCCGGCGTTTCCTGCCGCTTCTGCCGCACCGCCGCAGGCGCTCAACGACATTCCCGCAGCGAGTATCAAACAGACAGTGGCAAAGTGTGGCCCTGTAGTGGTGAATCGCACGATGATTTCCCCCAAGATTGTCCCCGCCCGGCGGTCTCCGGCGCGGATGGGTTGACCCTACCAGCCCCCTCATCCCGCCCAGCCCGCTCATCCCGCCAGGCCCGCCCAGCCCCCTCATCCCGCCAGGCCCGCCCAGCCCGCCCATCCCGCCAGCGCCACCGGCGCCAGCGCCTTCCGCGGCGCCGCCTGCGGGACATCAACCCCTCCCTCCGGCAGCCCGTCCTGGTGCTGGCCGAGCGCTGACTCCGGCGAGGGGGCGCCGTCGGAGGCGCGCCGCGTTAGCAGGTAATCTTAGAGAGTTCCGGAGCCGGCACGTTTCTCCGGAGGAGCTCATGGCAGGAAGCAAAAGGCGAGGTTGATGGTCCACATCTGGAACGATCCGTCCGAGGTCCCGGCGGACTTTGGTCCCTCCGTCGTCACGTTTGGCAACTTCGACGGCGTGCACCGCGGCCACCAGCAGGTGCTCTCGCAACTCATCCGCATCGCCCGCCTGAACCACGCCCGAACCGTCGCCATCACCTTCGATCCGCACCCGGCCCAGGTCCACCGCCCCGAGTCCGCCCCTGAACTGATCATGGGCCTGGAAGACAAACTCGTGGCACTCGGCGAAGTAGGCCTCGACGCCGTGCTCGTGATGAAGTACTCACTGGAGCTGGCCAGCCTCACCCCTGAAGAATTCGTCGCCGACATCCTCGTCGGACGCCTCAAGGCCAGCCACGTCGTGATCGGCCACGACGCCCGCTTCGGCCGCGGCAACTCCGGGGACCTCAGCACCATGCAGGGGCTCGGCAAGAAGTTCGGCTTCGAGGTGCTGGTCATCAGCGAGTTTGGCTCTGAGGGCTTCCCCGTCCACCGTGATCCACACGAAGATCCACACGAACAACAGAACGACGACGACGCCGGCAAGGACCGGCGCTGCTCCTCCACATGGGTGCGGGAGGCACTGCGGGAGGGCGACGTCGCCACCGCCGCCGCCGTCCTCGGGCGGCCGCACCGGATGCGCGGCGAGGTGGTGCACGGCGCCGCTCGCGGCCGCGACCTCGGATTCCCCACCGCCAACCTCGGGCCGCAGGCCAGCGGCTACATTCCGGCGGACGGAATCTACGCGGGTTGGCTCGTGGACCAGGCCGGAACCCGCTGGCCCGCCGCCATTTCGGTCGGCTCCAACCCCACCTTCGGCGGCGTCAGCAGGCAGGTGGAGGCCCATGTGATCGACCGCCCGGAAGAGGCCGTGGAGGACTTCGATCTGTACGGCCAGACAGTGGTGGTGGAATTCGTCGTCCGGCTGCGGGGGATGGTGGCGTACCGTGGCCCTGAAGCGTTGGTGGATCAGATGCGCCTGGACGTGGTCCAGACCCATGAAATCCTGTTTGCCCCTTGATTTTGCATTCTGGATTTGCACGCTGATTCCGGGGCGCTAACCCGCGGCCGGGCTGCGGACCGAGAGTCGCTCCGGCAGCGGGTGGACCGGCCAATTCAAGGGTAGATTCACAGTCAGTTGGCAAGGAAGGCAAGAGACGTGACGATCGAGAAAAACACAAGGGAGCTGGACAGGGACATTGTCCGTGACTTCAGTTCCCGGATGAGCTATGCGTCCTACCTGCAGCTGCCGACGCTGCTGAGCGCGCAGCAGCCGGTCAGCACCCCCGAGCACCACGATGAGATGCTGTTCATCATCCAGCACCAGACCACGGAGCTCTGGCTGAAACTGGTGCTGCACGAGCTCCGCAGCGCCGCCGGCTGGCTCCGCTCGGACGATCTCGGCTCCGCGTTGAAGGCGATCGCCCGGGTCAAGCACATCCAGAAAACCCTGACCGAGCAGTGGTCTGTGCTCGCTACGCTCACCCCCACCGAGTACTCACAGTTCCGCGGCTTCCTCGGCAACTCCTCCGGCTTCCAGTCCAGCCAGTACCGTGCGGTGGAATTCCTGCTCGGCAACAAAAACCCCGCGATGCTCCCGGTGTTCGAATCCGACCCCGAAGCCCATGCGATGCTGCTGGAACTCCTTGAATCGCCGAGTATTTACGACGAATTCCTGGCCTACCTCAAGCGCCAGGGCTTCGACATCCCCGTGTCCCTGCTGGAGCGCGACGTCACCAAGGCGCACGAGTTCTGCCCCGAACTGGTCCCGGTCTTCAAGTACATCTACGAGAACGCGGCCGATAACTGGGGCGCCTACGAGGCCTGCGAGGAACTGGTGGACCTGGAGGACAACTTCCAGCTCTGGCGTTTCCGCCACCTGCGCACGGTGCAGCGCACCATCGGGATGAAGTCCGGCACCGGCGGCTCCAGCGGCGCCGCCTTCCTGCAGAAGGCCCTCGAGCTGACGTTCTTCCCCGAACTCTTCGCCGTCCGGACGGAGATCGGCCAGTGAGCGCCCTGAGCCCGCAAACGGCGGGGCCCACGGCAGAGGCCACGGCCGGCAACGACACCGCCCTGCTGCAGCGCGCCCGCGAACTCGACGCCGCCGATCCGCTCGCCGCCTACCGCGACGACTTCATCGGCACCGACACGGAGCTGTCCTACCTGGACGGCAATTCCCTCGGCCGGCCGCTCAAGCGCACCGTCACCGATGTCAGCAGCTTCGTCCGGGACAGCTGGGGCGGCCGGCTGATCCGCGGCTGGGACGAGGAATGGCTCGAACTCCCGCAGGTCATCGGCGACCAGCTCGGCCGGGCTGTCCTCGGGGCCGCGCCGGGGCAGACCATCATCGCGGACTCCACCACGGTGGTGCTCTATAAGCTGATCCGGGCCGCGCTGGCCGCCGTGACGGACCCTGCCCGCTCCGAAATCGTGCTGGATACGGAGAATTTCCCCACTGACCGCTACTTGGTCGAGGGCATCGCCCGCGAAGAGGGCCTGACGCTGCGCTGGATCGACGCCGATCCCGCCTCCGGCGTCACCGTCGACCAGGTGCGGGCCGCCACCGGCCCGGCCACCGCCGTCGTGGTCCTGAGCCAGATCGCCTACCGCTCCGGCTTCCTCGCGGACCTGCCCGGGATCACCGCCGCCGTGCACGACGCCGGCGCGCTGGTGGTGTGGGACCTGTGCCATTCCGCCGGTTCGGTAGAGATCGGACTGGACGCCGCCGGCGTCGACTTCGCCGCCGGCTGCACCTACAAGTATCTCAACGGGGGACCGGGCTCGCCCGCGTTCGCGTATATCAATGCCCGGCACCTGGCCGGCCTGCAGCAGCCGATCTGGGGCTGGATAGGCCGCAAGGACGCCTTCGAGATGGGCCCCGGCTATGAAGCTGCCGCAGGCATCCGCGGCTTCCTCAGCGGCACCCCGGCCATCTTCGGGATGCTCGCCATGCGCGGCACGCTGGACCTGCTCGAGGAGGCGGGCATGGCCGCGGTCCGGGCAAAGTCCCGGCTGCTGACCGCGTTCGCCGTCGAACTCCATGACGCCTGGCTCGCCCCGGCGGGCGTGACGCTCTCCACGCCGCGGGACCCGGAGCTGCGCGGCAGCCACGTCACGGTGGACCACCCCGCGTTCCGGGAGATGACCGCGGCGCTGTGGGAGCAGGACGTCATTCCGGATTTCCGGGCGCCGCAGGGCATCCGGATCGGACTCTCGCCGCTCAGTACATCATTCGGCGAGCTTTATCGGGGCGTTGCCGCCATCCGCGAACGGCTGGACAACGGCGCTCCCGCGCGGTAGCGGGAGCAGCCGTTTCGACAAGATTGGCGGCATGCCGGTAAACTCAACGTTGGATCCGGCTGCAGTCCGTGGCGGCTGGCTCCCGTTGTGTACGGGAAACCCCTTCTTCGGAGGAGGAATACCGGCGCGGCACTCCCGGCAGTGGGTTACTGACTCGGGCCTCACGGCACATCTCTAGGAGTTATCGTGGCACTTGAAGCCGCTGTAAAGACGTCCATCATCCAGGATTTCGCAACGTCCGAGGGCGACACCGGTTCGCCGGAGGTCCAGGTTGCGGTCCTGACTCAGCGGATCAAGGATCTCACTGAGCACATGAAGGTGCACAAGCACGATTACCACACCCAGCGCGGTCTGCTGGCCATGGTTGGTCGTCGCAAGCGCATGCTGACCTACCTCAAGAACACTGACATCACCCGCTACCGTGCGCTCATCGAGCGCCTCGGCCTGCGCCGCTAGTCAGCTTTAGGGGGCGGCCCCTTCCGTGACGGAAGGGGCCGCCTTCTTCAAACAAAACTCAACAGGAGGATCAACCGCATCACGCATTCGCGGTCCTCGGTAGTGACTCCCGGGAACGGCTTCAAGGAACGAAGCCCAGGCCCGTGGGTCTCGATCGATGACCGGGTGCAGTGCAGGCCAGCAGACAGATGCTGGACTGGGTTGATGCGGCTGGACTCCGTGAACCATGAAACGGAGGTGACTCTCTATGGAGGGTCCCGAAATCCAGTTCTCAGAAGCAGTCATTGACAATGGCCGCTTCGGCAAGCGTGTAATCCGCTTTGAAACCGGCCGTCTTGCCAAGCAGGCAGCCGGCGCATCGATGGTCTACCTCGACGAGGAGACCGCGCTGCTGTCCGCCACCACCGCCGGCAAACACCCGCGTGAAGGGTTCGACTTCTTCCCGCTGACCGTCGATGTCGAAGAGCGTATGTACGCCGCCGGCCGCATCCCGGGCTCATTCTTCCGACGTGAAGGCCGCCCGTCCACGGAAGCGATCCTCGCCTGCCGCCTGATGGACCGCCCGCTGCGTCCGGCCTTCGTCAAGGGCCTGCGCAACGAGGTCCAGATCGTGGTCACCGTGCTGTCCATCAACCCGGATGAGCTGTACGACGTCGTAGCGATCAACGCTTCCTCGATGTCCACCCAGCTCTCCGGTCTGCCGTTCTCCGGCCCGATCGGCGGCGTCCGCGTTGCCCTGATCGCCGACGAGCACGGTTCGCAGTGGGTCGCATTCCCGAAGCACTCCCAGCTCGAGAACGCCGTCTTCAACATGGTGGTTGCCGGCCGCGTCAAGAATGACGATGTCGCCATCATGATGGTTGAAGCCGAAGCCACGGACAACTCCTGGAACCTCATCAAGGAACAGGGCGCCACCGCCCCGACCGAAGAAGTTGTTTCGGAGGGCCTCGAGGCCGCCAAGCCGTTTATCAAGGCCCTTTGTGACGCACAGTCCGACCTGGCTGCCCGCGCCGCCAAGCCGACCGTTGAGTTCCCGGTCTTCCTGGACTACCAGGACGACGTCTACGCCGCCGTCGAGTCCGCTGCCGCCGAGAAGCTGGCCGCTGTCTTCCAGATTGCCGACAAGCAGGAACGCGACACGGCCTCCGACGCGCTCAAGGACGATGTCACCTCATCCTTGGCCGGTCAGTTCGAAGGCCGCGAGAAGGAGCTTTCCGCAGCTTTCCGCTCGGTCACCAAGCATGTTGTGCGCCAGCGCATCCTGACGGACCAGATCCGCATCGACGGCCGCGGCCTGACGGACATCCGCCAGCTCACCGCCGAGGTTGAGGTTCTGCCCCGCGTCCATGGCTCGGCCATCTTCGAGCGCGGCGAGACCCAGATCATGGGTGTCACCACGCTGAACATGCTCAAGATGGAACAGCAGATCGACTCGCTGTCTCCCGTGACGCGCAAGCGCTACATGCACAACTACAACTTCCCGCCGTACTCCACGGGCGAGACCGGCCGCGTCGGTTCGCCGAAGCGCCGCGAAATCGGCCACGGTGCCCTCGCAGAGCGCGCCATTATGCCGGTGCTGCCGTCCCGCGAGGAATTCCCGTACGCCATCCGCCAGGTGTCTGAGGCCCTCAGCTCCAACGGTTCGACGTCGATGGGTTCCGTCTGCGCCTCCACGCTGTCCCTGCTTAATGCAGGTGTGCCGCTGAAGGCAGCCGTTGCCGGTATCGCCATGGGCCTGGTTTCCGACCAGGTGGACGGCCAGACCCGCTACGCCGCCCTGACCGACATCCTCGGCGCCGAAGATGCCTTCGGTGACATGGACTTCAAGGTTGCCGGTACCTCCGAATTCGTCACGGCCATCCAGCTGGACACCAAGCTCGACGGCATCCCCGCCTCGGTCCTGGCAGCAGCCCTGAAGCAGGCCCGCGAGGCGCGCCTGCACATCCTGGACGTGCTGAACTCCGCGATCGACACACCTGACGAGCTCTCCGAGTTCGCGCCGCGCGTCATCGCGGTCAAGATCCCGATAGACAAGATCGGCGAGGTCATCGGCCCGAAGGGCAAGATGATCAACCAGATCCAGGAAGACACCGGAGCCGACATCTCGATCGAGGATGACGGCACGGTCTACATCGGCGCCACGAACGGCCCGTCTGCCGACGCAGCACGGTCCGCGATCAACGCCATCGCCAACCCGCAGATCCCGGAAATCGGCGAGCGCTACCTGGGCACGGTTGTCAAGACCACCACCTTCGGCGCCTTCGTTTCCCTGACTCCGGGCAAGGACGGCCTCCTGCACATCTCCGAGCTGCGCAAGATCGCCGGCGGCAAGCGCGTGGACAACGTCGATGACGTCGTCTCCGTCGGCCAGAAGATCCAGGTGGAAATCACCAAGATCGATGACCGCGGCAAGCTCTCCCTGTCTCCCGTTGTGGCTGACGGGGCAGACTCTGAGAACGCAGACGACGCTGAGGTCTCCCTGGAGCCCGCAGAGTAGTCTTTCCGACTCAAGCGGACGGGCCGGTGGATCATCCACCGGCCCCTCCGCCGTTAAGACCGGCCCCGCTGTTGAGACCGGCCCCGCCGCCGTTAAAGGTACGATTGCAGGCAGATTTCGCACGTTTTTTACTGAAAGGCCTAGATGACTGTCGTCCCCCTGCCGCTTGAGCAGAACCAGCACACTGACACCCTGATCCACGGCGCCGACGGCGGTTCCGAGGTGCGCCGCTCGGTCCTGCCGGGCGGCGTCCGCGTCCTGACCGAAGCGATGCCGGGCCAGCGCTCGGCCACCATCGGCTTCTGGGTGGCCGTCGGCTCCCGCGACGAGGCTCCCGGCCAGCACGGTTCCACCCACTTCCTGGAGCACCTGTTGTTCAAGGGCACCAAGCGCCGCACTGCGCTGGAGATCGCCTCGGCCTTCGACGAGGTGGGTGGGGAGTCCAATGCGGCCACCGCCAAGGAAAGCACCTGCTACTTCGCCCGGGTACTGGACACCGACCTGCCGATGGCCATCGACGTCATTGCGGACATGATCACCGGGGCCGTGCTGGACCCGCGGGAGATGGAGCAGGAGCGCGACGTCATCCTCGAGGAAATCGCGATGGACAGCGACGATCCCACCGATGTAGCCCACGAGCACTTCGTCGCCGCGGTCCTCGGCACCCACCCGCTCGGCCGGCCGATCGGCGGCACCCCGGACGCCATCCGCGCCGTCGCCCGCGACTCGGTCTGGGACCACTACCGCCGCTATTACCGGCCCGACGAGCTGGTCATCACCGCCGCAGGCGGGCTGGACCACGACGTCGTCTGCGGGCTTGTGGTGGATGCCCTGCACTCAGCCGGCTGGACCCTGGAAGCGGACGCCACCCCGGTGCAGCGGCGTTCCACCGAGCGGGCGGACGTCACCGGAACTGCCGGGCTGCACGTGGTCAAGCGTCCCGTGGAACAGGCCAACATCATCATGGGCTGCCCCACGATCGTCGCGACAGATGAGCGCCGCTTCGTCATGAGCGTGCTCAACGCCGTCCTCGGCGGGGGCATGTCCTCCCGGCTCTTCCAGGAAATCCGGGAGAAGCGTGGGCTCGTCTACTCGACCTACTCTTTTGCTTCCTCCTATGCCGACGCCGGCTACTTCGGCATGTACGCCGGCTGCACGCCGTCGAAGGTCCGCCAGGTCCTGGAACTCCTCGGCGCCGAGCTGGACCACCTGGCCGGGGGCGGCATCTCCGATGAGGAGCTCCGCAAGGCCGTCGGGCAGCTCTGCGGCGGGATCGTGCTGGCCCTCGAGGACACCGGATCCCGGATGTCCCGGCTGGGCCGGGCCGAGCTGGTCTCCGGCGAGTATCAGGACATCGACGAGACGCTGCGCCAGATCAAGGCCGTGACCGCGGCCGAGGTCCAGGAGCTGGCCCGCGAACTCGCGGCCGCCCCGCGGACCGTCACCGTGGTGGGCCCTTTCGAAGAAACCGAGACCTTCGGCCTCTGAGCCGGGCCTCCGCCAGACCAGCACGTGGCTCCGCCGGACCGGCGGGGGCGGCGCACCTGGACACGGCAGGTAGTAGACACTGCCGTCGGCGCCGCGTGATGATGGGGACGGGCTCACTCGGGAGAAACTCCACTTGGGAGGAACAGATGGACCGGCCGCCGCCTGGCAGCGCACACGGGGCGCTTGAGGCCTTTCTGGGGTACTGGGCCGGAACCACACAGTGGGAGGCGACGCCCTGGGGGCCGGCGCGTGTTGCCGCCGTCGAACTGACCTTCGCCCGCGCAGCCGCCGGGCTGGCCGTAACCCACAGTTACCGGCACACGGAGGCTGACGGTGCCCGCTCCGAGGGGCACGGTGTCTTCACCCCGGACCCCGGCCGCCCGGACACCTTCTTTTACCACGTCAACAGCAGGGGCCTGCCCCCGGAGGCGGCCGCGCGCGCCAGCTGGCGCGATGGCACCCTCACCATGGAGCGGCGCAGCGACCGCGGCACCGCGCGGCACACCTTCCGGGTGGACGACGACGTGCTGACGCACAGCGCCGGACTCCGGCTGGGGTCCGCGAGCGAATTCACACCTTTTATGACCTCGGTCTGCCGGCGAGTGGCCGGGAACACCGCCGTCCGCGCGTGAGCAGTGCCGCGCGCCTGTGGTGGGGTTGCGCTATCACTCCCGGGCCTTTAGACCCCGGGTTGGCCGCCGCAAGTGATAGCGCAAGCGGTGCCTAACCGCCGGCGAACGGCGGCAGCACGTCGACGACGTCGTCCGGCTTCAGCACCGCCGAACGGTTCCGCACGGCCACCTCATTGAGCAGGAAGCTGCTCCGGGACAGGAGTCGGGCCAGCGGCGGGGTCCCAGCCGGCGGTTCCGGGCGTTCGACGGCGAGGACCGCCGCCAGCAGCGAGGCAATCGTGTCGCCGTCGGCAAGGTCAAAGCGTTCCTCGTCCACACCGGCGGCGGCGCGCGCGGCAGCGAAGTAACGTACGTTCACGGGTGGTTCAGCCTCCAATGGCGCTCATGCTGCGGTCCGGCTGGACGAAGTCCGGAGCGTCCAGTCCGACGTGGTCCATACCGTGGGCCTTGGGCTTGATCCACATGGCATCCTGCCAGCGCTCGGCGAGTTGTTGGTCGCTGGCGCCCTCACGGAGCAGCCCCAGCAGGTCGACTTCCTCACGGGAGAACAGGCAGCTCATGATCTTGCCCTCGGCCGTGATGCGGGTGCGGCGGCAGTCCGAGCAGAACGGCTCGGTGACGGAGGCGATGATCCCCACGGTACCCAGAACCGGGCCGGTGGCCCCCGTGGCCCCGGTCGAGCCGGGCACCCGGGCCCGGACTTCGAAGCGTTCCGCCGGGGCGCCGTCGCGGTCCCGCGGGTCCGTGCCCAGTACGTAGTCCACGGAGAGCAGTTCGCGGATTTCCGCGGCGGTGATCATGTTCCGGCGGGTCCAGCCGTGGTCGGCGTCGAGCGGCATCTGCTCGATGAAGCGCAGCTCGTAGCCGCGGTCCAGTGCCCACGCCAGCAGGGCAGGGGATTCGACGTCGTTGATGCCGCGCATCAGCACGGCGTTGAGTTTCACGGGGCCCAGGCCGGCGGCCCAGGCGGCGTCCACGCCTGCCAGCACTTTGTTGAGGAAGGGGCGCCGGGTCAGCTTCGCGAAGGTTTCCTCGTGGAGTGAGTCCAGCGAGACGTTGATCCGGGAGAGTCCGGCGGCTTTCAGCCCGGCGGCCTTTTTGTCCAGGCCGACGGCGTTAGTGGTCATGGAGATCGGCAGATCCGGGTGGGCCTCGCGGAGCGCGGAAATAATGGCCAGCAGGTCGGCGCGGACCAGGGGTTCCCCGCCGGTCAGCCGCAGTTCGCGCACGCCCAGCATATTGACTCCGATCCGCACGATCCGGACGATTTCCGCCGCGGACATCACGGCCTGCTTGGAGAGCCATTCCAGGCCTTCGGCCGGCATGCAGTAGGTGCAGCGCAGATTGCATTTGTCCGTCAGTGACAGCCGCATGTCTGTGGCGCGGCGGCCATAGCGGTCCACCAGCCCGGGGGCCAGAGCGGCCGGACGTCCGGGCAGTTGCGGCCCGGACGTGCCCGCGCCGGGGCTGTCATCCGCACGGGGCTGGGGCATGCCAAGGTGAACACTCATAAAGTCAGGCTACGCCACCTCGGCCCCGGCATGCCGCCCGTTGAGTGACGGAATTCGGCTGGTTTGCGCCAGAGTGCCTTCGCGGTGCCCCGCACCGCCGGCGAACCTATGCTGGAGGGATGAAGACCTCGCAGAGCTCGTCGGACACAGCAGCTGACGCTACACAGCCGCCCCCACGGCCCGGGCGGCCGG
Source organism: Pseudarthrobacter sp. HLT1-7 (assembly GCF_059383435.1). Lineage (NCBI taxonomy): Bacteria > Bacillati > Actinomycetota > Actinomycetes > Micrococcales > Micrococcaceae > Pseudarthrobacter > Pseudarthrobacter sp. HLT1-7. The sequence continues at coordinate 80,169 of NZ_JBWZCH010000014.1, read as the reverse complement.
ACCCCGCCCGGCGCACGGATGGCCGGCAACGAAGCCGGTGGGCCGCGGCTTCCGGCGTCGTCGCCGTCGGCGCGGGCGTGGCCCTGGGCGAACTTGCCGCCGGGATCGTGAGCCCCTCCGTCTCGCCCGTGACTGCCGTGGGGGGCGCTGTGATTGACGCCGTCCCGCAGGCGGTCAAGGACTGGGCCATCGCCTTGTTCGGCACCGCTGACAAGATCGCGCTGTTGTGCGGCATGGCCCTGGTCATCACCGCGCTGGCGGCTGTGGCCGGAATAGTGGAGCGTCGCCGCCGCTTCGCCGGCGTTGCCATCATCGCCGTCTTCGGCGTGGTGGGTCTTGTGGCCGTGCTGGGCCGCACCGGACAGACCGCGAATGCGATCCCGGTCCCGCTGCTCGCAGCCGTGGCGGGTATGGTGCTGCTGCGCTGGCTGATCCGGCGGCGCCGGGAGTGGCAGGACAGCCCTGTCCCGCCAGGACCTGTCCCGCAGGAGCCCGCCTTGTCAGGACCCGCCCCGGAAGAGCCCGCCTTGTCAGGACCCGCCCCGGGAGAGCCCGCGGAACAGACTGCCCCGCAAGGAGCCGCTCAGTCAGAGCCCGTCCAGTCAGAGCCCGTCCAGTCAGTCCCCGCCCGGCGCCGCTTCCTGCAGACGCTCGGCGGGACGGCCGCCGTCGCCGCCGTTGCCGGCGTGCTCGCCACCACCCTGAGGGGAGCTGCCGCCGTCGTCGGTGAACTGCGCAGCAAGCTCGTGCTCCCCGTCCCAGCCTCGTCCGCGCCCCCGGTCCCGGCCGGCGCCGAGCTGCGGCTGGACGGCATCGGCCCGCTGGTCACCCCCAACAAAGACTTCTACCGGATCGACACCGCGCTGCGCGTCCCGGTGGTGGATCCGGGCCAGTGGACGCTGAAAGTTACCGGCCTGGTGGAGCGCGAGGTTGAACTGGACTTCGCGGCACTGCTGGCCAAACCCCTCATCGAACGGCACGTGACCATCGCCTGCGTCTCCAACGAGGTGGGCGGGGACCTGATCGGCAACGCCCGCTGGCTCGGTTGGCCGGTCCGCGAACTGCTGGCGCTGGCCGGGCCGAAAGCCGGGGCGGACATGGTCCTCTCCCGCAGCACGGACGGCTGGACCGCCGGCACGCCGCTCGAAGTGCTCACGGACAGCCGGGACGCGCTCCTGGCAGTCGGGATGAACGGTGAGCCGCTGCCGCTGGAGCACGGCTTCCCGGTCCGGCTCGTGGTGCCCGGCCTCTATGGCTACGTTTCGGCGACCAAATGGGTCACGGAGCTCAAGGTCACACGCTTCGCGGACGACGTTGGCTACTGGACCCCCCGGGGCTGGTCCGAGCTCGGCCCCATCAAGACTTCCTCCCGCATCGACGTGCCCCGGGACGGGCGCTCCGTTAGGTCCGGGAACGTGGCCTTCGGTGGCGTGGCCTGGGCGCAGCACACCGGGATCGGCAAGGTGGAGCTTCGGGTCAACCGCGGCGAATGGCAGGAGGCGGAGCTGGCCCCGGGGATCTCCAAGGACACCTGGTACCAATGGAAGCTGGCGCTGCCATTGACCCCGGGGCGTTACGAGGTCCAGGTCCGGGCCACGGACCTGGACGGCGCTGCGCAGGTGGAGGACCGGGCCCCCGTAGTGCCCAGCGGTGCCACCGGCCATCACACGGTTAGAGTTGAGGTGAAGTCCTAGCGAGCCACGCCACGGGGCTAAAGCCACGGGGCTAAACGAGGGGTCACCAACGCATGCACCGCACCCAGACACGGCACGCTACCTTGGAAGCGCACCGCGAAGCTGTCCGCCTGCTGCTGGCCCCGCTCCGCACACCGGACCGGATCGAACGGCTCCCGCTCCTCGCGGCCCTCGGCCGGGGACTGGCAGCGGACATCGTGGCTCCGCTGGACCTGCCGCCGTTCGCGAACTCCCAGATGGACGGCTTCGCGATCCGCAGCACGGACGTGCCCGACGGCGGAGCGGAGTTGCGCGTCGCCGCTCCCGTTCCCGCCGGCATCGCTCCGGCTGAGCTGGCCCCCGGCACCGCCGCGCCGATTATGACCGGCGCGATGATGCCGCCCGGAGCGGACGCCGTCGTCCCGATTGAACTGGCCGTGCCCGATTCGTTTCCCGTTCTCGGGGAGCCGGCCACGGTCCGCCTGCCTGCCGCTGAGGCAGGGCACTTTGTCCGGGACGCCGGCAGCGATATCCGCACCGGGGAGTTGGCTCTCGCCGCCGGGACGTTCCTCGGGCCCGGACAGCTGGGACTGCTCGCAGCCCTGGGATTCACGGAGGTGCCCGCCTACCGCGCCCTGCGGATCCTCCTGGTCACCACCGGGGATGAAGTGGTTGAACCCGGCAGCCCGCTGGGGCCCGGTAAGATCTACGATTCCAACGCGACCCTGCTCGAAACCTCCATGCGGCAGGCCGGACTCGAGGTGACCAGGACCGGGATCTCCACCGACCGCCCGGCGGAGCTCACCGGCCTGCTGCGCCGGCACAGGCCGGACGTTGACCTCATCGTCACCACCGGCGGCGTCAGCAAGGGCGCCTACGAGGTGGTCCGGCAGGCGATGGAGGGACACGACGTCGAGTTCCTCGGCGTCGCACTGCAGCCCGGCGGACCGCAGGGGATCGGAACGTTCGACGGCGTCCCCGTCCTCGGGTTCCCGGGGAACCCGGTCAGCTGCCTCGTCTCCTTCGAAATGTTCCTTCGCCCCGTGCTGGGCGCCCTGTTCGGCTCACCGGCACCGCGCCCGGCGGTCCGGGCGCGGCTGGCCGAAGCGCTGACGTCCCCGCCGGGCAAGCACCAGGTCCGGCGCGGCACGCTCCGGCCGGACGGTACGGTCAGGCTGGAAGGCGGCGCCGGCTCGCACCTGGTCAGCGCGCTGGCGCACTCCAATGCGCTGGTGCATGTGCCGGACGGAATTGCCGCGCTCGCCGAGGGCGCCGAGGTGGAAGTATGGATGCTGTGAACCAAACAGAAGATCCCGCAGCAAATACCGCCGGAACAGATACCGCCGGCACAGCAAGGCCCGTCCTGACGCATCTGCGCCAGGACGGCACTGCCCACATGGTGGATGTGTCCAACAAGGCCGAAAGCTCCCGCGAGGCCACGGCCACCGCCACGGTCCGCACCACGGCCGAGGTCCTGGTCCTCCTCGGCTCCGGGGACCTGCCCAAAGGCGACGCCCTCGCCGTCGCCCGCGTCGCCGGCATTATGGCCGCCAAGAAGACCCCCGAGCTCATCCCGCTGTGCCACCCGCTGCCGATCGCGAAGGTCACGGTCGACTTTGAGCTCGACGCCGACATGGTCACCGTGTTTGCCACGGTCAAAACCCGCGGCGTCACCGGCGTCGAAATGGAAGCTCTGACCGCCGCCTCGGTGGCCGCCCTCAGCGTGTACGACATGATCAAGGCCGTGGACAAACACGCGGTGCTTACCGACATCAAAGTGCTCGCCAAAAGCGGCGGCAAGAGCGGGGACTGGACACTATGAGCACGCCCGAACCACACCGTCACGGTGAAGCCACGGGGCGGAAGGCCGGCGTCGTCATCGCCTCCACCCGGGCCGCGGCCGGAATCTACGAGGACCTCACCGGGCCGGTCATCATCGACTGGCTCACGGAACACGGCTTCGAACCTTTTCCGGTGATGGTGGTCCCGGACGGGGCGGCCGTGGGCGCAGCCCTGCGCGCACTCCTGAGCCAGGCACCGGCCGTCATCATCACCAGCGGCGGCACCGGCCTCAGCCCCACCGACGCCACCCCGGAGCAGACCTTGCCCCTGTTGGACCGTGAGATCCCCGGCATCATGGAAGGCATCCGGAGCGCCGGGATAAGCAAGACCCCGATGGCCATGCTCAGCCGCGGCCACGCCGGCGCGGCCGGCCAGACCTTCATCGTCAACCTCCCCGGATCCCCGAAGGGCGTGATGGACGGCCTGAGCGTGCTGGATCCCGTTCTCGGGCACCTCTGCGACCAGCTGGAAGGCAGCCATGGCCACTGAACCAGCATTTGAACCAGCCTTTGAAGTGCTGCACGCGGTGCTCAGCGCCGATCCCCTCTCCGTGGACCAGGCGATCGCCGCCGTCGAATCGGACACCGCCGGTGCCGTGGTCAGCTTCAGCGGTGTGGTCCGGAACCACGATGGCGGCAGGCCGGTGGAGCGGCTCAGTTACAGCGCGCACCCGACGGCGCACCAGGTGATGGCCGACGTCGTCGCGTCCCTGGCGGCCGAACAGGCGGCCGCCGGCGAAGCAGCCGGAGCGCCCGGCGTAACCGGCGGGGCGCCCGGCGGAAGCCTGGTCGGACCGGTCCGGATCTGGGCGGCGCACCGGATCGGGATGCTCCGGATCGGGGACCCCGCGCTCGTCTGCGCGGTCTCGGCTCCGCACCGCGGCCAGGCCTTCGAGGTCTGCTCTGAGCTGGTGGACCGGATCAAGGCCGAGGTCCCTATCTGGAAGGAACAGTTCTTTGACGACGGCACGGTGGAGTGGGTGGGTGCAGGGGAGTAAACGCTCCGGCCCCAACGCGTGGCATCAGGGCCCAGCGGCGGGCCTGTCACGCACGGCCGCCGGTTCAAGGCGGCCCCGGCCCTGGCGGTAGGGTTGATGCCATGATCGAAGAACTCGCAGTCGCCGTACTGGGCGCGAACGGGCGCATGGGCGCCGAAGCGGTGAAGGCTGTCCAGGCCGCCGCGGACCTGTCGCTCGTCGCCGCCCTGGGCCGGAACGATCCCCTCGACATCCTGGTCGAATCCGGCGCGCAGATCGTGGTGGACCTCACCGTACCCGAGAGCACCGAAGCCAACGTCCGCTTCGCCGTCGAACACGGCATCCACGCCGTCGTCGGCACCACCGGCTGGGATGCTGAGATATTGGGCCGGCTCGAGGAACTCCTCGCCGGCCAGACCGGCGTGGGAGTCCTGATCGCGCCGAATTTCGCGCTCGGCTCGGTGCTGGCCTCCGCCTTCGCGGCAAAGGCTTCGCGCTACTTCGAATCGGTGGAAATCATTGAACTGCACCACCCGGACAAGGTGGACGCGCCTTCGGGAACGGCCGTGCGTACCGCCCAGCTGATCTCCGCCGAGCGCTCCGCCGCCGGCGTCGCGCCCGGCCCTGACGCCACCACAAGCGAACGCCCGGGAGCGCGCGGCTGCGAGGTCGACGGCGTCCGCGTCCACAGCGTCCGGCTCCGCGGCCTCGTTGCGCACCAGGAAGTTCTGCTCGGCGGTCGGGGGGAGCAACTGACCTTCCGGCACGACTCCTTCGACCGGGCCTCCTTTATGCCCGGCGTCCTGTTGGGCATCCGCAACGTGGCGGCGAACCCGGGCCTCACCGTGGGCCTCGACGGCTACCTGGACCTGGGGCTCTGAACGCCGTGGCCAATGTGCTGACCGCCCTGAAAGCAAACCGCACTAAGATCTGGGTGGGCGCCGTCACCCTGCTGCTGGTGTTCTATCTGGTGGTGTCCTTCCAGCGTTCGGTGCTGCTGATGGCGGACGAGAACCCGATGGCGAAGGCCATCGGCGTTGCCTACCTGGCCCTGCCCGTCATCGGTGCCTGGGCCCTGCTCCGGGAACTGCTGTTCGGCGTCCGGACCGAACAAATGGCCAAGGTCCTCGAAGCCGAGGGCGGGCTGCCGGAAGACAATCTGCCGCGCACCCCGGCCGGCCGGATCATCCGGGAGGCAGCCGACGCCGAGTTCGAGAAGTACCGCGTCGAGACCGAAGCGGCGCCGGAGAACTGGCGCTCCTGGTTCCGGCTCAGCTGCGCCTACGACGCCGCCGGCGACCGCAAGCGCGCCCGCGCCTCGATGCGCGACGCCGTCCGGCTGTTCCGCGCCGCACCGAAAGCCTGAGCAACCAGGGCCCATCGCCGACGCCGGGCCTGCGGCGCTCCCGGCTACTTGCGCTACCGGATCCGGGCGGGCCGGTACCGGCCGAGCCGGTCGGCGGCATGGGCCACCCATTCCAGCGGACCCCGCCAGGACAATGCCGCGAAGATCCCGCCGATCAGCACGACGGCGGCCGCCTGGACCCAGTAGAGGCCCTCCACCGTCCATCCGGATGGCAGCGGTTGGCCGTACAGGGACGCCATCACGCAGAGGTGGGCTGCGTAAAGACTCAGGGTCATGGCACCGGCGCCCCGCAGCGGAAGCAGCGCATCCAGCCTGGCGCCCTGGCTGAGCCGGCCCAGCAGCAGAAACACGCCGGCGGCGGCTGCCGCTACCCCCGAGGTGTGCAGCAGATCCAGCGTGGTGCCCGAGTGCGGGGCACTCGTGGCGAGCCACCAGGCGGAGCCTGACTGGTCGACACCCGCCAGATTGACCTCGAGAAGGCTCTTCAACGGGTACGAGGGATCGGTAAGTTGTGCCTGCAGGGCCGCACGGCCGCCCCAGTCCTCCATCATCACCGTACTGAGCCACTTGGCCAGGACCGCCACGGCGGTACCCGCCGCCAGCAGCAGGACCGGAACCGCCGCCGTCGTGAGTGCCAGCCTGCCAATGGCGAGCCCGATCAGTAGGTAGGCGATCCATTGGAAAACCGGGTAATAGCCGGTCAGGAAGAGGTCGCCGAGCAGGGCAGGCGGCGTAGCGAGGTCCTCCCACCTGGGGTTGTGGCCCAGTCGCAGCGGAGGCGTGGAGGAGAGGAGCCAGGGCCGGAGCAGGAAGGCGAGAGCGGGCGTGATCAGCACCCAGCCGGCAGCAAGGAAGAGCAGGCGTTTGACGTCGAATCCGAGGAACGGCAGAACGCAGAGGAACAGTACGGCGTAGTGGACCAGGATGATGGCGATGTTCACTTCGAGTCCGCCGATGGAGAGTCCGACGGCGCCGACCACGAGGGCCCGGAGCGCAATTCCCCGGCGAGCGGCCCACAATGCCGTGCCCTGCAGCGGCTGCTGCTTCCCGGTCGATAGCGCGAGACCGATCCCGGCGAGTACGGCGAACAGCGCCGAGGCCCGTCCGGAGAAAACGAGCCCGACCCAGGTGGGGGTGAGCTGCTCATCGGATTCGAAGGTTGGCAGTACATGCGTGGCCATCATGCCGAGCAGGGCCAGCCCGCGGGCGGCATCGATGCCGATCAGCCGGACACCGGCGGCCTTGCCCGCGGCGGTCCGGGACGTAGAAGCCAATCCGCGCTGGGTCATCGTCCGATCGTCTCATATCCGGTTGTGCCGAGGCTTTAGGCTGAAGCTCTAAACCGTAGGGCGCCAGGGAGGGGAGAGGCCCTTGCGTTCGAATATATGTTCGAATAACATGAGGTCATGGACAACGCACCGGAGCCCGCATTCCAGGACCGACTCTTCCAGGACCGACCATTCCAGGACCGGGCCTTTGAGGACGGCGCTTCTGAGGAGCGCAGCCCAGGGGAGGGTATGGCCGGGGTGCTCAAAGCCATGAGTCCCGGCGTGGTGGACTTCCTCTTCCGCCGGCTGGTCGCCGGTGAATCTGCGGAGGATGTCCACTGGCACCGCGAGGGGTCGGCACTCTCGGCCCAGACGCCCGGCGCCGAATTGGCCCGCCGACTTGCCGAGACCGACCTCGAAGCACTCACCCCCACCGAACTGTTCCACTATGTGCGCGCCGCTCAGCGTCTCTCCGCCTGGGCCGAATCCCTGCGTGAGAGCGCGGTCGGCCGGTACTGCGCCGCGCCGTCCGCCGCACCGTCCGCCAGGGCAGCCCCGGCAGCCCCGGCAGCGTGAGCTGCAGGGTGACCTTTGCCGGGGCCCGCCGTGCGGCCGGCGCAATGCCTAGGATGGCAGGGTGACCACAGCGCTGACGCTCTCCGCTATCCAGTACCGGGCCCTCGACGGCGGCATCGCCGCGAACGTGCCGGAGCACGTTCGCCTCATCGAGGATGCGGACGATCACGGCGCCCGGCTCGTGATTTTCCCGGAACTGTCCCTCACCGGCTATGAGCTGGAACTGCTCGCGGATCCGGAGCAGTGGGTGACCGCCGGGGATACGAGGCTGGACAGCCTGCTCGAAATCTGCCGACGGACCGGGATCACGGCCGTCATCGGAGCCCCGTTCAAGGAACCGGACGGCACGCCGCGGCTTGCTTCGCTCGCGGTGCACCCTTCCGGCGTGATCGAAGCCGGCTTCAAGATGCGGCTGCACGGGCCCGAGAATGAACTCTTCCTTGCCGGGAGGCGGGCTGCCGTACTGGACCTCGACGGCTGGAAAATCGCTCTGGCGATCTGCTTCGATGCCGCCGACCCCGCGCACGCCAGCGCCGCAGGGGACAACGGCGCGGACGTCTACGCGGTCTCGGCCCTTTACTCTGCCGGCGACGAGCGCCGGCTCGCCCTGCACCTCGGCGCGCGGGCCAGGGACAACCGGATGTTCACCGTGCTGGCAAACCTGGGCGGCATTACGCCGCTCGGTCCGTCGGCAGGACGGAGCGGCTTCTGGGGGCCGGACGGGCTCGCGATCCGCAAGGCCGCCGGGACCGGGACCGAGGTGCTGACCGCAACCTTGCAGCACGGCGTGCTTGAACACCAGCGTGCTTGAACACTGGGCTCAGGAGACGCTCGACGGCCGGGTTTGATCTTCGTCACGTCCGCTGCATTGTCATAACACGCCGGGGACAGGGTAACGTTTTTCATATGGCTGACTCTGACATTCGCTCCTACACGTTCGGAACCCTTGTGACCGCCATGGTCACGCCGTTCACTTCCGACGGGGAAGTCGACTATCAGCAGTCCGCAGAGCTGGCCAACAAGCTCGTCGACGACGGCAACGATGCCTTAGTTGTTTCCGGCACTACCGGGGAAACCTCCACGCTGGAGGACGACGAAAAGGAAAAGCTGTTCCGCGTCATCGTCGAGGCTGTCGGGGACCGCGCCAAAGTCATCGCCGGAACCGGCACCAACCACACCTCGCACTCGATCGAGATGGCCAAGCGGGCCGTCAAGGCCGGGGCCCACGGCCAATTGATCGTGACCCCTTACTACAACAAGCCGAGCCAGGCCGGCATCCAGGCCCACATCGAAGCCATCGCCGACGCTGCGGATCTTCCGGTGATGGTCTATGACATTCCCGGCCGGGCCGGCGTCCCGATCCTGCCGGAAACCATGATCCGGCTCGCGGACCACCCGAACATCATTGCGCTCAAAGACGCCAAAGCTGACTTTGCTGCCGTCACCCGCGTGCTCGCCAACACGGACCTCGACGTCTATTCCGGCGACGACGGACTGACCCTGCCGTGGATGGCAGCCGGCGCCGTCGGCCTCGTCAGCGTCACCGCCCACGTCGCGACCCGTCAATTCCGCGCCATGATCGATGCCGCACTTGCGGGCGACTTTGCTGCCGCCCGCACCATACATTTCGAACTGGACCCCGTGGTCCGTGCAGTGATGACCCATATCCAGGGTGCTGTTGCTGCGAAGCAAGTTCTTAAGTGGCAGGGAATCCTGCCCAACTCGGTTGTCCGTTTGCCCCTCGTGGAGCCGGGCGACGCCGAGATCGAAACCATCCACGAGGACTTGGCGGAAGCCGGAATGGTCTTTTCCTGATCGGGTATTGATCCTGATCGGCAAAGACCAGGCCGGATCCTGCCTGGAAAGTAGTGCATTATGACCCAAACCGCCCTTCCCGGCCTTGTCACGCCGCCGAAACTGCTCAAGGACACCCTGCGGATCGTTCCCCTGGGCGGCCTGGGCGAGATCGGCCGGAACATGACCGTCTTCGAGGTCGACGGCAAGCTGCTCATTGTCGATTGCGGTGTCCTCTTCCCGGAGGAAACCCAGCCCGGTGTCGACCTGATCCTGCCTGATTTCTCTTACATCAAGCACCGCCTCGCCGACATCGTCGCCGTCGTCCTGACCCACGGCCACGAGGACCACATCGGCGCGGTTCCGTACCTGCTGCGCCTGCGCGCCGACATCCCCCTGGTGGGCTCCCGGCTGACGCTGGCCCTCATCGAGGCGAAGCTGCAGGAGCACCGGATCAAGCCCGTCCTGCAGACTGTCACCGAGGGGCAGGTTGAAAAGTTCGGCCCCTTCGAATGCGAATTCGTAGCCGTCAACCACTCGATCCCCGATGCCCTCGCCGTGTTCATCCGCACAGCCGGCGGCTCCGTGCTGCACACCGGCGATTTCAAGATGGACCAGCTGCCGCTGGACGGACGCATCACGGACCTCCGCCACTTCGCCAAGCTGGGCGAAGAAGGCGTGGACCTGTTTATGTCGGACTCCACGAACGCCGACGTGCCGGGCTTCACTACCGCCGAGAAGGACATCGGGCCCACCCTGGACCGGCTCTTCGGCCAGGCCTCCAAGCGCCTGATCGTGGCCTCGTTCTCCTCGCACGTCCACCGCGTCCAGCAGGTCCTCGACGCTGCCGCCAACCACAACCGCAAAGTTGCCTTCGTCGGCCGCTCGATGGTCCGCAACATGGCGATCGCCGAGAAGCTCGGCTACCTCGATGTACCGGCCGGCATCCTGGTCGACATCAAGAACATCGACAACCTGCCGGACAACCGGGTGGTCCTGATGTCCACCGGTTCCCAGGGCGAGCCGATGGCGGCCCTGTCCCGCATGGCCAACGGCGACCACCGCGTTGTGGTCGGCCAGGGCGACACCGTTATCCTCGCCTCGAGCCTGATCCCGGGCAACGAGAACGCCGTCTTCCGCATCATCAACGGCCTGCTCAAGCTCGGCGCCGACGTCATCCACAAGGGCAATGCCAAGGTGCACGTCTCCGGCCACGCGGCCGCCGGCGAGCTGCTGTACTGCTACAACATCCTCGAGCCGCTCAACGCGATGCCGGTGCACGGTGAAACCCGCCACCTGATCGCCAACGGCAAGATCGCCCTGGATTCCGGCGTCCCCGAGGAGAGCATTCTCCTCGCGGACAACGGCACCGTGATCGACCTTCGTGACCACCAGGCCGACATCGTCGGCCAGGTCGAGGTGGGCTTCGTCTACGTCGATGGCTCCAGCGTTGGCGAAATCACCGACGCCGATCTGAAGGACCGCCAGACTCTCGGCGATGAAGGCTTCATCTCCATCATCACCGTGATCCACCGCGCCACCGGCAAGGTGGTCTCCGGTCCGGAGATCCACGCCCGCGGCGTGGCCGAGGACGACTCCGTCTTCGACGAGATCATCCCCAAGATCAATGCCGCGCTGGAGGAAGCCGTGCTCAACCGCTCGGACCACACCACGCACCAACTGCAGCAGGTTGTCCGCCGCGTCGTCGGCACCTGGGTCAACCGCAAGCTGCGCCGCAAGCCCCTCATCATCCCGGTGGTCCTGGAGGCCTAAGCGTCCCAGCCACTTACAGCACGACGGCGGCCCTCCCGGCCTGCCCGCAGCCTTCTGGTTGCGGCGGGCCGGGAGGGCCTCTTTTGTGCGCCCGTCCGGCGCAACATGATCCCCGCGCAGGCCCGAAAATCCGCAGGTTTCGGCCAGGCGTCGGGTACCGTAGCGGGTATGGCGACACGAACTTCCTCCGCGCCTAGAGGAAACTCCAGCGGTAAATCAGGCAGCTCCCCGGCCCGGGGCGCCGGCCCGGCTGCGTCCAAATCCAGCAGGTCCGGAGGATCCGCAGGCACCGCGCGCACCCGCCAGCTGGCCGCCGTCGAACCCAAACAGCCGTGGCTGGTCCGGGTGGTGGCCGGCGCCTGGCTGGGCGTTGCCCACGTTGTAGGCGCCGGTGTCCGCCGGATCGGCTCCGACGTCAGCGATCTCGCCCCCGGCGAGCGCCGCGACGGCGCAGCCCTGTTCAACCTCGCCCTCGGCGTCTTCATCGCCACCTTTGCCTGGTGGGGCTTCCGCGGCTGGTTCCCGGACATGGTCTTCGGAATCGTCAACGGCACCTTCGGCTGGATGTCCCTGCTGCTGCCGCTTATGCTCTTCGTCTGCGCTTTCCGCCTGTTCCGCCAGCCCGTTGACGGCCGCGGCAACAACAGGATCGGCATCGGCTTCCTGATCATGACGTTCGCCGGGTCCGGCCTGGCCCACATCATCGGGGGCGAGCCCACCGTCGCGGACGGCTTCGACGGACTGCGACAGGCGGGTGGCATGCTCGGCTATCTGGCCGCCGCGCCGCTCGCCGCGATCCATGCCGCCGTCCCGGTGGCTTTTTACGCCCTGCTGGCCTTCACCTCCCTGCTGATCGTTACGGCCACCCCCTTTGGCGCCATCCCGGGCCGGCTGCGTGCGGCCTATGAGCACCTCATGGGCATCGACCTCCAGGCCGCCGACGGCGACAACCGGGACGGCCACGACCGCAGCTATCTGTCCGAAAACGACGCCCCGGCCCCGGCCAGGAAGAAACGCCGCCGACTCTTCGGCAAGGATCACAGCGACGACGCCGGCCTCGAGGGCTACGTCGGCGACGAGGCCTTCGAACGTGCCCTCATCGAGGATGAAGAAGCCGAGGCCGCCAAGGGCTCCAAGTCCGTGGCACCCGGCGTGCGCCGGCCCACCCAGGCCGAGATCGCCGTCGAAAAAATCAAGGCAGCCCAGGGCCTGGGTACCGCGGCAGGAAGTGTTGCCGGGACAGCGGGGGAGAACGCCACGGAGGCGATCCCGCTCGTCACCCCCGGCATGATCGCCGCGGGTTCGCTCAACGTGCCGTCGGCCACCGCCGCCGCTGCTGCAGCGCAGGTCCCCTCGCGGCCTGTCACCCCGCCACCGCTGCCCACGCCGATTCCGCAGCGCACCGAGCAGCTTTCGCTCGCCGGCGACGTCACGTACACCCTGCCGCCGTCGGACGTCCTGACACCGGGATCCATTCCCAAGGAGCGCACCGAGGCCAACGACGCCATTGTCGCCTCGCTGACCGAAACCCTTAACCAGTTCAATGTGGAAGCCCAGGTCACCGGCTTCAGCCGCGGCCCCACCGTGACTCGCTACGAGATTGAGCTGTCCCCGGGCACCAAGGTGGAACGCGTCACCGCGCTGTCCAAGAACATCTCCTACGCCGTCGCCAGCTCGGACGTGCGCATCCTCAGCCCCATCCCCGGCCGGTCGGCCATCGGCATCGAGATCCCCAACACGGACCGCGAGACCGTCTCCCTCGGCGACGTGCTGCGGAGCCAGAATGCCCGCCGCACAGAGCACCCCATGGTGATCGGCGTCGGCAAGGACGTCGAGGGCGGCTACGTGGTCGCGAACCTCGCCAAAATGCCGCACCTCCTGGTGGCGGGCGCCACCGGTGCCGGCAAGTCGGCGTTCGTGAACGCTATGATCACCTCCATCCTGATGCGGGCCACCCCCGATGAGGTCCGCATGGTGATGGTGGACCCCAAGCGTGTGGAGCTCACGGCGTACGAGGGCGTCCCGCACCTCATCACCCCCATCATCACCAACCCCAAGAAAGCCGCCGAGGCCCTGCAATGGGTGGTCCGGGAGATGGACGCCCGCTACGACGATCTCGCCAACTACGGCTTCAAGCACATCGACGACTTCAACAAGGCCGTCCGGGCCGGCAAGGTCCACCCGCCGGAGGGCTCCAAGCGGGTCATCCGGCCGTACCCTTATCTGCTGGTGATCGTGGACGAACTCGCCGACCTGATGATGGTCGCCCCGCGCGACGTCGAAGACTCCATCGTCCGCATCACCCAGCTGGCCCGGGCCGCCGGCATCCACCTGGTCCTGGCTACCCAGCGCCCGTCCGTGGATGTGGTCACCGGCCTGATCAAGGCCAACGTGCCCTCCCGGATGGCGTTCGCGACCTCCTCGGTCACCGACTCCCGCGTGGTCCTGGACCAGCCGGGCGCCGAGAAGCTCATCGGCCAGGGCGACGCGCTGTTTCTGCCGATGGGCGCCTCCAAGGCCATGCGGGTCCAGGGCGCCTGGGTCACGGAATCGGAAATCCACAAGGTCGTCGAGCACGTCAAGGGCCAGCTCAAGGCGGACTACCGCGACGACGTCGCCCCCGAAGCGCCGAAGAAGCAGATCGACGACGACATCGGCGACGACCTCGAAGTCCTGCTGCAGGCCACCGAACTCGTGGTCACCACACAGTTCGGCTCCACCTCGATGCTCCAGCGCAAACTGAGGGTGGGCTTTGCGAAGGCAGGCCGCCTGATGGATCTGCTCGAGTCCCGCGGCGTCGTGGGCCCCTCCGAGGGTTCCAAGGCCCGTGACGTCCTGGTCAAGCCGGATGACCTTGCCGCCGTCCTCGCCGCCATGAAGGGCATGGATGTGCCCGCCGTCGCCGATTCCCAGACGGCCGCGCTGAGCGATAACGCCAATGCCAACATCGCGCAGGGCGGGTATGCGGAGGACCTCGTGGCCGCGGATCTGGACCGGCGTGGCAAGAACACGGAGTACTTTGACGGCGCTGACGGCGCTGATGGCGGCTCCGGCTCCGGCGACGATGATGACAACGGCTCCGAGGACGCCTGGTCACTCACCGGACGGTAGCCTAGGAAGGTGACTAGCGCCGAAGAAGACAGCGCCGGGCCCGCCGCGCGGATCTGGAACCTGCCCAACATCCTGACGATGCTGCGGATTGTGATGGTGCCTTTCTTCGTCTGGTTCCTCGTTCTCGACGCACCGGGACTGGATGCCCAAAACGGGATGTGGCGCTGGATTGCCGCCGCAACGTTCGCGGTGGCCATCTACACGGACAAGCTCGACGGCGACATCGCCCGCAGCCGCGGCCTCATCACCGACTTCGGCAAAATCGCGGACCCGATCGCGGACAAGCTTCTGATCGGCTCCGCCCTGGTGATGCTCTCCGTGCTCCAGGAACTCCCGTGGTGGGTCACTATCCTGATCCTGGTCCGCGAGTGGGGCGTCACCGCGCTGCGCTTCTACGTCATCCGCTACGGCGTGATCCCGGCCTCACGCGGCGGAAAGCTTAAAACTGTCATCCAGACGGTGGCCATCGTCCTGTACGTCATTCCGCTGGCCTCGCTGGCGCCGTGGCTCGGGGTGATGGCCTTCGCGGTCATGATGGTGGCCCTGGCCATCACGGTCTGGACCGGCGGCGAATACGTCATCGAAGCCCTCAAGCTGCGCTCCAGCGGCATCCGGGCAGGGCAACGGCAGACCCAGGAGGGCAACGCATGACCAATCTGCACCCCAATCTTCACCGTATGGCTGGACTGGCCGTCACCGGGGCGATCGACCGGGGCCTCACCGTGGCCACCGCCGAGTCCCTCACCGCCGGCATGGTCGCGGCCGTCCTCGCCGACACCCCCGGCGCCTCCGCAATGCTCCAGGGCGGCGTGGTTTCCTACCAGAACTCGGTCAAGGCCCGCGTGCTCGGCGTGCCCCAGGACCTCCTCGACGCCGTCGGCGCCGTGGACGGGAAGGTCGCGAAGGCCATGGCCGACGGTGCCCGCAGGATCTGCGGCGCCGACATCGGCGTGTCCACCACTGGCGTCGCCGGGCCGGAACCGCACGGCGGCAAGGCCATCGGCGCCGTCTTCATCGGGATCGCCACCGCGGAGGGCTCGACGTCGTACGAGTACGGCTTCGAGGGTACCCGTCCCGAAATCCGGGCCCTGGCCTGCGGCGCCGCGCTGGAGCGTCTGCTCGACGCCCTGGCCTCCTAGGGCTACCGGGCGTAAAGTTGCCGGGAACAAAAGTCGATTCTCGTTAGTTGTTAGATTGTGACGCCTCCGAAGAGGGGAGGCGCCTAGGATGAAGGCATCACTAGTCAGCCTCAACCGGCGGACTCGATATACGAGGGAGCAAGGCGATACAGATGGTAAAGCAGCCCGTATCCGTGAACGGCGTTGTCCGCTGGAAGGATGTGGGCCTCGCCGATAAGGCTAAGAGCGAACAGAAGGGGCGCAAGATGGTTGTACTTCGTCACGAAATCGGTGATGTACTCCGCGATGTGCGCCAGCGCCAGGGCCGTACCCTTCGCGAAGTCTCGCACAGTGCCCGCGTCTCGCTGGGATACCTAAGTGAAGTGGAACGTGGCCAGAAGGAAGCCTCCTCGGAGCTGCTGTCCTCGATCTGTTCGGCCCTCGATGTTCCGCTTTCGCTTATGCTCCGCGAAGTGAGCGACCGCGTCGCCGTCGCCGAGGGTGTCGCTGTTCCGGACACCGTCCCGCAGGAGTTCGCCCAGCGCTACGGCCGCGACCTGGACCGTGAGCTGAACACCGACCTCAACGTTGAGTTGGCCACGGGCCTGCTCTCCGGGGCACGGTAGCCCGAGCCGCGCTCTAGACGCGCATAGTTCCAGACAGGAGGACCTCCGGCCACGTGCGGGGGGTCCTCCTGCATGCTGCGGGGGGTGCTCCTGCCCACGGGAATGCGTGCCGGAGGGTGTCGCATGCAGTCGGTTCGAACCAGCGGTCATTTACGCTGGTTCGTCGGGGGTCAGGCAGCGCCGGGGCCTCCTCGCGCCGGGGGACATGCCCATTCTTGGCACCCGGGACTGGGCATAATGCCACTATGTCCACCGGCTGGCCGCGGCGCGGAGCATGTCCATTAGGGCGGGTGTCCAGTCCAGGGGGACATGCCCATTCTTCGCACCCGGGATTGGGCATAGTGACACTAAGTCCACTGGCTGGCCCCGGCGCGGGGTATGTCCCTGAGCCCGGCCACCGCACCCGGCCCCCGGCCATGTGCCGGAGGGTATCGCATGCAGTCGGTTCGAACTAGCGGGTGTCGTCCTGGGGGAGGCCGACGCGCTCATAGCTCGCGTTGAGCCTGGCAATATACCGGGCGAGTGTCTCCAGCTCTTCCGCCGGCCAGTCTCCGAGCTGTCGGCGAAAAACTTCGCGCCGGGCGTCCTGCACGTGGTGCATCTTCTCGTCGCCCAAGGGCGTCAAGCGGATCATCTGGGCGCGGCCGTCGAGAGGGTCGGCTTGCTTGAACACAAGCCCGAGGCCTTCGAGGAACGCGACCTGGCGGCTTACCGAGGGCTTACCGACGCAGATACTCGAGGCCAGCTCGGTAAGCCGCACGGCGCCTCGCCGGTGGATCACCGAGAGCAGGCCATACGCCGCAGGTTCCATGTCCGGGTGGAGCTGCCGCGAGAGCTGATGTGAAATGGAGCGGCCGCGGCGCCAGAGCAGACTCAATTGGTTTTCGACCTCTATCAGGCCGGCTTCTGCGGTGTCCTCGGCGCTCCCGGCTAGCACGGGCCCCTCGACGGCGTTGCTCATGGCAACCATTCTAGGGTCCGTCCGCGTCGTGAGAGACTCTATTCGTGCGAATCAGTGATTTTTGGCGCCTCATGGACGACGAATTCGGGTCAGGCTACTCGCGTGTCCTCAGCAGTTCGCTGGTCCTGGCCGGAGTGGGCGGCCACACGGCCGACCAGGCACTCCGGGCCGGTGTACCGCCCCGGCAGGTGTGGCTGGCCCTGTGCGATGTCCAGGAGGTTCCGCCTGAGCGGCGGCTGGGCCGCGACGTGAAACCCCGCTGACGGCGGCACCATTGACGGCAGGATTCTGGTAGCTGGGTCCTGAATGCGAGTCCCGGTGGCCTGCCGCTGAGAGTCGGTTCGGTGCAGCCGGTGCCTGACACGCCGCCCAATTGTTCGAATATTTGTTCGGGCAGGACTATGCTTTTTTCAGAGCGTTATCCACATACGCGACGCCGGCCGGCAACACTGTCGGTGGGTGCCGCTAGCGTCAGTGATGATAGATCACTGATCGAAACGATGATTGAAACACTGATCACAACCATAGGGCCGCAACGGCCACTCCACAGCGAGAAAGTATTAGAGGTGTGAACCATGGCCGCAGCCCCGGATCGTCAGAAGGCGCTCGACGCAGCGCTTGCACAGATTGACAAGCAGTTCGGCAAAGGCTCGGTTATGCGCCTGGGTGACGAAGTCCGTGCGCCGATCGAGGTCATTCCGACCGGTTCCATTGCGCTGGACATCGCACTGGGAATTGGTGGCCTGCCCCGCGGCCGTGTCGTGGAAATCTACGGTCCGGAATCTTCCGGTAAGACCACCGTGGCGCTGCACGCAGTAGCCAGCGCCCAACGCCTCGGCGGCATCGCCGCCTTCATTGACGCCGAACATGCCCTCGATCCCGAGTATGCAGCCAGGCTGGGCGTCGACACCGACGCACTCCTTGTCTCGCAGCCGGACACCGGCGAGCAGGCCCTGGAAATCATGGACATGCTTATCGGATCCGGCTCCCTTGACGTCATCGTCATCGACTCCGTCGCAGCGCTGGTTCCCCGTGCGGAAATCGAAGGCGACATGGGCGACAGTCACGTCGGTCTTCAGGCCCGTCTGATGAGCCAGGCCCTGCGTAAGATTACCGGCCGCCTGAGCCAGACCAAGACCACCGCCATCTTCATCAACCAGCTCCGCGAAAAGATCGGCGTGTTCTTCGGCTCCCCCGAAACCACCACCGGTGGTAAGGCCTTGAAGTTCTACGCCTCGATCCGCATCGACGTTCGACGGATCCAGACCCTCAAGGAGGGCGCGGATTCAGTCGGCAACCGGACCAAGGCCAAGATCGTCAAGAACAAGATGGCTCCGCCTTTCAAGATTGCCGAATTCGACATCATCTACGGCCAGGGCATTTCCCGTGAGGGCGGCATCATCGACATGGGTGTCGAGCACGGCCTGATCAAGAAGTCGGGGTCCTGGTTCACTTACGACGGCGACCAGCTGGGCCAGGGCATGGAGAATTCCCGGCGGTTCCTGCGCGACAACCCTGAACTGGCATCCGAGCTGGAGCGCCTCATTAAGGAAAAGCTCGGCGTCGGCGTCAAGGCCCCCGCCGAGACCGAGGAATCACCGAAGCTGAAGGCCGTTGACGGCTTCTAGCAGGAGGGCGTCCGGGGCCGCGGTTTCCCCGCGCGGAGCATCCAAGGGGGCAGGATTCCCCGCCCGGAAACCTGCCCCCGGCTTCGCTGAGGGCATCCGCTCCGGGGGAGCGGCACTGTCGGAGTCGCCGCCCGGGGAGCCGGCATCGGCGCAGGACCGCGACGTCGATCCAGCGGCCGTGGCCCGGGCCGTGGTGCTCCGGCAGCTGACGAATTCGCCCAAGAGCCGGCTCCAGCTCGCCAGGAAGCTGGCCGACCGCGACATCCCGGAGGACATCGCCGAAGCTGTGCTTGACCGCTTCGAGGAAGTGCGACTCATTGACGACGCCGACTTTGCGGACATGTGGGTCCGCGGCCGGTCCCGGAGCCGCAAGCTGGCCAAGGGAGCACTCCGACGTGAACTTGCTGAGAAGGGCATTGACGGGGACGTCGCGGACGTCGCCCTTGACCAGCTCAGCGAGGAGGACGAGGAGGTCGCGGCGCGTGGCCTGGTCCAGCGCAAGCTCAGGGCCGTCACCGGATTCGCGGACCGCGCCGAGCGTGACAAGGCCACGCGCCGGCTTGCCTCGATGCTAGCGCGCAAGGGGTACCAGCCCGCCCAGTCCTTCCGGATCGTCGGCGAAGTCCTCGATGCCGCCGTGGCTGGCGCCGAAACGGAAACTGAACCGGATTTCTGAATCGGGTGCCGGCCGGTCGGACTGCCGGGTGCATCGCCCATGATGGGCCCGCCGGCGTACGCCGCGCGGTGACGGCGCCGACCCGGTACCCTTAACAGGTGAGTTTGACCATTCCCTCCCCAATAGCCGGCATCACCCCTTCAACGGACACTGCGCCTTTGACGAGCGCTGGGCCGGTGCCGGAGTCCGCACCGGCGCGTGATGGCGTGCAGCCCCGCAGCTATCAGGTGCGCACCTTCGGCTGCCAGATGAACGTCCATGATTCCGAGCGTATGGCCGGGATGCTGGAAGCCGCCGGCTACGTCCCCGCCGCCGGGGAACTGGCCGACGTCGTGGTCTTCAACACCTGCGCAGTGCGGGAAAACGCCGACAATAAGCTCTACGGCAACCTCGGCATGCTGGCGCCGGCCAAGGTTGCCAACCCGGGAATGCAGATCGCCGTCGGAGGCTGCCTGGCACAGAAGGACCGCGAGGCCATCCTGAAGAAGGCACCCTGGGTGGACGCTGTCTTCGGCACCCACAACGTCGGCGCCCTGCCCGCCCTGCTGGAGCGCGCGCGCCATAACAACGAGGCGCAGCTGGAAATCCTCGAGTCCCTCGATGTGTTCCCCTCCACGCTTCCCACCAAGCGCGACTCGGTCTACGCAGGCTGGGTGTCGATCTCCGTGGGCTGCAATAACACCTGCACCTTCTGCATCGTGCCGGCGCTGCGCGGCAAGGAGAAGGACCGCCGGCCGGGCGACATCCTGGCCGAGATCCAGGCCCTCGTCGATGACGGCGCCATCGAAGTGACCCTGCTGGGCCAGAACGTGAACTCCTACGGCGTGGAGTTCGGCGACCGGCAGGCCTTCTCGAAGCTCCTGCGCGCCTGCGGCGAGATCTCCGGTCTCGAACGCGTCAGGTTCACCAGTCCGCATCCGGCCGCCTTCACCGATGACGTCATCGACGCCATGGCCGAGACCCCCAACGTCATGCCGCAGCTGCACATGCCGCTGCAGTCCGGCTCGGACAAAGTCCTCAGGGACATGAAGCGGTCCTACCGTTCCACGAAGTTCCTCGGCATCCTGGACAAGGTCCGCGAGAAGATCCCGCACGCGGCCATCTCCACGGACATCATCGTCGGTTTCCCCGGCGAAACCGAAGAGGACTTCCAGGCCACCCTCGACGTCGTGGAGAAGTCCCGCTTCGCCACCGCCTTCACCTTCCAGTACTCCAAGCGGCCCGGCACGCCCGCCGCGGAGCTGCCGGACCAGCTCCCGAAGGCCGTGGTCCAGGAACGCTTCGAACGCCTCACCGCGCTGCAGGACCGGATCGCGGCCGAGGAAAACGCCCGCCAGCTTGGCCGCCGCGTCGAGGTCATGGTCACGGCCCAGCCTGGCCGCAAAGCCGAGGAAACCCAACGGCTTTCCGGCCGTGCCCAGGACCAGCGGCTGGTGCACTTCTCCGTGCCTGCCGGCGCTGAAGCACCCCGCCCCGGCGATCTCGTCACCGTGACCATCACCGCGGCGGCTGCCTTCCACCTTGTCTCCGATCCGGCGTCGGCGGAGGATTACAGCCTCCGCCGTTCCCGCGCCGGCGACGCCTGGGACCGGTCCCTGGCCGACTCCTGTGGTGCACCCGTGCCGGGGGCAGCCTCCGGTACCACGGGTGTGTCTCTGGGCATGCCCACCCTTCCGGTCCGCGGCCGCTAGTCCCGTGGCACCTCCGCAGGGAGCCCCTGGCGGCAGCGCCGGCGACGCGCGAGCAGGCACAGCACCGGCAGAGAACGCCGCCACAGGCGCAACACCGGAAGTCGCAACACCGGCACCGCCGGTGATCGCCGTCGTCGGGCCGACCGGTTCTGGCAAGTCCGATCTTGCCGCCTCGCTTGCGCTGGAACTCGACGGCGAAGTCATCAACGCCGATTCCATGCAGTTCTACCGCGGCATGGACATCGGGACGGCAAAGGTCACCGGGGCCGAACGCAGGGGAGTGCCCCACCACCTCCTGGACATCCTGGACGTGACCGGGGAAGCCAGCGTCTCGGACTTCCAGCACCAGGCCCGGGCCCGGATTGCCGACATCCACGGCCGCGGCAGACGCGCCATCCTGGCCGGCGGCTCCGGGCTCTACGTCCGCGCCGCCCTGGACATGCTGGAATTCCCGGGCACAGACCCCACAATCCGGCACCGGCTCGAGACCGAACTGGCAACGGCAGGCCCGGCCCCGCTGCTGGCTCGGCTGGAGACCGTGGACCCGGTGTCCGCCGGCAGGCTCGGCGACGCGCGCAGGGTTATCCGTGCCCTCGAAGTGTTTGAACTCACCGGGCGGCCCTTCAGTTCGTTCATGCCCACCCGGGAGTACTTCCAGCCAGCCGTGCAGATTGGCCTCTCGGTGGACCGGGAACTGCTCCGGGAACGGCTCGCTGCCCGCGTCCACGCCATGGTGGCGCGCGGACTGCTCGCGGAAGTGAGGCAGCTCGATGCCGCGGGGCTCCGGCTCGGCAGGACCGCCCCGCGCGCGCTCGGCTACGCCCAGTTCCTCAAGGTCCTCGATGGCGAGTCGGACGAGGCGCAGGCGGTGGAGGAAACCATTGTGGCGACCCGGCAGTTTGCCCGCCGCCAGCTCACCTGGTTCCGCGCGGACCCGCGCATCCACTGGCTGGACTGGCAGGACCCGAAACTCGTGGCCAAGGCCGCCGCGCTGTGCAGCCCCGGCGCGAACGCGGCGTAGCACTCGCGCCGCGGCGCAGCCTTCCAGCCCGCCGCGGCCTTCCATTCCGGCGCAGCCTGCCAGCCCGCCGCGGCCTTCCAGTCCGGCGCAGCCTGCCAGCCCGCCGCGACCTTCCAGTCCGGCGCAGCCTTCCGGCGAGGATGCCGCGACACGTTCCGTGGAGTCCGGGTGGAATATCGGGTCCCTTTTTCAGCGACCGCGCCGGAACGGTAACCTTGGACCATGGACAAATCCTTGGCCGTGGCCGCTGACCGCAGCTCCATCGGTGGCACGGCAGCCCTGAGCGGACTTAAATTCTCCAAAGGCCACGGCACGGGCAACGACTTTGTGCTCCTCGCAGACCCGAACGGTACCCTCTCCATCACTCCCGAGCAGGTCGCGGCCCTCTGCGACCGCCACCGCGGCGTCGGCGGGGACGGCCTGATCCGCGCCGTGCCGTCCCGGCTCCTGCCCGAGGGACAGGAGCTGCTCACAGGGCACCCGGACGCCGAATGGTTCATGGACTACCGCAACGGCGACGGTTCGCTTTCCGAAATGTGCGGCAATGGGGTCCGCGTCTTTGTGCACTTCCTGATCGCCGAGGGTCTAGTGGAGCTGCCTGCCGGCGAGTCACTGACCATCGGCACCCGGGGTGGCGCGAAGACGATTGTGCGCACCGCCGCCGGCTACGCCGTCGACATGGGATCCTGGGAGTTTATCTTCCCGGGCGAGGCCACGGCACGGGCCATGGATTCGCTGGTCAGCGCCGAGGGTCTTGAGGTCGCCCGGCCCGCACTCTCGGTGAGCATGGGTAACCCCCACACCGTCGTCGCCCTGGCCGAGCTCTCCGAACTCAACGCCACGCAGTTATTCACCGCCCCCCACGTGGATCCGACGCCGCCGAAGGGCACCAACGTCGAGTTCGTCGTGCCGTCCGAGCCGCTGGTCCATGAGGGTATCGGGACCATCACGATGCGCGTGTACGAGCGGGGCGTGGGGGAGACCCAGTCCTGCGGCACCGGTGCCTGTGCCGCCGCCGCCGCGATCCGCCATTGGGCCGGCCAAGGCGCCCCGGACGTGTGGAACGTCCACGTGCCCGGCGGCGTCGTGGGCGTAAAGTTTTTCCTCGGCCCGGGGGGCAACGAGCATGTCGAGCTCAGCGGGCCGGCCGCGATCGTGGCTAGTGGGATGCTTTCCTGACCCGCAGGATGCGGAACGACTTTGACGTGCTCTCCCGCGTCACGGTGAAGCTGCTGTCCAGCCCTGCAGCGAGCCAGCGCTGAAGCGAGTCCGACCCCAGGTTTTTCTGCACCACGAGCCACGCGGAGCCGCCCGGCGCGAGCCGCGGCAGCCACAGGAGAAGCAGCGCGTGGAGTTCGTCCTTGCCGATCCGGATGGGCGGGTTGGACCAGATGGTGTCGAAGCGCAGTTCCGGATCGACGGCGTCCGGTGTACTGGCCGTGAGGTTCCCGAGCCCCAGCAGCGCCGCATTCTCGTTGGTCAGGGTCACGCAACGTTCGTTG
The DNA here is from genome assembly GCF_059383435.1 of Pseudarthrobacter sp. HLT1-7. Taxonomy (NCBI): domain Bacteria; kingdom Bacillati; phylum Actinomycetota; class Actinomycetes; order Micrococcales; family Micrococcaceae; genus Pseudarthrobacter; species Pseudarthrobacter sp. HLT1-7. The sequence continues at coordinate 56,567 of NZ_JBWZCH010000014.1, read as the reverse complement.
ACATCGACGGCGTAGACCTGCGAATGCGGTGCCCGCAGGGCCATGGTGAGCGCGACCGGACCCCAGCCGCAGCCGATGTCCAGCAGCTTCCCCTGCGGTGCCGGGGCCGGAACCGCGGCCAGCAGGACCGCCGTGCCCTTGTCGATGCCGTCCGGGCTGAAGATGGCCGAGGACGTCTGCAAGCGGCGCGTCTCGCCGGCAAGCTCCACGGTCAGTGGCTTGCGCGTAAAGGCCCCGGCGGGCTGGGCGCTGAAATAGTGTGCAGACTCCATATCTGGCAGATTAGTTGGCCGTCGGCCTGTATGGGAAACCGGTGGGGACGGGAAGACCCGGGCTGTCGCGGCATGGTTCGGGGGAGCTCAACCGGACGCCCGCCCGGGCCGGAGGCAGCGTCGCCGTCTGCTACTGTTGAGGGCATGTTCTCAATCTTCAAGTAGCCGGTGCGGGTCAAATCCCGTCCCCGCAGCGACGCAGGTAATTACCTTCCGCCAATTTGATCTCGTGCAGCGCCCAATCCAGTGTTTCGTCCCTGTCTGGGGCCCGCAACATTTGGCGAACAGCGATTCCCGTCACATGGACAGTTCAGGACAACAAGACTTGGGCGTATATTCGTCCCCGCAGGCGTGTCCAGGCAGCAACTCATATTAATGATTTCCCTCCCTCATCCCGCCGCTCCACACGGAGCCCACTCTGCCCCCGGCACCGCTGCCGCCGGCATACCAGGAGGACCCGTTTGACCGATAGTCGTCAGCCCCGCGCGAATACCGCCCCACACAACACCGATCGGCACTATTCTGAAACTGCCGAACCTTCAAAGGAGACCATGACCAGCCAGCCCAACACCGGACCCGATTCAGCAGCCCCGGACATGAGCCCCGCGGAGATCCAGGCTGTCATCGACCGGATCCTCTCCAAGGACACCCCCGCCCGGACCGAGGCCCCGGCTGCCGCCGAGTCCCGGCCGGTGCTCGGCAAGGCCCAGGCGATCTCCAGGCCGGACGCGGAACACGGCAACTACGATGGCGACCAGCAGGACCTCGAGGATCGGCACGCCCGACGCCGGATCGGCAGCCTGTCCACCGAACTTGAAGATGTCACCGAAGTCGAATACCGTCAACTGCGCCTTGAGCGCGTCGTGCTGGCCGGCCTCTGGACCGAAGGCACTCTCGCGGATGCCGAGAACTCGCTGCGTGAGCTCGCAGCCCTCGCCGAGACCGCAGGCTCGGAGGTCCTCGACGGTATTGTCCAGCGCCGCGCGAAGCCCGATCCCGGAACTTTCCTCGGATCCGGCAAAGCCCAGGAACTCAAGGACATCGTGATGTCCACCGGCGCGGACACCGTCGTGGTCGACGCCGAACTGGCCCCGTCCCAGCGCCGCAGCCTGGAAGACATCGTCAAGGTCAAGGTCATTGACCGCACGGCCCTGATCCTGGACATCTTTGCCCAGCACGCCAAAAGCCGCGAAGGCAAGGCCCAGGTGGAACTGGCCCAGCTCGAATACCTGCTCCCGCGCCTGCGCGGCTGGGGTGACTCGATGTCCCGCCAGGCCGGTGGCCAGGTGGGCGGTGCAGGCGCCGGCATGGGCTCGCGTGGTCCCGGTGAAACCAAGATCGAACTGGACAGGCGCCGGATCCGCACCCGGATGGCCAAGCTGCGGCGCGAAATCGCCGCGATGAAGCCGGCCCGGGAAACCAAGCGCGCCAACCGCCGTCGTAATGCCGTGCCGTCAGTAGCGATCGCCGGGTACACCAACGCCGGGAAGTCCTCGCTGCTGAACCGGCTGACGGATGCCGGTGTCCTGGTGGAGAACGCACTGTTCGCCACCCTGGACCCGACGGTCCGCAAGGCTGAAACCTCCGACGGGCTGGGCTATACCCTCGCCGATACCGTGGGCTTTGTCCGCTCGCTCCCCACCCAGCTCGTGGAGGCCTTCCGCTCCACCCTGGAGGAGGTTTCCGACGCGGACCTGATCCTGCACGTCGTCGATGTATCCCACCCGGATCCGGAGGGCCAGATTGCCGCCGTCCGCAAGGTGTTCAGCGAAGTCGACGCCCGCAAGGTCCCGGAAATCATCGTCCTGAACAAGGCCGACGCCGCCGACCCCTTCGTGATCGAACGGCTCAAGCAGCGCGAACCGCGCCACGTGGTGGTTTCGGCACGCACCGGTGAGGGCCTTCCGGAGCTGCTCAAGGCCATCAGCGACGGCATCCCGCGGCCCAGCGTGAGGCTGGAACTGATGATCCCGTACGACCGCGGGGACCTGCTCAGCAAGCTGCACGAGACCGACGCCGAGATCCTCAGCCTCGACCACGGGGAATCCGGCACCCGGGCCGTCGTAATGGTGCGCGAAGGATTCGCGGCTGAACTGGATTCGTTTGTCAGCAATGACTGAGGCAGCGGTGACGGGGCCGGACCCGGAGCGGGCAGGCCCCGACGGGGACGACTCCGCAGGGAACGACTCTGCCGGCGACGGATCTGCCGGCGGGACCCGGGCTGGTGAAAACCCTGACGGAGCTGACGGCCCTGACGGAGCTGACGGACACGGGCCGGCAGCACAAAAGGGGGCGGGTAGAGCCCAGCCGCACAGCGAGGAGTTCGTCATTGAGCTCCTCGAGCGGGCAGTATCCGGCATGGGCGGCCAGAGCCGCGACGGCCAGCACGAAATGGCCCGGCAGGTGGCGCGCGCGATCGACAGCGGCGACCACCTGCTGGTCCAGGCCGGCACCGGCACGGGCAAGTCCCTCGCTTACCTGGTCCCGCTGATCGCCCATTCGCTGGTCAGCCAGAAACCAACCCTTGTCTCCACTGCCACCCTGGCCCTCCAGACCCAGATCGTGGGCCGGGACCTGCCCCGGCTGCTCAAGACCATCACCCCTGCCCTGGAGCGGCCCGTCAAGGTCGCCCTGGTCAAGGGACGCTCCAACTACGTCTGCCGGCACAAGCTCGACGGCGGTTTCCCTTCCGAGGAGCCCTCCGAGGGTCAGCTCTTCTCCCTCGGCGAGGACACATCCGTCCCGCATTTTGCCGCGGCCATGGGCGGCGCGTCCTCCCAGCTGGGCAAGGAAGTAGTCCGTCTCCGCGAATGGGCCGAGGCGACCGCCTCGGGCGACCGCGACGAGCTGATGCCCGGCGTGACCGACCGCGCCTGGCGCCAGGTGTCCGTCACCTCGATGGAATGCCTCGGGGCGCAGAAATGTCCGCTGGCGGGCGAATGTTTCAGCGAACTGGCCCGGCAGAACGCTGCAGACGCCGACGTCGTCGTCACCAACCACGCCATGCTGGCCGTCAGCGCCTTCGAGGGCCTCGCCGTGCTGCCCGAGTACGACGTCGTGGTGGTCGACGAGGCGCACGAACTCCAGGACCGCGTCACCGGCGCCGTGTCCGGGCAGCTCTCCGTCGCTATGGTGCATGTTGCCGCTTCAGGGGCGCGGAAGCACACCGGCATTACCGTGGACGCGCTTAGCAATGCAGCGGCCAACCTCGAGCTGGCCATTGAAGGCGTCCCCGGCGGACTTATGCCCAAGGGCCTCAACAGCGAACAGTTGGACTGTGTGGACCAGTTGCGTGATGCCTGCCGCGCCGCGCTGTCCGATTCCAAGGGGGACAGCGCCAACACGGCCGACGGCGGCCGTCAGCTCGCCCGCTCCCGGCTCATGGTCATCCTGGAACTCTGCGAACGGCTGCTCGCGGCTCGGGAAAACCGTGAAGTGGTGTGGTTTTCCCGCAACAGCACCTTCGACCCGGCGCAGGGGTACTCCCAGCCGGACGAGTCCGCTCCGGCGCTGATCAACGTGGCGCCGCTGAGCGTCGCCGGCCGGCTGCGCGAGGGCCTGTTCGCAGACCACACGGTAATCCTGACCTCGGCTACCCTGGCGATCGGCTCGGCGTTTGAACCGGCCGCCGGCGGCCTTGGACTGGTCGGCCCCGGCGCGCCCAGCTGGACCGGCGTCGACGTCGGCTCGCCGTTTGAATACCCCAAACAGGGGATTCTTTATGTTGCGAAGCACCTGCCCAAACCCGGCCGCGGCACCTCCCCGGAAGCGCTTGATGAGCTGGAGAAACTGATCCGGGCCTCCGGCGGCGGGGCCTTATGCCTGTTTTCCTCCCGCCGCGCCGCCGAAGACGCCGCCGAGGCCATGCGGCCGCGGTTGGAGCTGAGCATTCTCTGCCAGGGAGACTCAACCATGACAGGGCTCGTGCGGCAGTTCGCCGACGAGCCGGACACCTGCCTCTTCGGGACTATGTCGCTGTGGCAGGGTGTTGACGTCCCGGGCGACTCCTGCCGGCTGGTCGTGATCGACCGGATCCCCTTTCCGAGGCCGGACGACCCGCTGATGACGGCGCGGTCCCGCGCTGTGGCCCAGGCCGGCGGCAACGGCTTTATGAGCGTGTCGGCGACCCACGCCGCGATCCGGCTGGCACAGGGCGCCGGGCGGCTGATCCGGACGACGACGGACAAAGGAGTGGTGGCGGTACTGGACTCACGGCTCTCCACGGAACGCTACGGGGGATTCCTCCGCGCCGCACTTCCGCCGTTCTGGCCCACCACCGATCCCGCGATAGCCTTTGCTGCGCTGGAACGCCTCGCCAAAGAATCCGGGCAGCCGGCCGCGTAGAGGCTGCCATTCAGAGAGTCCGGGTGGAACGTCCCGGCCCGGGTCGCGGCGTTCGCGCCCACTTGCTCCGGCCCGCGGGCGACGGCAGCGCCTGGATTCCGCGGACTTCCGGTGCCGGGCTGCTGACGCGGCGCATTTAGCCTTGCGACGCGCAAATGCCCTGGCGCTGCGGGTATTCCGGTAGCGCCACGACATCCGCGCGTCGCAGGAAAGATTGCGTGTCGTGTCCCAGTGCCCGCTCGTATTCAGCCCACCCCGGGTCGGCGTACTTCGGCGAAAGACCCGAAACAGGGAGCACTCCGATTCTGAGTGCCAAAGGTAAATGCTCCGTCACATAATGTGACGGAGCATTTAAGGTCAAACCGAAAAGTGAGGGAGCGTTCTGTTGTCCACCGCGAAAGGTGAGCGAGCGTCAGAGCCGGTATCTGATTTTAGCTACAGGGAGCGGAGTACCGAGACCACCTTGCCCATGATGACGGCGTGATCGCCGAGGATGGGCTCGTACTGGGTGTTCTGCGGCAACAGCCACATGTGGCCGTCGCGTTGGCGGAATGTCTTGACCGTTGCTTCGTCGTCCAGCAGCGCGGCCACGATGTCGCCGTTGACGGCGTCGCTCTGCCGGCGTACCACCACCCAGTCGCCGTCGCAGATGGCGGCGTCAATCATCGAATCGCCTGCGACTTTGAGCATAAAAAGCTCACCATGACCCACCAGCTGGCGCGGCAGCGGCATCACGTCCTCGACCACCTGGTCGGCGAGAATAGGGCCGCCGGCAGCGATCCGGCCCACGAGCGGCACCATAGCGGTATCCGTGGCGCTGGTGAGCTCGGAGACGGACAGCCCGCCCACGGAGCGCAGGCCGCTCGGCTTCCCGGCTCCTGAAATCCTGGTGGCCCCCTCATCCAGGGTCAGCGGCATGAGCACTTCCATGGCACGCGGACGCTTGGGGTCGCGCCTCAGGTAGCCCAGCTTCTCAAGCTGGGACAACTGGTGGGTGACGCTGGAGAGGCTTGCCAGTCCAACCATGTCGCCAATCTCACGCATGGACGGCGGGTAGCCGTTCTCCGATACCGAGCGCTGGATGGTTTCCAGGATCTTCTTTTGCCGGATGGTGAGGCTCTTCGGGGGCCGGGCAGCCTGCTGGTTCCGCTGGCTGGCCCTGCCGCCGGTGGCTTGTGCTGCCATATTCGCCAACGCCTTTCCCTTGTGCCCGGCTGTCGTCGCTGCAGTTGCCGGAACGTACGGCCCTGTTTTTCGGACTTTGTCAGACCCTGCTGATCAACTGCAGATGCGGTTGTCCTGTGACTCCAACGTAGGCCAGCCGCAGCAGTTTTTCAAACATTTGTTCTAGCGAGTCTCGACAATGTTCGTCTATAAGTGCTAAAACAGAAGCAGAGTTCGAATATGTATTCGACTTTGGCGATGTTCGGACAAGGCGCGACGTTCGGTTCTATGTTCGAAGGTTAGGCCGGTTGGCGGCAAGTACGTGCAGTACGCCGGGCGGCACCGTATGGTCCAGGAGGGCTCAGTTCATGTCAGCATCAAGCGCGTTTCACGACACATTCGGCTACACAACCGACCGCGGAGAGGCATCCGGCGATGGTCGTTTTCTCGGCGGGCACGGCTCCGCGGCCCGCACCAGGCAGGCGCCGCTGCGGTTGACCAGGCGAGGACGCTTCGTCTTTTTCGGCGTTCCCCTCATTCTGCTGGCCGCCCTCATTCTCTCCTTCAGCGGCTTTCTCAATGCGCCGGCCAAGGCCTCCGAGTCCGCCGCCGATCTGCGGTTGACCCCGGCTGTTTCGGTCACCGTTCAGCCCGGAGACTCGCTGTGGGCCATCGCCGGAACCGTGGCCCCGGAGCGTGATCCCCGCGATGTGGTGGCCGACATTCTTCAGCTCAACAACCTCGAGGCGGCCCGGGTTGTTCCCGGCCAGTCACTCGTGGTTCCAGCCAAGTAACATCTCTGGTGCAGTCCGTCAGGCGTCACAGTTTCAGGGCCCGTCGCCGTCTCACTTAAACTAGTTGAGTGACCGACCAGTTAGAACGCCTGAATCGACTCCCCCTCCGGACCAATCTGCGTGGGCTGAGCCCGTATGGTGCACCGCAGTTGGAGGTGCCGATCCTGCTCAACGTCAATGAGAACACCCATGGTGTGCCGGCCGATGTCCGCGCCGCGATTTCCGAGGCCGTGACCATCGCGGCAGCCGGACTCAACCGATATCCGGATCGGGAGTTCACCGAACTGCGCGGAGCCTTGGCGGACTACCTCGGTCACGGCCTGGGTGCGGAAAACATCTGGGCAGCCAACGGCTCCAACGAGGTCCTCCAACAGATCCTCCAGGCCTTCGGCGGACCGGGCCGTACCGCCCTCGGCTTCCCTCCCACCTACTCCATGTACCCCCTGCTGGCCGCCGGCACGGACACGGAATACATCTCCGGGGTCCGCGCCGAGGGCTACGGCCTCAGTGCCGAATCGGCAGCCCGCCAGGTCCGCGAACTGCAGCCCAACATCGTGTTCCTATGCTCCCCGAACAACCCCACCGGCACCGGGCTTGGCCTCGACGTCGTGGCAGCGGTCTACGAAGCGGGCGAAGCCAGCCAGACCGTGGTGATCGTTGACGAGGCTTACCACGAGTTCGCCCACGACGGCACTCCGAGCGCCCTCACGCTGCTGCCTGGCCGGGAGCGGCTGATCGTTTCGCGCACCATGAGCAAGGCTTTTGCCCTCGCGGGCGCACGGCTGGGCTACATGGCGGCGGCCCCCGAAGTCGCCGACGCCCTGCGCCTCGTCCGGCTGCCGTACCACCTCTCCGCCATCACGCAGGCGACAGGCCTGGCCGCGCTAAACCACCGGACCGCGCTCATGGCCGACGTCGAGGACATCAAGCGCCAGCGTGACCGGATAGTCTCCGAGCTGCAGCGGATGGGGCTCAAACCCGCGGCCTCCGACTCCAACTACGTCTTCTTCGGCGGCCTCGGGGATTCGCACGAGACCTGGCAGGAGCTTCTGGACGCCGGGGTACTGATCCGCGACGTCGGCATCCCCGGGCACCTGCGTGTCACTGCCGGCACTGAGACGGAAACCACAGCCTTCCTCGAAGCCCTGGAGAGAATACTGACCAGCCGCGCAACACAGCAGGCCTAGACTTAAGGGCGGAGCCCGCAACCCCCGCCCGCGAGTCCGGCGCCGCAAGCCCTACACCCCGCCTTCAGCCAAAGGACACCTCAACATGAGCAACACCGGATCAACCGCTGCCCTAGGGCGGACCGCGCGTATGGAACGGACCACCAGCGAGTCATCCGTCCTGGTCGAGATCAATCTGGACGGCACCGGCGTCTCGGATATAAGCACCTCGGTTCCGTTCTACGACCACATGCTGACGGCGCTGAGCAAGCACTCGCTGATCGACATGACAGTCAAAGCGACGGGGGACACCCACATCGACGTGCACCACACGGTGGAGGATGTTGCCATCACTCTCGGCGAGGTCCTGCGCACAGCACTGGGCAACAAGGCAGGCATCCGGCGCTTCGGCGAGGCCACGGTTCCCCTGGACGAAGCCCTTGCGCACGCCGTTGTCGATGTTTCCGGGCGCCCGTACCTCGTGCACGCAGGGGAGCCCGCCGGCCAGGAATACCACCTGATCGGCGGTCACTTCACCGGCTCCCTGACCCGCCACGTCTTCGAGGCGATCACACTGCACGCCGGGATCTGCCTGCACATGAACGTGACCGCCGGCCGGGATCCGCACCACATCGTCGAGGCCCAGTTCAAGGCCTTCGCCCGCGCCCTGCGTGCGGCCGTGGAGTCCGATCCGCGCGTTGAGGGAATCCCCTCCACCAAGGGTGCGCTGTGACCGGCAAGGTGCTGCAGGACGGTGCCATCATTAACCCCGACGCCGGCAGGAAGCCTGTCTCGCCCGAGGGTAAGCCCACGGTTACGGTGCTGGACTACGGCTCCGGCAACATCCGCTCGGCCGTTCGCGCGCTCGAGCGCGCCGGTGCCGAGGTTATCCTCAGCGCCAAGCCGGAGGACGTGCTTAATGCCGACGGCCTCGTCGTCCCGGGAGTCGGCGCCTTCGAAACTGTCATGCGCGAGCTCAAAGCCGTTGACGCCATCCGCATGATCGGACGCCGCGTTGCCGGTGGCCGGCCGGTGCTGGCCATCTGCGTGGGCCTCCAGATCCTGTTCGAGGCCGGCGTGGAGCACGGCACCGAGGCCCCGGGCATGGGGGAGTGGCCCGGCAAAGTCGAGCTGCTGCCGGCCGAGGTGGTACCGCACATGGGTTGGAACACGGTGTCCGTGCCGGCCGGTTCCCAGCTCTTCGCCGGTGTCGAGAGCGAGCGCTTCTACTTCGTGCACTCCTACGGTGTGCAGCACTGGGACTTCGACGTGATCCAGCCCCGCATGACGGCGCCCCTGGTCACCTGGTCCGAGCACGGTGCCCCGTTCATCGCGGCCGTGGAAAACGGCCCTCTCTGCGCCACCCAGTTCCACCCGGAGAAGTCCGGCGACGCCGGGGCGCGCCTGTTGCGCAACTGGGTCGAGGGCCTGCGCACCGGCTCCGGGACCGCTGCCGTCCCGGATGTCAAAGCGGAATCCGCCGCGCCGGAAGCGACCGCCTAAATGTGGTCGATCGTGCTCATGGGCCTCGCCGGGCTACTGATTGGCGGGGCGCTGTCGTTCCGACAGCAGAAGAGCCCTCGCTGGGTCCAGATCGTGTTCTATGCACTGGCCGGGATGTCGCTGCTGGCCGCCTATCTCCTGACCCTGCCCGCCGGTTAGCTGCCGGCCAACCGCCAGCAACCGGCCGGCAGCAACCCGACCACCGCCATCCGCTGAGAAACTGAGGATCCCACGATGACCATCGAAACCCCGCTGCCCGTCCTTGAACTGCTGCCCGCCGTCGACGTCGTCAATGGCCAGGCCGTCCGCCTCGTCCAGGGCGAGGCCGGCAGCGAAACCAGCTACGGCACGCCGCTGGAAGCCGCGCTGAGCTGGCAGCAGCAGGGCGCGGAGTGGGTCCATCTGGTCGACCTTGACGCCGCGTTCGGCCGGGGCTCCAACGCGGAACTGCTTCGCGAAGTGGTGGGACGGCTGGACATCAAGGTGGAGCTCTCCGGCGGCCTGCGCGACGACGAATCCCTGGCGAACGCCCTCGAGCTTGGCGTTGCCCGGGTGAACCTGGGAACCGCTGCCCTGGAAAACCCGGAGTGGACTGCCCGGGTGATCGAGCGCTTCGGCGACAAGATCGCCGTCGGACTGGACGTCCGCGGCACCACCCTCGCCGGCCGCGGCTGGACCAGGGAAGGCGGAGACCTCTGGGACGTCCTCGGCCGGCTCGAAGAGGCCGGCTGCGCCCGCTACGTCGTCACGGATGTGACCAAAGACGGCACCCTCAAGGGCCCCAACATCGAACTCCTGCGCCAGATGGTCGAGAAGACCGGCAAGCCCGTCGTCGCCTCCGGCGGCATCTCCAGCCTCGACGACCTCAAAGTCCTGCGCTCCCTCGTGCCGCTCGGCGTCGAGGGCGCGATTGTCGGCAAGGCCCTCTACCACGGCAACTTCACACTGCCCGAGGCCCTAGACGTGGCCGGCCGCCGCTAGCAGGTCCGCGGTATGAAGCACCAGCCTGAAGGCGAGAACGCAACACCTTCCCGGCAGCTGCCGGGCCATATTGCCGCGGCCCTGGCCGGCGCCGGCCGGGCGACGGACTCGGCCGGCCGGCCCTGGTCCGGCCGAAGCCTGGCCGGCGAGGACGCCAGGATCCACAATTTCGCGGACGACGACGGCATGGCCGACCCCGGCTACCTCGCCGCCATGGCGGCCCTCGCGGCAGGGGAAGGTGACGAAGCCGGCGTAGTCGCCGCGCTGTCCACCGCCCGGGTCTTCGTGCCGATCCTCGCCCAGCTCGCCGAAGAAGGCGAAGGCGTGACGCGCCCGGCGGTGGACACCATGAACGGTGACAAGCTGCACGGTGACAAGCTCCACGGTGACAAGCAGGCCGATATGGCCCTCGTGACGTTGAAGGCGCCCGACGGCCGGACCGCGATGCCACTGTTCACCTCGGCCGCGGCGCTTGAAGCCTGGCATCCCGAGGCACGGCCCGTTGCCGTGTATGCAGCCCGCGCCGCGCTGTCCGCCGTCGCGGAAGGGGCCGAACTGCTGGTGCTCGATCCCGGCTCCGCCGTCACATTCGTGGTGCGACGGCCGGCCGTCTGGGCCTTGGCGCAGCAGCGGCCATGGACACCGGCGTATGCTGATCCCGAGCTGGCGCAGTCCCTCGGGTTGGCGGCGGTAGGCTTTCCGGAGGTCCGGCGTGTAGAAATTCAGCCAGGCGGTGGAGTTGCCTCGGTTGCCGCCGACGGACGCCGGTACCCCGGCGGTGGCGCCGGCCCGGAAGTCCGGGTGGTCCTGTACCTGGAAGACGGTCTCGACGCCGACGGTGTGCAGCTGATCGTGGCAGGCCTGAATACCGCGTGGGGCCGGAATGAAATGTTTGCCGAACGGGTTGATTCGATCGAGGTCAAGTTACAGCGTGCAGCACCGTAGCTGACAGCCAGCGGGAGACCTCCCGGTGCCGCCGGGGGAAGTACCAGAAGGAAATAGTTTCGTGAACTTCGCGCTCTACCGGGAACTGCTGGCCGTGCGGCCGGTCAGGCGGCTGCTGCTGGTCGGGATGATCGCCCGAATACCGCACTCGGCCGCGGGTGTGCTGCTGACCCTGCACATTGTGCTGACCCTGGGCCAGGGCTATGCCGCCGCTGGCGCCGCAGCAGCCGTCATGACCATCGGCATCGCCGTCGGGGCACCCTGGCGGGGCCGGCGGGTCGACACCGTGGGCCTGCGCAGGGCCCTGATCCCGTCAGTCATATCCGAGACGGTCATCTGGTCAATTGTGCCGCACGTGTCCTACGAGCTGCTGCTGCCGCTGGTCTTCGTCGGTGGCCTGCTCACGCTGCCAATCTTCAGCGTGGTGCGACAGTCCCTCGGCGTACTTGCCACGGGGGAGCAGCGTCGGACGGCCTTCGCCTTGGACGCGATCTCCACGGAATTGGTCTTTATGATCGGGCCCGCTGCCGGCGCCCTCGTCGCCACCGCCGGACACTCGGTCGTGGGGCTCACCATCGTCGGCGCTGCCACCTCGGTGTCAGGACTCTTCCTCATGTGGTTCAACCCGCCGACCCGCACCGCCGTTCCTGATGCCGGATTCGAAGCGGACCAGCTGGAATGCGCGGAAGCCGCCGTCGTCGCCGCCGCGCCGGCCCACCTGCAGGAAGCGGCCGCAGAGCTGGCGCCCTTGGCGTCCGCCGCGGAAAGGCGGCAGAGCGGGTCCGGGCTGCGGCACAAGGTCATCCACAATTTCGCTTGGTTCACCGCCGCCGTGGGCGCCGTCTTCGCCGTCGCGGCCGGGGCAGGCATGGTGCTCAGCGGCACCGACGTGGGGATCGTTGCGGCTCTCGAGGCCGGTGGACACCAGGCCGAGATCGGCCTCGTGTTCCTCTTCTGGTGCGCGGCCTCGGTGGTCGGCGGGCTCATCTACGGCGCCCTGCACCGGCCGATCTCTCCGATCCTGCTGCTCCTTGGCATGTCAGCCCTGTCCATTCCCATGGCGTTTGCGCAGGACACCTGGACACTGAGCCTGCTCTCGCTCCTGCCGGGGCTGCTGTGCGCCCCGGTCCTCTCGGCAGCCTCGGAGAAGGTTGCCGCACTCGTCGACGAGCGCCGCCGTGGCGAGGCGATGGGCTGGTACGGATCGGCGCTCACCGGCGGGGTGGCCCTCGGGGCGCCGCTGGCCGGACTCTTCATCGACGGCGTCGGACCGGGGGCCGGTTTCGCCGCCGTGGGAGTGGCCGGCGTCGTGCTGTGCCTCGTGGGACTTGTGCTGCAGCACCGCCGCCGGCTCCGGCTGGTCTCCACCGCGTAAGCAGCGGCGCGGTCCCGACGGCGCTGTTCCAGCGGCGTTCGTCAGCGACGGACGATGACTGACGACGATCGAGAACGACGATGGTCAAACGAAGCCTGCGTTAACGACGACGGCGGCCGGACCACCGTGGTCCGGCCGCCGGCGCGAAGTGATTGGCTACTGCCTGGTTCCTGCGATGTTAGCTGACCGGGCCGGTGTACTTCTCGCCCGGACCCTTGCCCGGGGCATCCGGAATGATCGATTCCTCGCGGAACGCCAGCTGCAGCGACCGCAGCCCGTCGCGCAGGGGGCCGGCATGCTGCGATCCGATCTCAGGCGCGGCCGCAGTGACCAGGCCAGCGAGGGCCGTGATCAGCTTCCGGGCCTCGTCCAGGTCCTTGAGCTCTTCGGCGTTCTCCTCGGCGGCCAGGCCGAGCTTTACGGCGGCGGCACTCATGAGGTGCACAGCGGCGGTGGTAATGACCTCGATCGCAGGAACCTCGGAGATGTCGCGGATCTGCTGTGAGACATCGGCCTGGGCGCCGGCGGGCTCGTAGACGTGTGAATTACGCTCTGTTGTGCTCATGCTGGTAAGCTTGTCACAGACCGACTGGATGTCGTTATTTTCACTGCTCAGAGTTGAACGGCGGTGAATGACTACAGGTGGAATCCCCGTTGACCCAACCATGATCAGTTATGGATGTGCGCCGGACGGGATTCCTTCTGTAGAATCGGTTTCCAGTTAGCAAGCGGAGTTCTCTCCCACCCGCGTCAGCCGCGATCCTTCGGGAAGCTTCGCAAGAAGCAAGGTTGCCGGGTACCTGGTCGGGCATTTAACCGGGCGTCAGCCTGGCGGGAATGTATGCCGCTTCCTCAGGAGGCAGGCAGCACCGATCCTTGAGGCCTTCGATTGCTCCGGCAATTGGGGGCCTTCTCTTTTTGCCGGTGGAATACCCCTCACGAACACAGGAGCTTTAACATTAGCGAGCCAAGAATCAATGAGCGTATCCGCGTCCCCGAGGTGCGGCTGGTCGGCCCTGCAGGCGAACAAGTAGGAGTTGTCCGTATTGAAGACGCCCTGCGTTTGGCTGCCGAAGCGGATCTTGATCTCGTTGAAGTTGCACCTCAGGCTAAGCCTCCGGTGTGCAAGCTGATGGACTTCGGCAAGTACAAGTACGAAGCTGCGGTCAAGGCGCGCGAGGCCCGGAAGAACCAGACCAACACGGTCCTGAAGGAAATCCGTTTCCGCCTGAAGATCGACACCCATGACTATGAGACCAAGCGCGGCCACGCGCTCCGCTTCCTCGGTGCCGGTGACAAGGTCAAGGCCATGATCCAGTTCCGCGGCCGTGAGCAGCAGCGCCCCGAGATGGGCATCCGCCTGCTCCAGCGCTTTGCCGACGACGTTGCTGAAGTCGGGGTTGTGGAGTCCAGCCCGCGCATCGATGGCCGCAACATGGTCATGGTGGTGGGCCCGCTGAAGAACAAGGCCGAAGCCAAGGCGGAGGCTCGCCGCGCAACGCAGCGCGCCGAAGCCAAGGCTGAGAACGAAGCGAAGGCATCGGGTGGCGGCCGCGTTGACACCTCAGGCCCCGAAGCACCCCTGACGCAGTCGCTCGCCGATCTTCTTCCGGAAGGCTACGAGGTCCGGACTGCACCCGAGGCGCCGGTGACCGAGGCTGAGGCACCGGCAGCGGAGGCCCCCGCAACGGAAGCCGTCGTCGTCGAGGCCCCGGCCAAGACCGCCCCGGTGGAAGAAGCCGTCGATACGGAGGCCCCCGCCGCCGAGACGGCCGCCGAGACCAAGATCGAGGCAGCTCCGGCAGAAAAGGCTCCCGTCCAGGAAGTGCCCAAGGAGGCTCCCAAGGTCTCCGCGGCTGCTCCTAAGCGCGAAGCTCCGAGGGCCGCCGCCAAGCCCGCTGTTACCAAGCCGGCAGTTGCCAAGGCGCCTCCGGCGCCGAAGGCTGCAGCCGCGAAGGCTCCCGAGGCTGAAAAGGCTGCTCCGGCAGCAGCACCGAAGCCGGTGGCTGCGCCGAAGCCGGTTCCGCGTCCTGCGGCACCGAAGCCCGCGGCACGGCCGGCTGCTCCCAAGGCCGCCGCCAGGCCGGGAACCAAGAAGACCAACTAGTTCACGGCTGCCGGACAGCAATGTCCGGCGGCAAGCAACCAGCACGCCGCCCGCAGGGGTGGCTGCACGAAAGACTGCAGACCTTGTCTGCGGATACGTAAGGAGATCGGTTCCCATGCCGAAGATGAAGACCCACAGCGGTGCTAAGAAGCGCTTCAAGCTGACCGGTACCGGCAAGCTGCGCCGCCAGCAGGCCAATCGCCGACACTACCTCGAGCACAAGTCCTCGAGGCTGACCCGCCGCCTGGCCGGCGACAAGATCGTCTTCAAGGGCGACGCCAAGGTCATCCGGAAGATGCTCGGCATCTAAGTTCCAAGTTCTCTGGCTGATTGCCACCTGGCAGCAGTCAACTATTAAAAAGGCTTCTCAGGCCGGCCGGTTGTTCCGGCAGTAGACGCTTGGGATCAGAATTTTCGAAGGAGTACGCACGTGGCACGTGTGAAGAGGGCGGTAAACGCCCACAAAAAGCGCAGGGTTATCCTCGAACGCGCAAAGGGCTACCGTGGACAGCGTTCACGCCTGTACCGCAAGGCCAAAGAGCAGCTGCTGCACTCGTTTGTGTACAGCTACGGCGACCGCAAGAAGAAGAAGGGCGACTTCCGCCGCCTGTGGATCCAGCGCATCAACGCTGCCTCCCGCGCCAACGGCCTGACCTACAACCGACTGATCCAGGGCCTGAAGGCCGCTGAGGTCGAGGTTGACCGCCGTATGCTGGCCGAGCTTGCCGTTTCCGACGCCAACGCCTTCGCCGCTCTGGTCAAGATTGCCAAGGATTCGCTGCCCGCCGATACGTCAGCTCCGGCCGTCCAGGCTGAGGCTGCACCGGCCGCCACGAAGCCGGCCGCCGCCAAGAAGCCTGCTGCCAAGAAGCCTGCTGCCAAGAAGGCCACCGACGAGGCTGCCGAGTAGAACGTGAAGTAGTTCGGACGACTGCCTCGTTCAAGAACCGGCTGCAATAGCAACTAAGGTTCTTATATGAACGAAACCGGGCGCCCGCATGATGACTTACTCTCCAACCCTCGAGCTGATCGGGTGAGGAAGGTAGCTCAGCTTGCCGGGCGCCCGGCCCGGTTAAAACGCCGCGAGTTCCTCGCTGAGGGGCCGCAGGCGGTCCGGGAAGCCCTTGGCCTGCACCAGAGGAGGATTGCTGCGGGGGAGCCCGGCATCGTCTACGAGGTCTACGCGAGCGAGTCCTGCCTGGACCGGCACCCGGATCTGGAGGCACTCGCGGAGGGCACCACCGCCTTCCTCGCCACCGACGAAGTGCTCGCCGCGATGGCGGACACGGTCAACCCGCAAGGCGTTCTCGCGGTCTGCGGCTTCCTGGACACGGGTCTCGAGCAGGTGCTCGACGCCGGTCCGCGGCTGATCGCTGTGCTGTCCCAGGTCCGTGACCCCGGCAACGCCGGTACCGTTCTGCGGGCAGCCGACGCGGCCGGCGCGGACGCCGTCATCCTGACCTCCTCCAGCGTCGATATCTACAACCCCAAAGCAGTGCGTTCGACGGCGGGATCCCTCTTCCACCTGCCGGTTGTGCTCGGCGCCGAAGTCGAGGAGATCGTCGCCCAATGCAAGGAACGCGGTATCGGCGTCCTGGCCGCCGACGGCGACGGCGAGCTCAACCTGGACCGGCTCCAGGACGAGAACTCAGCCCGCCGGCTGGGGGCGCCGGCGCCGGAATCCGGGTATGCCCTGGAAGATCCGACCGCCTGGCTTTTCGGTAACGAGGCCCAGGGACTGTCCGGGGAAGAACTTGCTCTGGCCAACCACCGGGTGGCCGTGCCGGTGTACGGGGCTGCCGAAAGCCTCAACCTCGGAACCGCGGCCACGGTCTGCCTGTACGCCAGCGCCCGCGCGCAGCAGGGGAGCGGCACGGAATCCGCGTAGCCGCCTGGCGCGGCTGGAAACGCTGCCAGACGGTCAAAGCCGCGGTCCAGCACGAAAACACGGCGGGGGTCCACCGAAAGGTGGGCCCCCGCCGTCGTTCGCGCGTAATTGCTCCGCGCGATTAGGCTCTGGTCTTGTTGCGTCCTGTGACGGCGCCGTAGATTCCGGCAACTGCCAGGCCGCCGACTATGGCCAGGATCCAGGAACCGAGATTCCAGAATTCCATCTTGCCGCCGCCGAACAGCAGGTCGCCGATCCAGCCGCCGACTAGTGCGCCGACGACGCCGAGCACGAGGCTGGTGACCCAGCCGCCGCCGACTTTGCCGGGCATGATTGCCTTAACGATTGCACCTACTATGAGTCCGAGAATGATCCAGCCAAGAAAGCCCATGTCTCCTCCTACATATTCGTCGGCATCCGAATTGTGGATTCCGAATACGGTTTCAAGCTAACACTTGCGGCTTTAAATGTCAGCAGGATCACATTCAATCGTTACCAGCCGTTACCAGGCCGCGCCTCCGGGCCGGCGCTGGGGCAATCCGCGGTGCGGCCGGGTCCGGCGGGTCCGGCACTCCTGCGGGCGCAGGCACCGGCCGGTGTCCGCGACCACCCCGGCACGACACTCAAGGAGCAGCTCGTTCGGCTGCAAATGGCGGTACCACGGCGATTGTTGCGGCGCTGGCCGCCAACCTGACCATCGCCTTCCTGAAATTCGTCGCTTATTCCCTGACGTTCTCCTCATCGTTGCTCGTCGGCGGGAAGCGTGCGCCAGGAAGGCAGCGAGCCCGGAGCACCCCTTCGGCTGTTCAGCGTCGGCGGGCTTTTCGCGCTGTACGAGGCCTGGGGAAAGGTCAAGGAACCGCATCCGGGCTACGGTGCCAGCGGCCTTCTGCTTTCCACCAGGCCGCTGATGGCGGCGACTCCGAGACCCAGCAGGGCCAGGCCGGCGCCCACGAGGGCGGGGGCGACGTAGCCCCAGCCCCAGGCGATGACGAGTCCGCCGAGGAAGGCGCCGAGGGCATTGGCCACGTTCAGGGCAGCATGGTTGAGCGAGGACGCGAGTGAGGGGGCGTCGGGTGAGGCGTCCAGGAGCCGGGTCTGCAGGGCCGGAACCAGCATGGCGCCGGCGCCACCCACCACAAAGACCATCACCAGGGCGGACCACGGCCAGTGCACGGCCAGGGCGTAGACCACAAGGGCCACGGCGATGCCGGGCAGGACCCAGTAGATGGTTCCCATCACGGATTTGTCCGCGATCCGGCCGCCGACGATGTTACCGGCCACCATACCCAGCCCGTAGAGAGCCACCACGAGCGGCAGCCAGACCGATGGGATCCCGGTCACCGAGGTCATGGTGTGGGCGATGTAGGTGTAAGTGGCGAAGAACCCGCCGAAGCCGACGACGCCGATCAGGAGGGCCAGCCAGACCTGGAGCCGCTTGAGCGCACCCAGCTCGCGGCGGAAGCTGGCGTCGGCATGGGGCTTCTGGAACGGGACGAACTGCCAGAGCATCACCAGCGTGATGATGCCGATCACGCCGACCAGCAGGAAGAGCAGCCGCCAGCCGTACGTCTGGCCCAGCCAGGTTCCAAAGGGGACGCCGACGACGTTCGCGATGGTCAGGCCGGCCATGACCATTGAAATGGCCCAGCCGCGCCTGGTCGGGGCGACGAGGGAGGCAGCGATCACCGCCGCGACGCCGAAGAACGCGCCGTGCGGCAGTCCGGCCGCAAAGCGGGACACGAGCATGCTGCCGTAATCCGGGGCAATGAAGGAGGTGAGGTTGGCGACGCTGAAGAACAGCATGAGGCCCAGAGCCAGGTATTTCCGCGGCAGCTTGGCGCCGATGGCGGCCAGCACCGGGGCGCCGATGACGACGCCGAGGGCGTACGCCGAGATCAGGTGGCCGGCTTCCGGGGTGCTGATGTTGAGCCCCTGTTCCACCTCCTTGAGCAGGCCCATCATGGTGAATTCCGTGGTGCCGATGCCGAATCCGCCCATGGCCAGGGAAACGATGGCAAGGGCAAGATGGCGGGTGCCGGTCTTGGGCGTGGCCGGTGCTTGTTGGGTGGTTGTCATTCGTCTGCTTTTCGGTGACGTTCCCGGCGTGAGCCAGAAAAAATGCGGCAAGTTAAATCTGATGTGTGGGCTGGTCTGTGCAACGGGGCGGGCCCACCCGGTATTCCTGATGATCAGGAAGGCGGCCACCTCCATTCTCCCGTAAGCGGCCGCCGCCCTAGACTTGGGGCGTGACTTCACTCATAAGCGTCGTTGGCGGCGCAGTATTGGACTCCCTGGCAAATCCGGGCCGGCTGCTGGTCGCACGGCGCACGGCACCCCCACAATTTGCCGGCATGTGGGAGTTCCCGGGCGGCAAGGTGGAGTCCGGAGAGACGGCCGAGCAGGCGCTGCATCGGGAGTTGTTCGAAGAACTCGGCGTCAGCGTCCGGCTGGGCGCCGAACTGGAAGCGGTATCCGCCACCGGCTGGCCGCTCAACGAGCGTGCCGCAATGCGTGTGTGGTTTGCGGAGCTGGTCGACGGCGACCCACGACCGCTGCAGGACCACGACGAGCTGCGCTGGATCGGGCTGCGGAACCGCGGGGAAATCCTGGGACTGCCCTGGATTCCGGCGGACCTTCCCATCGTGGAGGCACTGCTGGATAGCCTTCAGGGTTCACTCCGCCCGGCTGTCCCCGCCGGCTGATCCACAGAGCCGCATGATAGCCGGAAGCGCTTCTCCCCGCCGCGCCTCTCGCCAAAGCCTCCGGCATGTGACTATTCTGAAGCGAACCGAGAGGAGTCGCCCGTGCAGGTCGGTGTCAGACGGGAGCGGCGTGCGGGGGAGCGACGCGTTGCGGCGACACCGGAGACAGTGCAGCAACTCACGGCCCTCGGCCTGAAAATCGCCGTGGAGGGCGGTGCAGGGACGGAAGCCGGGTATGCGGATGCAGCCTATGCGAGGGCCGGAGCCACGATTGTCCCGGAGTTGCTGCCCGAAGAACTGGATGTCCTCCTGCACGTCCGGCCACTGGCAACCGAGACCGCCGCTAGGCTGCGGCCGGGAACAATAACCGTCGGGTTCGGCTCGCCGGGCTCAGAACTGCCCGCCGTCCGGGCCCTCGCCGACGCCGGCGTCACCTCTTTCGCGCTGGAACTGGTCCCGCGCATTTCCCGGGCCCAGTCTATGGATGCGCTCAGCTCACAGTCCCTCGTCTCCGGCTACCGGGCGGTACTGGAGGCCGCCCTGCGCTACCCGCGGTTCTTCCCGCTCTACATGACGGCGGCCGGGACCATCCCGCCCGCACGGGTGCTGGTCCTCGGAGCCGGCGTCGCCGGGCTGCAGGCAATCGGCACCGCCAAACGCCTGGGCGCCCGGGTCTCGGCCAACGACATCCGCGCGGCGTCCGCCGACGAAGTAGCCTCGATGGGCGGCACTTTCATCGAGCTGGACCTGGACAAACGGTCGGCGGACGCCGCCGCGGAAGGGGCCGGAGGGTACGCGCGTGAACTCGGCGAGGACCGGGCCAAGCGGCAGCGGGCCATGCTGGCCCCGCATGTCGCGGCGGCGGATGTCCTCATCACTACGGCAGCCATTCCCGGCCGCTCCGCACCCTTGCTTGTCACCCTGGACATGGTCGCCGGCATGCGGGCCGGATCCGTCGTCGTTGACCTGGCGGCCGAATCCGGCGGAAACGTCGAAGGGGTGATCGCGGGCCAGGACATCAGGGTGCCTGTTGCCGGCGGCTTCGTGACCCTCGTGGGGCTGCGGGACGCCGCCTCCGCGATGCCCTCCGATGCGTCGCGCCTGTTCGCCAAAAACGTCGCCAACCTGCTGGCCCTGATGACTAAAGATGGCCAGGTCACCCCGGACTTCGACGACGACGTCGTCGCTGGAGCCTGCCTGACCCACGCGGGTTCGGTCCGGCACGCCGCTACCGCCGACGCCATGGAGGCGGCCAAATAATGGAGGCACAGCAGTGATGGATCCGGTCACGATGCTCACGGTGGTGGTACTCGCGGTCTTCGTCGGCTTTGAAGTCGTCTCCAAGGTGACCAGCAAGCTTCACACCCCGCTGATGTCCGGTGCCAACGCCATCCACGGCATCATCCTCGTCGGCGCAATCATCGTGGCAGGACAAGCCGCCGAGCCGTGGCTGCTCGCGATCGCCCTTCTCGCCGTGGTGCTCGCAACAGCGAACCTGGTGGGCGGATTCGTCGTCACCGACCGGATGCTGGAGATGTTCGGCGGACGGAAGGGCGGACGGAAGCCGGCCCACCCCCGTTCCGGAGGCCCGGCCGGGGAGGACGGCACATGAGTCTCCTTGCCCCGGAGTGGACGGCCCTGTTCTACCTGGTGGCCGCCGTCTGCTTCATCCTTGCGCTGAAAGGCCTGAGTTCGCCCCGGACCGCCCGGCGCGGCAACGCCATCGGTGCCGCCGGCGCCCTCGTGGCCGTCATCACCGTGTTCCTGTCCGCAAAGCTGGCGAACATCCCGCTGATCCTGGCCGCGATCGCCGTCGGCTCCGCCGTGGCAGTCCCGGTGGCCCGGCGCGTGCAGATGACCCAGATGCCCCAGCTCGTTGCCCTGTTCAATGGGGTCGGCGGCGGGGCGGCCGCGCTGGTCGCCCTGCTGGAGCTCGGGCACGGCGACGACCCGTGGGTGCGGCTGGCCGTGGTCTTCACCATGGCCGTCGGCGCGGTGTCCTTTGCCGGCTCCGCGGTGACGGTGGGCAAGCTGCAGGAACTGATCAGCACCCGCCCCCTGCTCTTTCCCGGCATGCCCGCGGTCATGGGTGTTGTCCTACTGGGTGCGGCCGGTGTCGGGGTCTTCATCGTCCTCACCGGCTCGACGGCCTGGGCCGTTGCGCTGCTGGTCCTGGGGCTCGTGGCCGGACTCCTGCTCGTAATGCCAGTGGGCGGCGCCGACGTGCCCATCGTGATCTCTCTGCTCAACGCCTTCACAGGCCTCGCAGTGGCGGCCTCCGGAATCGTGCTCGGCAATGTCCTGCTGCTCGTCGCCGGCACGCTCGTGGGGGCCAGCGGAACCATCCTGACCAAGGTGATGGCCTCCGCCATGGGCCGCGGGGTGGCCGGCATCATGTTCGGCGCTTTCCGCGGCGGTTCGACGGCAGGCTCGACTGTCCAGAGCGAACGGCCGGTCCGCTCGTCCTCGCCCGAGGACGTCGCCGTCCAGCTGGGCTACGCGCAGCGGGTGGTGATCGTCCCCGGCTACGGGCTGGCCGTGGCCCAGGGCCAGCACACCGTCGCGGAGCTCGCCACCGCACTGGAGGCCCGCGGAGTCGAAGTCGTCTTTGCCATCCACCCGGTGGCGGGCCGGATGCCGGGCCACATGAACGTGCTCCTCGCCGAAGCCAACGTTCCCTACGAGGCATTGAAGGAGCTGGAAGAAGCCAACCCGGAGTTCCCGAACACCGACGTCGCCCTTGTGGTTGGCGCCAATGATGTGGTCAATCCGGCCGCCAAGTCAACGCCCGGGGCGCCCATCTTCGGCATGCCGATCCTTGAGGTGGCCCAGGCCGGGCAGGTGGTGTTCCTGAAACGATCGATGCGCCCCGGCTTCGCGGGCATCGAGAACGAGCTCTTGTACGACCCCAAGACCACACTCCTCTTCGGCGACGCGAAAGACTCCCTCGCCAAAGTGCTCGGCGCGCTGAAGGCCCTTTAAGCCGAGGTGCGCGTTAAGCACTCTCTCCTCAGGCAGGGCTGCGGTCCGGAACCCATAGTCCCGGACTGTGTCGTCAGAACAAGGTGGGCTGCGCGGCTTGCTCTTCCCGGCTGCCCTGCCCGCCCGGGTGGCCCGGGTGGCCCGGGTAGCCGGCGGTCTCGGGGATGCTGCCGGCCGGATACTGGGCCTCTTCCTGCCGGGGATCCGCACTGTTGGGATCCACGCCATGGGGATCAGTGTTAAAGTCCCGGTGGCTGAAGCCCTGTGAGCCGGAAAAGCCGTGCAGGGCCTTGAAATACCGGATGCGCCCGGCGAGCCACGCCCGGTACTCCTTAGAGGCGTAGGAGCCGCTGCCATACAGGCGCCGGTACTTGCCGGCAAGCTGGGGGTGCTCCCGTGCGAGCCACTGCATGAACCATTCCCGGGTCCCGGGTTTGAGGTAGAGGGCCCCGGCCGTGACACCCGTCGCGCCGGCCGCCTTGAGGGCACCGAACAGCGAATCGAGGGACTCGTCGCTGTCTGAGAGCCACGGCAGGATGGGCATGGCCATGACGCCGCAGGGCAGCCCGGCCTCCCGGAGCCGGGAAACCAGCTTCAAGCGTGCCCGCGGCCCGGGAGTGCCCGGCTCCACGGCTTCCGAGAGCCGCTCATCGGTCATCGCCAGCGAGATACCCACCCCGATAGGGACCTGGGCCGCGGCGTGCTTCAGGAGCGGGATGTCCCGGGCGAGGAGGGTGCCCTTGGTCAGGATGGACAGGGGAGTCCCCGAATCGGCGAGGGCGCCGATGATGCCCGGCATGAGCTGGTAGCGGCCCTCGGCACGCTGGTACGGATCCGTGTTCGTACCCAGGGCGACATGCTGGCGACCCCACGAGGGCTTCGCCAGCTCCCTGCGAAGGACCTCAGCGGCGTTGATCTTGACCACCACCTGGCTGTCAAAGTCCAGGCCGGCGTCGAAGTCCAGATAGGTGTGGCTCTTCCGGGCGAAACAATAGACGCAGGCGTGGCTGCAGCCACGGTAGGGGTTGATGGTCCACTCGAACGGCATCCGTGAACCGGCCGCCACTTTGTTGAGCACCGATTTGGCGGTGACCTCATGGAAAGTGACCCCGGCAAACTCGGGGGTGGTCACGGAGCGCACCAGCCCGAGCAGCGGAAGGAGGGCATTGATGGCCGGCGGTGCGCTTCGCCCGCCGCCGGCGCCGGGGGCAGCGCCGGAGGTGGCGCCGTCAGCGGAGCTTTCTTCACGAGTACTGTCTTCACCAGTGTTGCCGTCAGCTGCCCTGACTCCGGGCGCCGGTTTGAGTGCTTGTGCGTCCCATCTCATGGCTCCATTCGAATGTATGTTCGAGTTTAAGTCAAGGACCCCGTCAGCACTGCAGGCCGCATTGCTAGGCTGGGGCGATGATTCTCCTGACAGGGTTCGAGCCGTTCGGCGGCGAAAGCACCAACCCGTCCTGGACCGCGGCGCGGGAGGCCGGGGCGCTGCTGCGGGCCGCGGGGTACGAGGTGCGGACGGTGGAACTGCCGTGCGCCTTCGGGGACTCGATCAGGGTGCTGGAGGAAGCGCTGGAGCGGTACAGCCCGCAAGTGGTGGTTTGCGCCGGCCAGGCCGGCGGCAGGTCCCGAATCTCGCTGGAACGGATTGCCATCAACTGCGACGACGCCCGGATTCCGGACAACGCGGGAAACGCTCCGGTGGATGAGGCCGTGGTCTCCGGCGGACCGGCGGCGTACTTCAGTTCCCTGCCGGTGAAAGCTGCCCTGGCGGCGCTGGGTACCGCGCAGATCCCCGCCGAGGTATCCCAGACGGCAGGGACCTACGTCTGCAATCACGTCTTCTACGGGCTGATGCACGCACTGCGGCTGCGCCCCGGAACACGAGGAGGGTTCGTCCACGTCCCGTATGCGGTCGAACAGGTCCCGCCGGGCAGCGTCACCGCGTCCCTGCCGGTGGGGCTCATGGCGGCGGCGCTCGCCGTCGTCGTCCGCACCACGCTGGGCACCACGGCGGATCTCAAGCTGGCCGCAGGTGCCACGCACTAGCTGCAGCAGTGCACGGGCAGCAACGCACCAGTCCGTCAGTCGAGCAGCTCCCAGACGACGCCGACGGCTGCGCTGACGCTGGATTCGCCGGCCTCCACGGTGAGAGACTCTGCGGAGACGGCGCGCTGCAGCCCGGCTACCGGGACGGGGGCGGGGTAGCCGGTCTGCTGGGCGAGCGAGACCACCTTGCCCAGCGAGGCGCCGGCGAGGGAAGCGAAGTGCCGGGCTGTGGCGAGGGCATCTGCCCAAGCGGCCTCGCGGGCGCGGGCCGTGACGGCGGCGGGATCCGCGAAGCCAAGCTCCACCCCGTTGAGCCGGACGTCGTCGCCGCCGGCCGCAACGGCTGCGGCGATGATGTCCGAGGACGCCGCCTGTTCACGGATCCGGACGCTCAGCACGCTGGATGCCAGGTATCCGGAGACGATTTGCCCCTGCCCTTCCTGCCAGTTGACCTCGGCCCGGACATTGAGTCCCGAGGTGGTGATGTCCCTGCTTTCGACGCCGCGTTCCCGAAGCGCCGCGGAGATGGCGGCTGAGGCCCCTCCGGCACCGCCGTACGCCGCGGCGACGTTCTCGCGGCGGCACTCGACGCCGATGGAAAGAGTCAGCAGATCGGGCGCGGCTTCCGCGCTGCCGGTTCCGCTGACTGAAATGGTCCTGGGGATTTCGGTCATGTCATGCCTCGTTCCGCTCATGGGCCGCCCGGCCCGCACTGGTTGAAGTGGTGTGCTGTGCTGTTTGCTGTGCAGGGGTCCGTGCAGTACCCGGCTCCGGGTAGCCGCCGGCCTGCAGTCCGGCGTGCCGCTCGAAGGCGTTGGCGGAGCCGGGGTTGCCGGTCCGCCACAGCGACCAGGCGGCCGCAAGGAAATAGAGCGGCAGGAAGGGGACGCCGAGGCACCAGGCGTACTGGGTGCTGTGGCGTTCCTCGTGCCCCAGCAGGACCGGATCGGCCAGGGCTTCCGCCGGCCCGGAACGGAACAGCACCACATTGCCCACCGTGAACGCCCCGGCGATGGGCAGCCGCCAGCCGTAGCCGGTAGCAATCAGCAGTCCTCGGGGTCCGCGGCGGACGGGGGTGCGGGCACAGCCGGCCAGCAGCAACCCCAGCGGAGTTGTTGCATTCAGTACGTTGGCCAGCTGCCGCAGCCGTTGTCCGGACGTCATGAGGCAATGCTAGCCGGGACGTAGCCGGACTGAACCGGGGATCCGTGCCCTTTACGAACCGCAGGAGTCCCCGTGACGTCCGGGCAGCGGGATGCGTTCAACTAGACTGGACACGAGTGCCCGCCGGAGGGATTTCGGCGTGCCCTGACCTTTGTTGATGACAGATGTTGATGACAGATGCGCTGCCGGCGAAATCAATCTGCGGGCGCGACCGCCGTTGGCATAAACCGACTCGTAGCTAAGAACAGTAGATGACTGAAATTTTGCCGGGCGCCGTCCCGAATCCTCTGGACGAAGCCGCCATCACCGCAGCCGTAGACCAGGCCGTTGCCGCCATTGCCGCCGCCGCCACGGTCGATGAACTCAAGGCCGTACGCCTGGCGCACACTGGCGAAAAGTCCGCGCTTAGCCTCGCCAACCGCGAAATAGGCGGGCTGCCGAAGGACCGGAAGGCCGCCGCCGGCAAGCTCATGGGCGCCTCCCGCGGACGCGTCAACAAGGCGCTCGCGGACCGCACCGCCGGGCTGGAGGCCGAGAACGACGCGCGGATCCTGGTCGAGGAGACCGTGGACGTGACGGCGGCTCCGCGCCGCCGTCGTGCCGGTGCGCGTCACCCGCTGTCCACCCTGCAGGAGCGCGTCGCGGACATTTTCGTCGGAATGGGCTGGGAAATCGCCGAGGGCCCCGAGGTCGAGTCCGAGTGGTTCAATTTCGACGCGCTGAACTTCAAGCCGGATCACCCGGCCCGCGAAATGCAGGACACCTTCTTCGTGGAGCCGCCAGAGGCCCACCTGCTGATGCGCACCCACACCTCCCCGGTGCAGGTCCGCTCCATGCTGGAACGCGAACTGCCCATCTATGTGCTGTGTCCCGGCAAGGTGTTCCGCACCGATGAGCTCGACGCCACACACACCCCGGTCTTCCACCAGTTCGAGGGCCTGGCCATCGACACGAAACTCAGCATGGCGGACCTCCGCGGCACCCTGGAGCACTTCGCGCGCCAGATGTTCGGCGACGAGGCCCGGATCCGGCTGCGCCCCAACTACTTCCCGTTCACCGAGCCCTCCGCGGAGCTGGACATCTGGCACCCGGGGGCCAAGGGCGGGCCCGGCTGGATCGAATGGGGCGGCTGCGGCATGGTCAACCCCAACGTGCTCCGCGCCGCCGGCATCGATCCGGACATCTATTCAGGTTTTGCCTTCGGCATGGGCATCGAGCGCACGCTGATGTTCCGCAACGAGGTGGGCGACATGCGCGACATGATCGAAGGCGACGTACGTTTCAGCGAGCACTTCGGGATGGAGATCTAACAGTGCGTATCCCCCTTTCCTGGCTGCGTGAATTCGCGCAGGTACCGGCCGGAGCAACGGCCGAAGACGTCATGGCCGAACTCGTCACGGTCGGTTTTGAAGAAGAAGCAGTCCACCGGCCCGCGGACACCCTCCAGGGGCCGATCGTGGTGGGCCAGGTCCTGAGCATCGTCAAGGAACCCCAGACCAACGGCAAGACCATCAACTGGTGCCAGGTCCGGGTTGTCCCCGAAGGCCAGCAGCAGGGCCTCACGGGAGAGGGCATCGACCCCTCCGGCGTGCAGGGCATCATCTGCGGCGCCCACAACTTCGTGGAAGGCGACAAGGTGGTGGTCACCCTTCCTGGTGCCGTGCTGCCCGGCGACTTCCGCATTTCCGCGCGGCAGACGTACGGGCACCTGTCCGCGGGCATGATCGCCTCTGTCCGCGAACTCGGCATCGGCGAAGACCACGACGGCATCCTGGTCCTCTCCCGGATCGGGCTGGATCCGGACCTCGGCACCGACGCCATGGAACTCCTGGGCCTCTACGACCAGGCCGCCGAGATCAATGTGACGCCGGACCGCGGGTACGCGTTCTCCATCCGCGGGGTTGCCCGCGAATACGCCCACGCCACCGGCACGTCCTTCACCGACCCGGCGTCCCTCGTCCGGGCCCCCGCGGCGCTGAGCGGCGGCCACGGTGTCAAGCTCAACGACGACGCCCCGGTCTACGGCAAGACCGGCTGCGACCGCTTCGTGGCCCGCACCGTCCGCGGTGTCGACGCCGGCCGGCCGACGCCGCCGTGGATGACCTCCCGGCTGCGGCTGGCCGGCATCCGCTCCATTTCCCTGCCGGTGGACATCTCCAACTACGTCATGCTTGAGCTCGGCCAGCCCACGCACTGCTACGACCTGGACACGCTGTCCGGCGACATCGTGGTCCGGCGCGCCGTGGCGGGGGAGAAAATCACCACCCTGGACGGCAAGGAACGCAAACTCGACGTCGAGGATCTCCTGATCACCGACGGATCCGGCGCGATCGGGGTTGCCGGCGTCATGGGCGGCGCGGCCACCGAGGTCAGCGGTTCGACGTCGAACGTCCTGGTCGAGGCCGCGCACTTCGACGAGGTGTCCATCGGACGCTCCCGCCGCCGGCACAGGCTGCCGTCCGAGGCGTCGAAGCGTTTCGAACGCGGCGTTGACTGGCAGGTTGCGGGCATTGCAGCGCAGCGGGTGGTTGACCTCCTGGTGGAGCTGGCCGGCGGAACGGCCGATGAGGCAGGCACCGACGTCGGCACCGCACCGGACACCGTCACGATCGAACTGCCCGCCGCCTTCGCCTCGGAACGGATCGGCATCGACTTCAGCGAAGGGCAGATCGTCACCTCGCTCGAGGACCTGGGCGCCGTCGTCGAGAAGACCGGCACGGGCGACGTCACCAGCTACACCGTGACGGCCCCGAGTTGGCGCAACGACCTGGAAACCAAGGAGGACCTCACCGAGGAAATCGCCCGGCTGGTCGGCTACGACAGCATTCCGGCGACCCTCCCAGTGGCGCCTCCGGGCCGTGGCCTGACGCGCGTCCAGCAGCAGCGCCGGCGCCTCGTGCAGGCACTGGCCGACGCCGGCCTGACCGAGGTCCTGGCCTATCCGTTCGTCTCCAAGGCCGCCAACGCCACCTTCGGCGTGGCCACGGAAGGCGGGGCACGCAGGGCGCTTAAGCTCGCTAACCCGATCAGCGAGGAGCACGGCTACCTGCGGACCTCGATCCTGCCGGGGCTCATCGAGGTGGCCAAGCGGAACCAGTCCCGAGGCTTCCGCGACCTGGCGCTCTTCGAGGCCGGCCTCGTGTTCCTGCCGGGGGACACGCTCGGCACCGCTTCGATCCCGCCGCTCGGCGCAAGGCCCGGTGACGACGTGCTGGATGCCCTGTACGACGGCGTCCCGGACCAGCCGCTGTACCTTGCCGCGGTGTTCACCGGACACGATTCGCCCGCCGCCGCCGGCCACTCGCCGCGTGCGTGGGACTGGGCGGATGCGCTGGACATCGCCCGGCTTGCCGGCGACGTGCTGGGAGTCGAGATCGTGGTCAGCCAGGGACAGCATCAGGCCTTCCACCCGGGACGGGCCGCGCAGTTGGCGCTCCGCACCGGTGAGGTCCTGGGCTTCGCCGGCGAGCTGCACCCGAAGCTGCTGGCAGCGCATGACATGCCCGCCCGGACTGTTGCGCTTGAGTTCAACGCCGACACCCTCTTTGAGGCCGCCGCCGACGTGATCGTTGCCCGGCACATCTCCACCTACCCGGTGGCCAGCCAGGACGTCGCCCTCGTGGTGCCCCACGAGGTCCCGGCCGAAGAGATACTCACGGCGCTGCGCGAAGGCGCCGGCGAACTGCTCGAGGACGTGGCACTCTTCGACGTGTACGCGGGCAAAGGCATCGAAGAAGGCAAGAAGTCGCTGGCGTTCAGCCTGCGCTTCCGCGCCGGGGACCGCACCCTGACCGCCGACGAAGCCTCCGCGGCCCGCGAAAGCGCCGTGGCGGTCGCCCACGAACGCTTTGGAGCGGTCCAACGGTAGGAGTGTCCGGAGGCCTCGGCGCCGCCCTCGTCCCGGGTACTTCCGGGGTCATTGTCGGGTCCGTTCGTCTTGCCGACGTCGGACCGGGCGGCGGGGCCTTCCTTGATCGCGCGGAACGCGCGCGTGCCGCAGGCATCAAAGACGCAGTAACCCGGCGGAACTTTTTGGCCGGCCGGATCGCGCTGCGCGGTTTCGCCGCCGGGATCCTGGCAGCGCAACCCGGTCAGCTGACGGCCGCGTACTCCTGCCCGGGCTGCGGAACGGGCCCGGAAGTTGACCATGGACGGCCGGGCTACTGGCTCGACGGCGCCCCGGCCGGGCTTTCCCTCAGCCTGTCGCGCTGCCGCGGCTGGGCACTGCTGGCCGCCGTAGTTCATCGGGAACCGGGCCTGCGGCTTGGCGTGGACGTCGAGGATCCCGCACGGACGGATTTTGCCGGTTTCGACGACGTCGCGCTGGCACCGGCGGAACGCCGGGGCCTGCAGGGACTCCCGCCCCGGGCGCTGCTGCGCGAACGTGGGCGGCTCTGGGCCCGGAAGGAAGCCTGGCTGAAGATGGCCGGCGACGGGCTGCGGACTGCCCCGGACACCCTCGATGTGCTGCACCGTGCCGACGTCCGGGACCTGGCTCCGGCGGAGACGGGTCTGCCCCCGGACCTCGCCGCCGCCGTCGCGTTTTCTGAAGCCAGTGAACTCTTAGGCCGCACGGGTGGGGGCTTATGAAGGTGACGGAACTCCTGTTCAACATGGTGACTGTCTAGATCATCGTTTACCAGGAGTTCCTGCCTGCCGGCTTCGCGTTTTGAGAGTCTTTCCCGCCGGTCGGAGGGTGATCCGGGACCGGCAACGCCGCTGTTGACGCCGGATTCGATGCGCGAGATAACTTCAGTTGAGGGCTCCAGCGGATCGCCAAAGATGGCCGCTGCGGGGGTCCCCGGGGCTCCGGCGCGACGCTCCCGCCCAGTTGCTTCCGCGCCCGCCAGCCGGCACCCGCGGGATCCCACGGTTCCCTGTGGCTGAGACGGGTTCCAGAACCCAGTAACTGGGCTGGAACGTCGTCACCCGGGTAGCAAGGACAAACGCAGCAACCCCGCCACTGAGTATGCTCAGTGACTGCGCTTCGTGGTGGCGGGCCGGCAGATCCTTGGGGGCCAGGGACCTGGTGGCCGACGGGAGCGGCCACCAGGCCAACGAGTCGCCAAAGATGGCCGCCATGAAGCGCTCATCGCGGCCCTCTTTGGAGAACGGGCGCACAACGCGGCCCTGAGATCGAGTGCTGACCCCGGCTAGCCCCCGGCCGGCAGCGGCGGGAGGGCTTCCTCATACAGCCAGGGATGCAGCAGGGCTTCGGCGTCGAGGCCCGTCGCCCGGTCGGCGGCGAGGATGAACTGGGGCGTTGACACGGAGCCATGGCGGTGCACGCTGGCCCAGTCGTGGAGCAGCGCAAAGAACGCCAGGTCGCCGCAGCGCAGGCGGAGGGCGTGCAGCGCGAGGGCGCCGCGCTTATAGACCCGGTCATCAAACATCAGCTCCGGCCCGGGATCACCCACGAGCAGATCCTGGCTGCCGGAGTGGAGTTTCCGCCAGGCGGCGGCCGCCCGGCCAGCCACCGGCATAACGCCTGCCTCCTCGGACCAGATCCATTCCGCGTAGCAGGCGAACCCCTCATGCAGCCAGATGTCCTTCCATGATGCCGCGGTCAGCGAGTTGCCGAACCACTGGTGTGAGAGCTCGTGGGCAATGAGCCGCTGCGAATTCCAGTCCTGCTCCAGCTGATTGGGACCGAAGATGGACAAGGTCTGCGCCTCGAGCGGGATCTCCAGCTCGTCATCCGTCACCACCACGGTGTACTCCTGGAACGGGTACGGGCCGAAGCAGTCTGTAAAGGTCCGCATCATCTCCGGCTGGCGTGCCAGCCCTTCGCGGGCGGCGTCCGCCAGAGCTGCGGGAACGGCCGCGTACTGCGGCACTTGAGCCGCCGGGCGGACAGGGTTGAGCGCCAGCAGTTCGTAGCGGCCGATCTGGACGGTGGCGAGATATGAGGACATGGGTTCGGACTGTTCGTACACCCAGGTCTCGCGGCTGGACCGGCTGCTGTGTGAGATCAGCACCCCGTTGCAGACGGCGCGGTAATTGGCGTCAGTGGTTACGCTGATCCGGTAGCTGGCCTTGTCTCGCGGGTGGTCGTTGCACGGGAACCAGGACGCAGCGCCATTGGGCTGGCCGGCGACGAGCACGCCGTCGGTGAGCTCCTCCCAGCCCACCTCACCCCAAAGCCCTCGGCGGGGGGACGGGTTGCCTTCGTAACGAATGTCCAGGGTGAACTCCTCGCCCGGAAGCAGGGCGGCGTCGGGCACAACCACAAGCTGCTCCGCACGCTGGCTGAACTTCCGCACCCGCCGGCCGCTGAGCTGGATCTTGCTGGCTCGGAGGCCGACAAGGTCCAGCACGATCGCCGCGGTCGCGTACTGCGTGACCGCGTGCACGACGGCGCGACCGCTCAGGCGGTTGCTGCTGAGCTTGTAGTCCAGTTCCAGTTCATAGCGGGTGACGCGGTACGCGTTGGTGCCGTGGCCGGGCAGGTACGGATCCGTTGCGCCGGCCGCTCCCCTCGATGGCAGCGCGCTGCCGGTGCCGGCTCCTGCAGGGGGACTTATCGGGGTGGAACTCATGGGGAACGGGCCTTCGGGATTGCGGGTGCGGGACTGGCGGTGCGGGTGTGGCTACTTGAGCTTGGGCGCCGGTGCAGCCGGCCCGGCCCAAGGACTCACCGGATTGCCCATCCAGTATGTCGCGGCCGGTACCGTTTCACCCCGCATGACGAGGGATGCCGGGCCCACCGTGCCGCCTGTGCCGATCCTGGCCTGCGGGAGGATGACTCCGTGGGGTCCCATGGTTGCTCCGTCTTCGAGCGTAACAGTGTCCATGCTCATCACCCGGTCGTGAAACAGATGGGTCTGGACGACGCAGCCGCGGTTGACGGTGGAGTTCCGGCCCAGGGTCACAAGGTCCGCTTCGGGCAGCCAGTAGCTTTCACACCAGGTCCCGGACCCGATTTTCGCGCCGAGCGCCCGGAGCCACCAGACCAGAGCCGGCGTTCCCGTAGCTGCGCGGGCAAACCACGGCGCGCTGACCATCTCGATGAAGGTGTCCACCACCTCGTTGCGCCAGATGAAGGAGCTCCACAGCGGATGTTCGCCCGGACGGATGCGCCCCACGAGGACCCACTTGGCCACGACGGCGCTTCCCGCAGCCGCGGCGCCGGCCATCAGGATCACCACGCCGCCCAGGGCTGCGGCAACCCCGTAGTTGAAGCTGGAGGCCAGCCAATCGAAGGCGAGAAGAACCCCGGCCGCGACCGACACTGTCGCTACAACCGGGACAAACCGGCCCAATTCCCAGAGGGTACGGGCAATCTTGAGCCGCAGCGGCGGCTGGTATGTCCGCGTGTCATCCGAGGCGATCGCGGTGCGCCGGAGCCGCACGGGCGGGCTGCCCAGCCACGACGTCCCGGATTTGGCCTTTGCGGGCGTCGCCGAGAGCACGGCGACGAGCGAGTTCTTGGGTACGTTGCGGCCGGCGGCTGTCATGCCCGAGTTCCCCAGGAAGGAGCGTTTGCCGATCTTGGCGGGGGCAATCCTCAGCCAGCCGCCGTCGAGTTCGTAGGACGCCACCATGGTGTCATCTGCCAGGAACGCGCCTTCGCCGACGGTGGTCATCTTGGGGATCAGCAGGACGGTGGAGGCCTCCACGTTCTTGCCGATCTTCGCACCGAGCAAGCGCAGCCAGACCGGGGTGAAGAGGCTGGCGTAGAGGGGGAAGAGCAGATCCCGGGCCAGGTCCAGCACGCGTTCGGTGGCCCATACCTGCCAGCCGATCCGGCTGCGGACCCGGTAGTAGCCTTCGGCCAGTCCTACGCCGAGGAGCCGCGTGGTGAGCAGGATGAGCACGAGGTTCGTCAGGAACCACACCAGCGCCGCCGGCGGGAGCGACAGGATGAGCTGGGGCAACGCGGCGGAGAGCGATTCCTTGCCCTGGATGAAGAAGAACATGACCGCGGCCGCGGCTGCCGCGGACAGCAGGGGGATCAGCGCCAGCACGGCAGAGGCCGTGGCGAAGCCGGCGAACCAGAGCCGGCCGATCAGGGGATGCTCCGGTGCCGTGTCAGGCCAGGTGTGCCTGGCCTTGCCGCGCCGCTCGGCCGGGGACCCGGCGACCAGTTGGCCGGCTTTGACCTTCCCCAGTACGGCCGAGCCGGGCTCCACCCGGGCTCCGGCGCCGATCGTGGCCCCGGGCATGAGCGTGCTGCGCGCGCCGATGGTGGCTCCTGCACCGATGTGGATGGCGCCAATGTGGACCACATCGCCGTCGATCCACCAGCCCGACAGGTCGACCTCGGGTTCAACATTGCAGCCGCTGCCGAGGGACAGCAGCCCGGTGACGGGCGGCAGGGAGTGGAGCTGGACGTTGTTGCCGACCTTCACGCCGAGGGCGCGGGCGTAGTAGGGCACCCACGGCGCGCTGGCGAGGCTGATGGCGCCGGCCAGGTCCTGGATCTGCTCGGCCAGCCAGAGGCGCAGATGCACCCGGCCGGAGCGGGGGTACACTCCCGGCACCACCTTCCTCAGCAGGAGGCGGGCGGCGGCTACCGCGATCAGCATCCGGCCGGCCGGGCTGACGAAGACGAGCCAGGAGGCTGCCACCCACCACCAGGACACCGTGGGTGCGGCGCTGAAGCCGGCCAGCGCCGAGAGCAGGTTGTTGGCTGCCATCAGATAGCTGAGCCAGCGCATGCCCACGAGGATGTGCAGCGGCACGCCCATCAGAATCTGGAAGACCTGCGACCTGCGGGCGGTGCGGCGGACGGCTCGCACCGGGGCGGGGCCGGCCCCGCCTTCGGGCAGGGACTGCCGGGCTGCATCGACGAGGGCGCCGATCCGGGGTGTGGCGTAGATGTCAGCCACGGTGATGGTGGGATAGCGGACGCGCAGGGCCGAGACCAGCTGGGCTGCCGCGAGGGAGCCGCCCCCGTAGGCGAAGAAGTCGGCGTCAAGGCTGCTGACGGCGCTGCCCAGCACGGCGCTCCATTGGTCCACGATCCAGCGAGCATCGTCCGGGAGGTTCAGCGGGGCGCCGTCGGCATCGGCGGCTCCGGCGCCGGCGAGCGGCCAGGGCAGGGCGTGGCGGTCCACCTTGCCGCTGGTCTTTGTGGGGAGCGACTCCACGAGGGTGAGGAGGGGAATCAGCGCGGCCGGCAGGCGTGCGCCGAGCAACTCCCGGGCCGCGGCCAGGTCCAACCCGCCGCCGGCCGGGGCGAGGTAGCCGACCAGGATCTGATTGCCGGCCGCCGTCGTCTGCACCGCTGCGGCTGCGCCGGCAACATCCGGAAGGGCCTGCAGCGCGGCGTCAATTTCGCCCAGTTCGATCCGGCGGCCGCCGAGCTTGACCTGCTCATCGGCGCGCCCCTGGAAGACCAGGCCCGCGGCCTCATAGCGGACCAGGTCACCGGAACGGTAGGCCCGCTCCCAGCCGAGGGAAGGCATGGGGGCGTACTTTTCCGCGTCCTTCGCCGGGTCGAGGTAGCGGGCCAGCCCGACGCCGCCGATGATCAGCTCGCCCACCTCGCCTTCGCCAACGGGCACCGCGTTGACGTCGACGACGGCGAGGTCCCAGCCGTCCAGCGGCAGCCCGATCCGGATCGGTCCTGGACCTCCCAGCGGTGCAGCGCAGGCAACGACGGTGGCCTCGGTGGGGCCGTACGTGTTCCAGACTTCGCGGCCCTCCACGGCGAGCCTTTCCGCGAGTTCCGACGGGCATGCCTCGCCGCCGAAGATCAGCAGCCGGACGCTCTCGAGGGACTCGACGGGCCAGAGGGCCGCAAGGGTTGGCACTGTGGAGACCACCGTAATGCCATGGCTGATCAGCCATGGGCCGAGGTCCATGCCGGTCCGGACTAGAGCCCGGGGAGCAGGGACGAGACAGGCGCCGTGGCGCCACGCGAGCCACATTTCCTCGCAGGAAGCATCAAATGCGACGGACAGGCCGGCCAGGACCCGGTCCTGCGGCCCGATCGGATCCTCTGCCAGGAAGATCCGGGCTTCGGCGTCGACGAAGGCCGCCGCGGAGCGGTGCCGCACGGCAACGCCCTTGGGAGTTCCGGTGGAGCCGGAGGTGAAAATTACCCAGGCGTCGTCGTGCGCGCCGGGCAGCCGCGGGGAAGGGAACGGCCGGGGCCGCCCGCTGCCCGTCACGATCTCCCCGGTTCCCCGGACTATGCCTGCGACCCCGGCCTCGCCGAAGACCAGTTTGGCCCGCTCATCGGGGTCATCTGCGTCCACCGGGACGTAGGCTGCGCCGATCATCAGGATGGCCAGGATCGAGAGGTAGAGCCGGTTGGTGCCGGAGGGGATCCGGACGCCGATCTTGTCTCCGGCGCCGAGCCCGGCCAGATGCAGTTCCTTCGCCGTGGCCCGGACTGCCGCCAGCAACTGGGCGTAGCTGAGTGATTCGTGGCCGTCGTCGAGCGCGGAGGCATCCGGAAAGCGGGTGGCGGTGTCCTGCAGGATCTCGATCAGGGTCCGCTCCGGCGGTGCCGCCAGCGATCCCGGAAGCTGCGCCCGGTAGGCCGGGCCGGCGGCGGCGGGGGCCTGCGGGAGGTCGCTGCGGTGCGGTTGCTGCTCAGTCACAGGGGAATTATCTCCGGTTGAGGTGAATGGAAGGTGTCATGGTTCGCTTTGTGTTAATCCTCCGCTGCCGGCCGGGCGGGCGAATCATGGCTCGCTGGTGTCCTTCTGCCGGCCCCGCCGCCCGGGCCTCCTGCGTCCCGGGCATCACGGCACCAGGATGACTTTTCCGGTGGTCCGCCGCTGCTCAAGGTCGTCGTGGGCCTGTGCCGCCTCCGCCAGGTCATAGCGGGCACCGATCCGGACCTTGAGGCTTCCGTCGGCCGCCGCCGCGAAGATCTCGCCTGAGCGCCAGCGTCGTTCCTGGGCATCGCGCAGGAAGTGGGTGATCGTCGGCCGGGTCAGGTACAGCGAGCCGCCGGCGTTGAGCCGTTGCGGGTCGACGGCCGGCACGGGGCCGGAGGCGGCCCCGAAGAGCACGAGGGTGCCTCGGATGCGCAGGGCGGCGAGGGAGCCGTCGAAGGTGTCCTTGCCGACGCCGTCGTACACCACATCAGCGCCGGTCCCGCCCGTCAGTTCGCGGACCGTAGCGGCGAAACCGTCGTAACGCAGCACATGGTCGGCACCGGCCTCGCGGGCCAACTGCTTTTTTTCATCGGTGGAGACGGTGGTGATCACGCGGGCGCCCCTGGCTTTGAGCAGCTGGATCAGCAGGAGGCCCACACCGCCGGCTCCGGCGTGGAGCAGCACGGTGTGGCCCGCTTCGACCCGGAAGGAGGAGTTGATCAGGTAGTGCGCCGTAATGCCCTGCAGCGGCAGGGCGGCGGCGGTGAGGTCGTCCACGCCGCGGGGGACCGGCAGGGCCTTGTCCGCATCGATCAGGGCATAGCCGGCGTAGCAGTTGATGCCTTCGGCCGTGGCAACCCGGTCGCCGGGTGCGAATCCGCTGACGCCGTCGCCGAGTGCCTCCACGGTGCCGGACGCCTCGGAGCCGGGGGTGAAGGGGTAGGGCACCTTGTACGTGCCGCTGCGCTTGTATGTGTCGATGAAGTTCACCCCGACGGCGGAGACTTTGACCAGCAGCTGGCCGGGACCAGGAACCGGGCGTTCCACCTCGGTGAGCGTAAGAACCCCGGGCCCGCCCGCCTCGCGGGCGACGATTGCATGCATCATGTGTCTCCTTTGCTGGGCTGAATGGCCGGGTTTGCTGGGGTGAATGGCCGGGCCGGAGTTTTCTGGGCCCGGACTTCCGTGCCCTGAACCTGCACCCATCCTAGGGACACCGGCACCAACAACGAAGTGACGGCCGGCATGCGGCCGTCACTTCGGGTGGAACAGGATATTCAGTGCCCCGTCGCCGGTCCCTCCGCTTCAGCGAAGGTAAGATTCGGCTGACGGGCGGCCGCTTAGAAGCGGCGGGTAACCGTAGCCATCGGGCATTCGAAGTGCCGGCCGGCGGAGAGGCCTACCTCGTTGAGGTACCGGACGATGAGGCCATAGGACTGCAGCAGTGTGGTTTCCGTGTAGGGAACCTGGTGCTTGGCGCAGAACTCACGGACGATCACGGCGGCCTTGTCCAGCTGCGGGCGGGCCATGTCCGGGAAGAGGTGGTGCTCGGCCTGGCGGTTGAGACCACCGAGCAGGATGTCCATCAGGAACCCGCCGGAGATGTTCCGGGACGTCAGGACCTGGCGGCTGAAGAAATCCACGCGGCTGTCCGCCGGCAGGACCGGCATGCCCTTGTGGTTCGGTGCGAAGGACGCGCCCATGTAGAAACCGAAGACGAGGAGCTGGACGGCGATGAAGGCCAGCGCCATGCCCCAGGGCAGGAAGGTGAAGGCGAGAACCGGCAGCAGGCTCAGGCGGACCGCCAGAATCGGGATTTCCACCCAGCGGTGCGTGACCTTGGCGCGCTGGAAGATGAACTTGATTGAATCGATCTGGAGGCCCAGGCCCACCAGGAACAGCAGCGGGAAGAACAGCCAGCCCTGCTTGCGCGTCAGGAAGGAGAACCGGCCCTGCCGTGTGGCTGCTGCTTCCGGGAAGAATGCGATGGCGCCGGTGGCGATGTCCGGGTCCTTGGAAATCACGTTCGGGTGGTTGTGGTGCGCGCCGTGCTTCTGCTCCCACCAGGAGTAGCTGATGCCGGCCACCGAGGTGGCGAGCAGCCGTGCGGCCCAGTCATTGGCGCGCCGGGAGGCAAAGATCTGGCGGTGTCCGGCCTCATGGGCCAGGAAGCTCAACTGGGTGCAGAGAACGCCCACAGCGGCGGCAATGAGGAGCTGGAACCAGCTGTCCCCGATGAGAGCGAAACCGAACCAGGTGGCGGTCATCAGGAGGACCAGGCTGGCGAACACGGTGATGTAGAAACCGACGCGGCGTTCGAGGAGGCCGGCAGCCTTCACCGTCTTCAGCAGTTCCGAATAGCTCAGTACGACGGCGTTGGGTTGCCGGACGCGCGATTTCGGGCGCCCCGAAGCTTCGGGAGCGGCAGTGAGGGTGGGGGTCATATAGGGCATGCCTCGTAACTGTTTCGGGCAACGCGCATCCGGCATTCGGACCGCACGGTCTGGATCACCCTCTGCCAAGCATACGGGCTCCGGCTGAGGCCGGCTCCGGAACGGACCCGGGACACAGAGCGGTGGACACGGAGCGGTGGACAGAGGGCGGTGGACAGAGGGCGGTGGACACAGGAAAAAAGCACAGATCAGTGCGTGCATAAATATCAGCACCTATGCATACTCTTGCTGTATAGTCGTGGTTATGACTATTTCTGTTGCCGTCTCCGGCGCGAGCGGCTACGCCGGCGGCGAGGTGCTGCGGCTCCTGGCCGGCCACCCGGACGTGACCATCGGGGCCATCACAGCGCACAGCAACGCCGGTTCCAG
Organism: Pseudarthrobacter sp. HLT1-7; assembly: GCF_059383435.1. Lineage (NCBI taxonomy): Bacteria > Bacillati > Actinomycetota > Actinomycetes > Micrococcales > Micrococcaceae > Pseudarthrobacter > Pseudarthrobacter sp. HLT1-7. Next base: position 17,753 of record NZ_JBWZCH010000014.1, on the reverse strand, counting down.
ACTAGGGGAACTGCAGCCGCATCTCCATAGCCTGGCCAGCCGCATCCTCGAAGACACCACGGTGGAAAACCTGTCCGGACACGACGTCGTGTTCCTCGCGCTTCCGCACGGCGCCTCCGCCGGGATCGCGGCGCAGCTGCCGGGCGGCACACTGGTGATCGACGCCGGCGCCGACCACCGGCTGGAGGATCCGGCCGCCTGGCAGAAGTTCTACGGATCGCCGCACGCCGGAACCTGGCCCTACGGACTGCCGGAGCTTCCCGGCCAGCGCGAAGAACTCCGCGGAGCCAAGCGGATCGCCGTCCCGGGCTGCTACCCGACGTCGGCCCTGCTGGCCCTCACCCCGGGCTTTACCAGCCACCTGCTGCAGGCCGACGACGTCGTCATCGTTTCCGCTTCCGGCACCTCGGGGGCCGGCAAGGCCGCCAAGGCCAGCCTGATCGGCGCCGAGGTCATGGGTTCGATGAGCCCGTACGGCGTGGGCGGCGGGCACCGGCACACCCCGGAGATCGAACAGGGATTGTCCAAGGCCGCGCGCGGACCGGTCACGGTTTCCTTCACGCCCACGCTGGCCCCGATGAGCCGGGGTATCCTCACCACCGCCACCGCGAAAATCCGCCCGGACGTCACCGCGGAGGAGCTGCGCCACGCCTGGAGCGAGGCTTACGACGACGAGCCGTTCGTCCACCTGCTGCCGGAAGGCCGCTGGCCGTCCACCAAGTCCGTGCAGGGATCCAACCATGCCGTGCTCCAGCTGGCGCTCGACGGGCACACCGGCCGCGTGATCGTCACCTGCGCCATCGACAACCTGACCAAGGGGACCGCCGGCGGCGCCGTGCAGTCCATGAACATAGCCCTCGGCCTGGTGGAAACCGCCGGCCTCGATCTGCAGGGAGTCGCACCGTGAGCATCACCGCAGCCAAGGGATTCCGGGCCGCCGGCGTGACGGCAGGTCTTAAGGCCTCCGGCAATCCGGACCTGGCCCTCGTTGTCAACGACGGGCCCGCCAAGGCCGCCGCGGCCGTATTCACCTCTAACCGGGTGGCCGCGGCCCCCGTGCACTGGTCCCGCGAGGTGATCAAGGACGGGCGCGTGGATGCCGTCATCCTCAACTCCGGCGGAGCCAACGCCTGCACCGGCCCACAGGGCTTCCAGAACACCCACACCACTGCCGAGAAGACCGCCGAAGCGCTGGGTATCTCCGCGACCGACGTCGTGGTCTGTTCCACCGGCCTGATCGGCGAACAGCTCCCGATGGACAAGATCCTTGCCGGGCTCGGCGCCGCCAAAGCCGCACTCAGCGCTGAGGGTGGGGCCGAGGCCGCCACGGCGATCATGACCACGGACTCTGTGTCCAAGGAGGCCGTCTTCACGGGCACGGATGCCGAAGGCAACGAATTCACCATCGGCGGCATGGCCAAGGGTGCCGGCATGCTGGCCCCCGGGCTCGCCACCATGCTGGTGGTCCTCACCACGGACGCGGACGTCCGGCCGGACATGCTCGACGTCGGGCTCCGCGAAGCCACCCGGGTCACCTTCGACCGGGCGGATTCGGACGGCTGTATGTCCACCAACGACACCGTCGTGCTGCTCGCCTCCGGCGCCTCCGGCGCGGTTCCGTCCGCCGTCGCGTTCGGTGCCGGGCTGACACAGGTGTGCGCGGAACTGGCCCGCAAGCTCATCGGCGACGCCGAAGGCGCCAGCCACGACATCGCCGTCCGCACCTTCAACGCCGCCAGCGAACGGGACGCGGAGACCGTCAGCCGCGCCGTCGCCCGCTCCAACCTTTTCAAGACCGCCATCTTCGGCAAGGACCCCAACTGGGGCCGCGTTCTTTCCGCCGTGGGCACCACGGACGCGGCCTTCGAACCGGACCAGCTGAACGTGGCCATGAACGGCATCCGGATCTGCCGCAACGGCAGCATCGGCGACGACCGCAGCCTGGTGGACCTTGAGCCGCGCGCAGTGCTGGTCGAGATCGATCTGCAGGCCGGCGACGCCGAGGCCACGATCCTGACCAACGACCTCACGCACGACTACGTCCACGAAAACAGCGCCTACTCCAGCTAGGGAGTTCCCGGAGGGACGAACAATTTGAACAGCCAGACACGCGAAACCACGTCCATGCGCGACGCCCAGGGCAAAGCGGGCACCCTGATCGAGGCACTGCCCTGGATCCAGCGCTTCGCCGGCACCACCATGGTGATCAAATACGGCGGCAACGCCATGGTCAACGACGAGCTCCGCCGCGCCTTCGCCGAGGACGTCGTCTTCCTGCACCACGTGGGGATCCACCCGGTGGTGGTGCACGGCGGCGGCCCGCAGATCAATGCCATGCTCAACCGGCTCGGCATCGAATCCGAGTTCAAGGGCGGGCTGCGCGTCACTACCCCCGAGGCGATGGACGTGGTCCGGATGGTCCTCACCGGCCAGGTGGGCCGTGAACTCGTGGGCCTGATCAACTCCCACGGCCCCTACGCCGTCGGCATGTCCGGGGAGGACGGCGGGTTGCTCCGGGCCATCCGCACCGGCACGGTCGTGGACGGTGAAGAGGTGGACCTGGGCCTCGTCGGCGAGGTCGTCGGGGTAAATCCCGAGGGCATCCTGGACATCGTCGCGGCCGGCCGGATCCCGGTGATTTCAACCGTGGCACCGGAAATCTTCGATGACGGCAGCGGCGACCCGGGAGCAAAGCAGGCGCAGACCACCGGCCAGGTGCTGAACGTCAACGCGGACACCGCCGCCGCTGCCCTGGCCGAAGCGCTCGGCGCTTCCAAGCTGGTAATCCTCACCGACGTTGAGGGACTCTTCGGCAACTGGCCGGACCGCTCCTCGCTGATTTCCTCGCTGACGGCCTCGGAACTGCGCGAGCTCCTGCCGCGCCTGGAGTCCGGCATGATCCCTAAGATGGAAGCCTGCCTCAGGGCCGTCGAGGGCGGCGTGGAGCGTGCCCACATAGTGGACGGCCGGCTGCCGCACTCGATGCTGCTGGAAACTTTCACAACCGCAGGCATCGGCACCCAAGTCGTCCCGGACGAGGAAGTAACGGCATGAACCAAATCGAAAAGTCACCGGAGCTGACTGAGATCATCGAAACCCGCGGCCACGCTACCGGCGCGCAGTGGCTCTCTCGCTACTCTTCCTCGCTCCTGGGCGTCTTCGGCACCCCGCAGCGAGTCCTGGTCCGCGGCTCCGGCTGCCTCGTCTGGGACGCCGACGGCAAGGAATACCTGGACTTGCTCGGCGGGATCGCCGTCAACGCCCTGGGCCACGCCCACCCCTTCGTCACCTCGGTGATCTCCAGCCAGCTCGCCACCCTGGGCCACGTCTCCAACTTCTTCACGAGCCCCACCCAGATCGCGCTGGCCGAGAAACTGCTGGAACTCAGCAACGCACCGGCCGGTTCCAGGGTGTTCTTCGCCAACTCCGGCACCGAGGCGGTGGAGGCCGCGTTTAAGCTGGCGCGCCGGAACACGGGCACGGCCCAGAAACCGCGGACCAGGATCATTGCCCTCGAGGGCGCCTTCCACGGCCGGACGATGGGCGCCCTCGCCCTGACGGCGAAGGAAGCCTACCGGGCCCCCTTCGCGCCGCTGCCCGGCGGCGTCGTACACATCCCGTTCGGTGACATCGGGGCCCTCCGGGACGCCGTGGATGACACCACGGCTGCCGTCTTCCTCGAACCGATCCAGGGCGAGGCCGGCGTCCGGCCGCTGCCCGCCGGCTACCTCAAAGCCGCCCGCGAGGCCACCAGCGCCGCCGGCGCCCTGCTGATCCTGGACGAGGTCCAGACCGGGATCGGCCGCACCGGGAAATGGCTCGCCAGCGAAGACGCCGGGATTGTGCCCGACGCCGTGACCCTCGCCAAGGGCCTCGGCGGCGGTTTCCCGATCGGCGCCCTGCTCACCTTCGGCCCGGACCCGTCCTCGCTCCTGACAGCCGGCCAGCACGGGAGCACCTTCGGCGGCAACCCGGTGGCCACCGCCGCGGCGCTGGCCACCCTGCATGTGCTTGAAAACCAGGAGGTCCTGAACCACGTCCGGCACGTGGGGGCGCACCTTCGCGCCGGGCTCGCCACGGTTGACGGCGTGACCGAGATCCGCGGCGAAGGACTGCTGATCGGCTTCGATCTCGACGCCGACGTGGCCCCCGCCGTCGTGACCGCCGGGCTGGAGGCGGGCTACATCGTCAACAGTCCCGGCCCGCGCACCATCCGCCTGGCGCCGCCCCTGATCCTCACCACGGATCAGGCTGACCGCTTCCTGGCGGCCCTGCCCGCCCTCCTCCAGACCGCAAAGGACGCCCTGTGAACTCGACCGCCACCTCGACGGACACCACCTCGAATGCCCGGACCCGCCACTTCCTCAAGGACACCGACCTGGACCCGGCCGAGCAGGCCGAGGTCCTCGAGCTCGCCGTCCGGATGAAGGCTGCCCCCTACAGCGTGCAGCCCTTCGCCGCCGAGGGCAACGGACGCAAGACCGTCGCCGTCATCTTCGACAAGACGTCCACCCGGACCCGCGTTTCCTTCGCCACCGGCGTGGCGGACATGGGCGGCAATGCCCTCATTATCAACCCGGGCGAGGCGCAGATCGGCCACAAGGAATCCGTCGAGGACACCGCCAAGGTCCTCGAGCGCATGGTGTCCACCATCGTCTGGCGCACGGGTACCCACTCCGGCCTCGTCGCGATGGCAGAGAACTCCCGCGTCCCGGTTATCAACGCCCTGTGCGATGACTACCACCCCTGCCAGCTCCTCGCCGACCTGCTCACCATCAAGGAACACAAGGGCGGCCTCGCGGGCCTCACCATGAGCTACCTCGGCGACTCGGCAAACAACATGGCCAACTCCTACCTCCTGGCCGGGGTCACCGCGGGCATGCACGTGCGGGTCGCCGGCCCCGAGGGCTACCTGCCTTCGCCGGAGATCATCGCCGCCGCCGAGGACCGCGCGGCGGAGACCGGCGGCTCGGTGCTCGTCACGGTAGACCCCGCTGAGGCGCTGTTGGGCGCAGACGTCGTCGCCACCGACACCTGGGTGTCGATGGGCCAGGAGGACGAGAAGGAAGCGCGGCTGCGGCTGTTCCGCGGCTACGCCGTAAACGAAGCGGCGATGACGCTCGCGGCGCCGGACGCCGTCGTGCTCCATTGCCTCCCGGCTTACCGGGGCTATGAGATAGCCGCCGGCGTCATCGACGGCCCGCAGTCGGTCGTCTGGGACGAGGCCGAAAACCGGCTGCACGCCCAGAAGGCGCTGATGGCCTGGCTCATGCACCGCTCCGGCCTCGCAGTGGTCGAAGGGCTGGGATAGTGTCCGTCCAGCCGGCTTCCCCGGGAGCCAGCCCGGCCACCAAAACGGCCCGGCAGGCGCGGATCACGGCGATCCTGACCGGCGAATCGGTCCGCTCGCAGGCCGAGCTGGCGGCCCTGCTGGCGGACGACGGCGTCCAGGTCACCCAGGCCACGCTGTCCCGGGACCTCGTGGAACTCGGCGCTGTCCGGGTCCGCGGCAAGGAAGGTGCACTCGTCTACGCCGTGCCGGGGGAGGGTGGCGAGCGGGCGGCCAAGAGCGGCGTGACCCAGGAAATCCTCGATGCCCGGCTCGCCCGGTTGTGCGGGGAACTGCTGGTCACCGCCGAAGCTTCCGCGAACCTCGTGGTGCTCCGGACGCCGCCCGGGGCCGCGAACTTCCTGGCACTGGCGATCGACCACTCGGTGCTGCCCTCCATCCTGGGCACCATCGCAGGGGACGACACGGTCCTGCTGGTCACCCGCGATCCGCTAGGCGGCCCGGCCACGGCCGCTCGCTTCCTGCAGTTCGCCGAGGAAGCCGGCACCAGTTGACGGCCGGCCGTACTTTTTGATGATTGGGCCTGCGCCAGCGGTGTGACAGGCTTTCAACAGACAAGCTTTACCCGATATTTTTCCCACACGACTGATTTTTTCCCAACAACTAAGGAGCATTTGAAGTGACTGAGCGTATTGTGCTGGCCTACTCCGGTGGCCTGGATACTTCCGTAGCCATCGGCTGGATCGGTGAAGCAACCGGCGCCGAGGTCATCGCCGTGGCGGTCGACGTCGGACAGGGCGGCGAGTCGCTGGAGACCATCCGCCAGCGTGCCCTGGGCTGCGGCGCCGTCGAGGCCTACGTGGCCGACGCGAGCGACGAGTTCGCCAACGAGTACTGCATGCCCACCCTGAAGGCCAACGCCCTCTACCAGGGCCACTACCCGCTGGTCTCCGCGATCTCCCGCCCGGTGATCGTCAAGCACCTGGTCAAGGCCGCCCGCGAATTCGGTGCCACGACGGTGGCCCACGGCTGCACCGGCAAGGGCAACGACCAGGTCCGCTTCGAAGTGGGCATCCAGACCCTCGGCCCGGACCTGAAGTGCATCGCCCCGGTCCGCGACCTCGCCCTGACCCGCGACAAGGCCATCGCCTTCGCCGAGGAAAAGGGACTGCCGATCGAGACCACCAAGAAGAACCCGTACTCGATCGACCAGAACGTCTGGGGCCGCGCCGTCGAGACCGGCTACCTCGAGGACATCTGGAATGCCCCCACCAAGGACATCTACGACTACACCGCCACCCCGGAGTTCCCGCCGGCCCCGGATGAGGTCACCATTTCCTTCGAAGCCGGCGTTCCGGTAGCGATCGACGGCGTCAGGGTCACCCCGCTGCAGGCCATCAAGGAGCTGAACCGCCGCGCCGGCGCCCAGGGCATCGGCCGGATCGACGTCGTCGAGGACCGCCTCGTCGGCATCAAATCCCGCGAAATCTACGAGGCGCCCGGAGCCATGGCGCTCATCACCGCGCACAAGCACCTCGAGGACATCACGATCGAACGCGAGCAGGCCCGCTTCAAGGCGGCCGTCGGCCAGCGCTGGTCCGAGCTGGTCTACGACGGCCAGTGGTTCTCCCCGCTCAAGCGCTCCCTGGACGCCTTCATCGAGGACACCCAGCGCCACGTCACCGGTGACATCCGCATGATGCTGCACGGCGGCCAGGCGATCGTTAACGGACGCCGCTCGGAGACCTCGTTGTATGACTTCGACCTCGCCACTTACGACACCGGCGACACCTTCGACCAGTCGATGGCCCGCGGCTTCATCGAGCTGTGGGGCATGTCCGCCAAGGTCGCGTCCGGCCGTGACCTCCGCGTCGCAGGACAGTAGCCCCTGTGGCTGAGTCGGAGACCACCAAGGCGGAAGCTACGAATACCGGCGCACTGTGGGGCGGCCGCTTTGCCGGCGGCCCCGCGGATGCCCTTGCAGCGCTGAGTAAGTCCACGCACTTTGACTGGCGGCTGGCCCGTTACGACATCGCCGGCTCCAAGGCGCACGCCCGAGTGCTGCACAAGGCCGGACTGCTCGACGACGCCGAACTCGAAGGGATGCTCGACGCCCTGGCCCGGCTGGACGAGGACGTCGCCTCCGGCGCCTACACACCGGCCGAGTCCGATGAGGATGTGCACGGCTCGCTGGAACGCGGACTCATCGAACGCGCCGGCACCCAGCTCGGCGGCAAGCTCCGGGCCGGCCGCTCACGCAATGACCAGGTGGCTACCCTGGGCCGGATGTTCCTGCGTGACCATGCCCGGATCATCGCCCGCGGTGTGCTTGCCACGATCGACGCGCTGGTGGGCCAGGCCAGGGAGCACCGGGGCGTGGCGATGCCCGGCCGCACCCACCTCCAGCACGCCCAGCCGGTCCTGCTCAGCCATCACCTGCTGGCCCACGCCTGGGCGCTGCTGCGCGATGTGCAGCGTTTCCAGGACTGGGACAAACGCGCAGGGATCTCGCCCTACGGTTCCGGCGCCCTCGCGGGATCCTCGCTGGGCCTGGATCCGGAGGCCGTGGCCGCCGAGCTGGGCTTCTTTTCCGCGACGCACAACTCGATCGACGGCACCGCCTCCCGCGACGTCTTCGCCGAGTTCGCCTGGATCACGGCCATGATCGGCGTTGACCTCTCCCGGGTTTCGGAGGAAGTCATCCTGTGGGCCACCAAGGAGTTCTCCTTCGTGACACTGCACGATTCGTACTCCACCGGCTCTTCGATCATGCCGCAGAAGAAGAACCCGGATGTGGCCGAACTCGCGCGCGGGAAGGCCGGCCGGCTGATCGGCAACCTGACCGGGCTGCTGGCCACCCTGAAAGGCCTGCCGCTCGCGTACAACCGTGACCTGCAGGAGGACAAGGAACCGGTCTTCGACGCCGCCGACACGCTGGAGGTCCTGCTCCCGGCCGTCTCCGGCATGATCGCGACGCTGACGTTTAACACCGAGCGGATGGAATCGCTGGCCCCGCAGGGCTTCGCGCTGGCCACGGACATCGCCGAATGGCTGGTCCGCCAGGGCGTTCCGTTCCGTGAGGCGCACGAGCTCTCCGGTGCCGCGGTCAAGCAGGCCGAAAGCCGCGGGGTGGAACTCTGGGACCTCACGGACGGGGAATACGCCGCCATCTCGGACCACCTGACGCCGGAGGTCCGTTCGGTCCTGTCCACCCAAGGCTCGCTCAACAGCCGCAACTCCCAGGGCGGCACCGCACCGGCGGCCGTCGAGCGCCAGCTGCTGGCGCTTGAAACGGAGCTGGACGGCGTGCGCGGGTACGCGGGGTAGCAGTACAGCGCAGCGGACCCTGCGGGCGCGGGCCTTCCCGCGTTCGTTAGGGTGGGCACATGAGCGAATCCTTCCGCCAACTGCTGCGTGCCCTGCCGGACTTCCCCGAAGTGCTCCCGGACTTCGAACCCGCTGCGGCGCCCGCGGACCCGGCGGAGCTGTTCCGCCTCTGGTTCGATCAGGCGCTGGCAGCCGGTGTGCCGCAGCCCAACGCCTTCAGCCTGGCCACCGTCGACGCCGACGGACGGCCCTCATCCCGGATGCTGATTCTGAAGGACATCGACCACGCCGGCTGGCACTTCGCGACATCGCGCACGTCCCGGAAAGGCCGGGAACTTTCGGCGAATCCCCACGCCGCGCTGAACTTCTTCTGGCAGCAGCAGGGCCGGCAGGTCCGCGTTGCCGGCAGCGTGGCGGAGCTGTCCGACGAGGCCTCGGCTGCGGACTGGCAGGCCCGGCCCGGCGCGGATGGCGGCGACAACCCGGACTGGCAGCTGTACGCCCTGCAGCCCCGGGAGATCGAGTTCTGGCAGGCCCGGCACAGCCGCCGGCACCTCCGGCACCGCTTCGGTCCCGCTGAGCTGGGTTAATCCGTGTTAATCGGGGAGCTCCGGCTAGGATGTTCGCCATGACCGCTATCACCCCTGAAAAGCTGCTGGAAGAACTCCGCCGCGCTGCCGGCGTCGTGACCGGAATCACCGCCAAACTGACGGAGCCTGACGTCAGCGCGCTCTCGGAACTGCCGGACTGGACCCGCGGACATGTGCTGGCCCACCTCGGCGGCATCGCCAACGCGATGGCCCGCCAGCTGGAATTCGCGGCCCGCGGCGAGAGCATCGAACTCTACGACGGCGGCTTCGAAGGCCGCACCCGGGCCATCGACATGGCTGCCGGGCACAGCCTGGCGGAACACCGCATCGACGTGGACGCAGCCCTGGGCCGGGCGCTGCGCGCTTTTGAAACGCTGGACGACGTCGGCTGGCAGACGCCGATCAGCTACCGCGGCGGCGTCGTGTTCGACGGCGGGCTGGCGCTCTGGCGCGAACTGACTATCCACGCCGGCGACCTCGGTACGGGACGGGGTCCGGAAACCTGGAGCCGGCCGTTCTGCGAGCACCTCTTCGACTTCCTGTCCGCGCGCGTCCCCGAAGGGCAGCGGTTTGTTCTCCAGCCGCTCGGTCTGCCGGGCGCGGCCATCGGAGCCCCCGGCGGCCGGTCCACAGTGGTCAACGGGATGTTGACCGATATCGCGGCGTGGCTTGCGGGACGCACCCCAACGCTGGGCAGCCTGCGTGCCACCGCCGCGGCCGACGGCGTCGAGCTCCCCGCGCTGCTGCCGTGGCCGGCCGGGGTGCCCGCGACCCGCTGAGACTCCCGCCGAGGTGAGACTTCGCGCCCATGTTCTTTCACAGCATGGGCGCGAAGTCTCACCTCGGCGCTGACGAGAGGTGCTGTGGTGCGGCGTGGGCCAGCTCCCGCTCGCGGTCCAGCAGGCTTTCCTTGATGGCAAGCCCCCAGCGGAACCCACCCAGGCTTCCGTCGGTGCGGATCACGCGGTGGCAGGGCACGAACAGCGCGGCCGCGTTTAACGCGCAGGCGCTGGCCGCGGCCCGGACGGCCCTAACATTTCCGGCAAGCTCCGCGTACTCGGTGTAGGTCACCGGGTGCCCTGGCTGCACAGTCCGCAGCACATCCCAGGCATGGCCCCGGAACGGCCCGGACTTTTGCAGTACGGGTACCGCCATGGCGGCACCCGGATTGCCCGCGTAGAACTCGTCGACAGCGGCCGAGATGGAACCCAGCTCCGTGACTGGCTCGAAATACGCCGGCAGCAGCCGGGCATGGATCTGGCCGGTCAGCTCAGCCGGGACCGCGGTCCAGCCGGAGGCCAGGACTGCGCCGTCCCGCGCCATGATGGTGAACGGGCCGTCCGGGGTGGACATGGTCAACAGCTGGGCTTTCATGGCATCACTTTCTTCGGTGGGGGAGTCTGGGCCTTCGCCGGGCGGGTCCGGGAGCGGGGTGCGGCGCAGGCCGCGGCGCGTGCGGCGGCCTGCGCTGACGCGGCTGCCCGCCAGAGGTGCATGGTGGCGTAGGAGCGCCACGGGCTGATTTCGCGGAAGTCGGCGCTCGGCCGGAATTCAGGGGACAGGGCCGCGCCGTCGGAACCGCGGGCCAGCGAGCGGATGCCGTTCCGTACGGCGGCGTCATTGGCCAGGAAGACGTCGGGCGCACCGATCACCCGCATCGCGACGTACCCCACGGTCCACGGCCCGACGCCGGCCAGCGGCAGCAGTTTGGCCTCCAGACCGGGCAGGTCGTCGCCGTAGCCGAAATCGAGCTCACCGGAGGCCATCGCCGCGGCAGCCCCGCGGACGGAGTCGATGCGGCGCTGAGGGCCGCGGAGCAATCCGAAACCGGTCTCCGCGATCTGCGCCGCGGTGGGGAACAGCCGGTGCAGGCCGTCGGCGGGAACCAGGCACCCGCTCGCTGCCGCGGACAGTTGGATGAGCGCGGTGCGGGCAGCCGCCACGGTGATCTGCTGCCCGATCATGGCCCGGATCAGGAGCTCCTGCGGGTCGACGGCGCCGGGCATCCGCATCCCCGGCAGGCGCGCCACGCTCGCCGCGAGCCGGGGATCGGCCGCCAGCGCGCCGTCAATGGCGACCGGGTCGGCGTCGAGATCCAGCAGGCGGCGGACCCGGCTGAGCAGGGAGGTGAGGTCCCTCAGGTCCAGTGCGCCGATGGTCAGCATGAGGGGCCGGCCCGGTGCATCGGCGTCGAAATCCACCGTGAACCGGGCATCGCCGTGGGCAAGCCGCAGGGTCCGTGCGTAGGAGGTGGACGTCCCTTCCTCGATGCCCGGGATGGCGCGGACGGCAAGGAATTCGAAGACGCCGGGATCAAACGGTTCCCGGTACGGCAGGTTCAGCGTGAGTGCTGTCGATGACACTGCTGCCGGGCCCGGCGCCTGGCTGCGCCGGGCGGTGGCCCGGAGCGCCGAAGGGGTCATGGCGAAGACCTCGCCGATGGTCTCGTTGAACTGGCGCACGCTGCTGAAGCCGGCGGCGAACGCGATGTCGGCCACCTTCATCTGGGTGGAGACGAGCAGGGTGCGGGCGGTCTGGGCGCGGCTGGCCCGGGCCAGCGAGAGCGGGCCGGCGCCGAGTTCATGGCTCAGGATCCGGTTGAGCTGCCGGGAGGAGTAGCCCAGCCTGGCGGCGAGCCCTTCGACGCCGTCGCGGTTGATGACTCCGTCATTGATGAGCCGCATGGCACGGCCGGCGATGTCGGAGCGCAGGTTCCAGGCGGGCGTGCCGGGGACGGCCTCGGGCAGGCAGCGTTTGCAGGCCCGGTAGCCGGCGTCGTGCGCGGCGGCAGACGTTTCGTAGAAGGTGACATTCCCGGCCTTGGGGGTCCGGGCCGGGCACGAGGGCCGGCAGTAGATGCCCGTGGTGCGGACAGCGGTGTAGAACTGCCCGTCGAAACGGGTGTCCCGGGCATCGATGGCCCGGTAGCGCTGCAGGAAGTCCATAAGGTCATCCTGCCAGCTTCCCGGTACTGCTGCTAGCGGAAATCGGACACGGCCGTGGCGGGGCCGGCCGGGGGGGGTTTGTTAAAGTCGAAGCATGGATTCCAGACTGACGCCCGGCGCCGTGCGGGAGCTGTTATCCGCCGATGCCCGGCAGGTGGCGCCGCGGCTGCTGGGCTCGGTGCTGACGTATGAGGGCAGGGACGGCCTGGTGTCGGTGCGGATCACCGAGGTGGAGGCCTACCTGGGCCCGCACGATTCGCTGCACCCCGATCCCGGTTCGCACACCTTCCGCGGTGCCACGGCGCGCAACGCGCCCATGTTCGGCCCGGCCGGCCACCTGTACGTCTACTTCACTTACGGCTTGCACCACTGCGCCAACATCGTGTGCGGACCGGCGGGTACGGCATCGGCCTTGCTCCTGCGGGCCGGCGAGATCGTCGCGGGGGAGGCGCTGGCACAGGCCCGGCGGCCGACGTCGAAATCCTCGAAAGACCTGGCAAGCGGCCCCGCCCGGCTCGCCACGGCTCTCGGACTGACGACGGCGGACAGCGGCCGGGACGCGCTCGACGCACCGTTCCGGCTGGAGGTGCCGCCCGGCCAGGCTTCCGGCATCAGCTCCGGGCCGCGTGTCGGGGTGTCCGGCGCCGGCGGCACCCACCACTACCCCTGGCGTTTCTGGCTCAGCGGCGACCCGACCGTCTCCCGCTACAAGGCGGCGAAGGTGCGGAGCGCGGGCGCCGCAGCACCAGCCAGTAGGGTTGATGGGTGAATCAAAGCGAGACCCACCAGACCACGTTGCCCGGGCACCACACCCCTGCCACGGTGGCCGGGCTGATCGGCAGCCTGTGCGCCACCATCCCGGATTACCCCAAGCCCGGAATCGTCTTCCGGGACCTGACCCCTGTCTTCGGCGACGGGGCCGCGTTCAGGGCTGTAGTGAACGCCCTTGTCGAGCCGTTCAAGGGCCAGTTCGACGCCGTCGCCGGGGTGGAGGCCCGCGGTTTCCTGCTGGCCGCGGCCGCCGCGTACGCCTCGGACACCGGCGTCATCACCGTCCGCAAGGCCGGCAAGCTGCCCCGTGAAGTGGTCGCCGAGGACTATGCGTTGGAGTACGGCACCGCCACTCTCGAGCTGCACACCACCGACCTCGCGCCGGGCAGCCGCGTCCTGATCCTCGACGACGTCCTCGCCACGGGCGGCACGCTCGGCGCGGCCGTCCGGCTGTTCGAACGCTGCGGCGTCGAAGTGGCCGGGGTGGGCGTGGTGATGGAACTTGAGGGGCTCCGGGGCCGCGCCGCTCTGGGCGGGTATCGGATCGAGTCGCTGCTGCGCGTCTAGCCCCCGCGGTCGCAGGACGCCGTCGGAAGCATCGGTGGAATGCCTGAAAAAAACGAGGCCCTGACAAAGTTCCGACGCGTCTAACGAAATGGGTGTAAAATGGTGGGTCTGTCTTTTTCGATAGGGGAACGTTCGATGCACGACGCTGATTTGGCCCATGAACGCGACTATGTGGCCGGACTTTATGCCAGGCTGGATGAGTTGCGGGCGGAAAAGCGCGCCCAGCTGGCCCAGGTGCGCCGTGCCGGCGCGGTGGGCACCATGCAGAACGTCTCGGAGCGGGACGCCTTCGCGGCAATGTACGAGGACCGCCTCGCCCAGCTCGACGCCGTCGACGACCGCCTGGTGTTCGGCCGGCTCGACCTTGATTCCGGGGAAGCCCAGTACATCGGCCGCATCGGCCTGACCACGGACGAGCTCCAGCGGCTCATGCTGGACTGGCGCGCCCCCGAGGCCGGCCACTTCTATCAGGCCACGGCGTTCGACCGCCAGGGCGTGCGGCGCCGGCGCCACCTGATCCTGCAGGGCCGCGACGTCAAGGCGATCGAGGACGACGTGCTCGACGCCGACATGCTCGCCGACGACGATTCCCTCCAGGGCGAAGGCGCCCTGCTGGCAGCCCTGAATTCCAAACGGACCGGCCGGATGTCCGACATCGTCGGAACCATCCAGTCCGAGCAGGACCGGATCATCCGCTCCTCCATCTCCGGCGCCCTCGTGGTCCAGGGCGGACCCGGCACCGGCAAGACCGCCGTCGCCCTGCACCGCGCCGCGTACCTGCTCTACACCCACCGGGACCGGCTCAAGACCGCCGGCGTGCTGCTCGTGGGCCCGTCGTCGTCATTTATGAAGTACATCGAACGCGTGCTGCCCTCGCTCGGCGAGACCGGCGTGGTGATGGCCAGCGTGGGACGCCTGATGCCGGGCATCAAAGCCGTCGCCGAGCCGGAATCCGCCGTCGCCGCCATCAAGGGCCGGCTGGACATGGCCAACGTCGTTGCCAACGCCGTGGCCAACCGCCAGCGGATCCCCGCCGAAAACCGGACCCTCGACGTCGACGGGCGCAAGCTCGTCCTGACCCCCCGGCAGGTCCGCCGGGCGCGCGAGAGGGCCCGCGCCACCAACAAGCCGCACAACGAGGCCCGGGTCTCGTTCGTCAGGATCCTGCTGCGCGAACTGACCGAGCAGATGACGGAACTGGTGGAGGCCGGCAGCATCGGTAACAACGCCGACCGCTCCTACCTGGCCGAGGACGTCCGCTCCGCCCGGGACGTCCGCATTGCGCTGAACCTCTGCTGGATGCCGATGACTCCGGAAAAGCTCGTGGGGGAGCTGCTCAGCAAGCCGGCCATCCTTGAAGCCTGCACCCCGATGCTGAGCCCGGCCGAGCGCGCCCTGCTGCTCCGGCCCGCCGATGCGCCGTGGACCGAGGCTGACGTGCCGCTGCTGGATGAGGCCGCCGAGTTGCTGGGCGAGCTCGACGCCGCCGCCGGCAGGGGACTGGCGCAGCAGGAGAATGACCGTGCCCGCGACATCGCCAATGCCAAGCAGACCCTGGTCAACATGGAAACCGCCGGCGTGGATGTCCTCATCTCCGCAGAGGAACTGGTGGACCAGAACCAGGAGCGCGAAACCCGGCTTACCGCTGCCGAGCGTGCCACGACCGACCGTTCCTGGGCTTTCGGGCACATCGTGGTGGACGAGGCGCAGGAGCTCTCGCCGATGCAATGGCGCCTGTTGGTCCGCCGTTGCCCGCTGAAGTCTTTCACGATCGTGGGCGATATCGCCCAGACGAGCTCCATCGCCGGAGCCAATTCCTGGCAAAGCGCCCTGGCCCCGATGTTCGGGGACCGCTGGCAGCTCGAGGAACTCACCGTCAACTACCGCACGCCGTCGCAGATTGCTGAAGCAGCCGCGCGGATGGCCACCGCGGCCGGGCTGGTTGTTTCGGCGCCCAAAGCGGTCCGTGAGGGCCGTTGGTCACCGGTCATCGATCGCGTCGAGCCCGGCCGGATCGTCAGCAAGCTCGTCGAGGTCCTGCCGCAGGAGCTGGCTGCCTTGGAGGGCGGCCTGCTGGCGGTGATTGCCGACGGCGATCTCCTCCCCGAGGCGACCGCCGCGCTGCGCGCCGTCTACGGCCGCCGCGTTGGCACGGACGCCGGCAGCTATGTCCAGGACATCGTGGTGATCAGCCCCCGCGAGGCCAAGGGTCTGGAGTTCGACGGCGTCGTGGTACTGGAGCCGTCGGCGATGCTGAACCACGAGCACGGCCGCGTCGGCGATCTGTATGTGGCGATGACCCGGCCCACCCAGCGCCTCCGGCTCATCGCTGCTGCCGCCGTGCCGGCCGGCATCGAAGAATAGCTGTCACCGGCGGGCGCGGATGCCGGCAGCCGCCGGCCGACAGCCGGATGTGCTCCGGCAGCCGACGGCGGGGCGCCGTCCGGCGGTCACAAGCGCTGCCGGCGTCCGGATCCTGCTAACTTGGATTCCGTGTCCCAGCTAAATGATCTCCGTTCCCAGCAGAATGATCCGACCTTCGCCAACGTCTGGCAGGAGCTGAAATGGCGTGGCCTTGTCCACGTCTCCACGGATGAGGCGGAGCTGGAGACGCTGCTCGCCGGCGATCCTGCCACCTACTACTGCGGCTTCGATCCGACGGCGCCGAGCCTCCACCTGGGCAACCTGGTCCAGTTGCTCCTGATGCGCCGGATCCAGCTGGCCGGCCACAAGCCCCTCGGCCTGGTCGGCGGATCCACCGGCCTGATCGGCGATCCCCGGCAGACGGCCGAGCGCGTGCTCAACACCCCCGAGACTGTCGCGGAATGGGTCGGAAAGCTGCAGGCACAGGTCCAGCGCTTCCTCAGCTTCGAGGGGGACAACGCCGCCCGCATGGTGAACAACCTGGACTGGACCGCGCCGCTGAGCGCCATCGACTTCCTGCGGGGCATCGGCAAGCACTTCCGCGTGGGCACCATGATCAAAAAGGATATTGTGGCCAACCGCCTGAATTCCGATGAGGGGATCAGCTACACGGAGTTCAGCTACCAGATCCTGCAGGGTATGGACTATCTCCAGCTGTTCCGCGACCACGGCTGTTTGCTGCAGACCGGTGGCTCCGACCAGTGGGGAAATCTCACCAGCGGCACCGATCTCATCCGCAAGGTCGAGGGCAGGCACGTCCACGCTCTGGGGACGCCGCTCATCACCAACTCCGACGGCACGAAGTTCGGCAAGAGCGAGGGCAACGCCATCTGGCTGGATCCGCAGATGTGCAGCCCCTATGCCTTCTACCAGTTCTGGCTCAACACGGCGGACAGTGATGTTGCGGCACGCCTCAAGGTCTTCACCTTCCTGGGCAGGGCCGAGATCGAGGCCCTTGAAGTCTCCGTTGCCGAACGGCCGTTCGCCCGCGAGGGCCAACGGAAGCTGGCCTTCGAAGTGACCTCGCTGGTCCACGGCGTGGATGCCACCGAAAAGGTCATCGCCGCGTCCGCTGCCCTGTTCGGCAATGGTGACCTTACGGTCCTGGACGAGGCCACGCTGAAGGCAGCCACCTCCGAGCTGCCATCCGTCACCGTCGGCACCGCGGCGCTGGGAATCATCGACCTGCTGGTCGCCTCGGGACTCTCGGAGAGCAAATCGGCGGCCCGGCGCACGGTTGCGGAAGGCGGAGCCTACGTGAACAACGCCAAGGTCGCGGATCCCGAGGTAGTCATTGAGTCCAGCGAGCTGCTGCACGGCCGGTACCTGCTGCTGCGCCGGGGTAAGAAGAACCTGGCGACCGTGGAAGTCTCTGCGCCCTAACAAGCATCTGTCCGCCTCCCCACAGTGTTGTCTGAACGCCCTGCCAGGCCGAGTTGCACGGCCGGCGAGGAGCGTGTAATGTCTTCCTAGTCGCCACCGATGAGTGGTGGCCAACCCCCACTAAATAGAGAAGCAATTCTTCCCGCGCCCGGCGTGGATATGGAAAATTGCTTCATGTTGCTGGGCGGATTCGTTCCGCAAAGTGAATTTCGAGAGAATATTCCGGATTTGCAAAGCGGAAATGAATGAAATAAGCTGTAAACATCGCAGCGAAGAAAAACGGAACATAAAGAATTTATTTGCGTGAATTGTTTCGATAAGTATTCGAATGTGTCTGTTGTTTGAGAACTCAATAGTGTGCCAAGTTTGTTGATACCAATTTATTGTATTGAATTGGTTGAATTGGCCGGGCCTGCCACGTGTGTGGTGGGTCTGGTTTTTACAGCTGGTTTCAAA
>NZ_JBWZCH010000013.1:0-117578 GCF_059383435.1 Pseudarthrobacter sp. HLT1-7 | reverse complement strand
GAGGACCAGGTTCTTCCCTCAAAGACGCTTTTTTCCTCAAGGAAGAACTGTTGATCGATGGTGTTTCCATGTGTGTCGCAATTCCCGTTCATAGGGGGTGTTGCAACGATCACTAGAACTCGCCGGGACCAGGCACAATGGCACTATGTCCATCCGCTGGCTCCGGCGCGGGGCATGTCCCTTTGGGCCGGTGTCCATTCCAGCGGGACATGCCCATTCTTCGGACCCGGGACCGGGCAGAATGACACTATGTCCATCCGCTGGCTCCGGCGCGGGGCATGTCCCAGAGTCCGGCCGCCGCGCCCGGACACCCGACGAGCTAACGAAAATGCCGGCTAGCCGCTGCGGCGTCCGCCGAGTACCCGGAGCGTCAGCCCCAGGGCCAGCAGCATCCCGCCAAGCACCACGGCGACCAGGATCCATTGCCCGAAACTGCCGGTGGAGGCCGCAACAAACTCGCGTTTGAAAATCTCCGCGACCTCGTTACCGCTCTTCGTCCGTGCCACTGCAGCCCCGGCGGCGTCAGATGCCAGCTTCCAGGCGCCTGCCAGCACGAGGGCGCCCGCCCCCGCTCCGGCGAGGACGGTCCAGCGGCGCCCGGCCGCAACCAGGGCGATGGCGAACGCGATAACGGCACCGACGCCCACGGCGTAGCCCATCGGGGCGTAAGCAGAAACCCGCTCGAGGAACTGCCGCTGGCTGGGCTGCCCGATTTTGATCAGGACCTGGGCGGGAGCCTCCAGCGGCAATCCGGTGGCCTCGGCCACCTGTTTGGCTACCAGCCCGGCCAGCGGCGCGGCGTCAAGGGTTAGGGCGCTCACCCCGTCGATTTCAGCGGGCCGGGTGTCCGGGTCGACAAAACTCAGCCGGTGGCTCCTGCGCAGGGTCTCTGTCCAGGCCTCGGGATACCCGGGCAGACCGGTCAGGGACGTCGCCGCGCTCTCCAGGACCGGCCGAGCCAGTTCGGTGAGGACTGCGGGGATCCGGTCCGAACCGAGGCTGCCGACGGCGGCCGCAGCCAGCCGCTGCCGGAAGACGGGGTCCGTGCCGAGCGGCCCGGTCAGGGCCACGAAACCGTCCTCCTGGACGATATTCCGGTCCACCCACATGGCCGGAACGGCGATAGCTGCCATAACAAGCCCGATGAGAACAGCCATGGCCGAGACAAAAGTGCGCAAGAGAGATCCTAGGAAGGAGGAGGCCGGGAGTAGTGCCATCCTACGGCGGCGGTCCCGGGATCTATAAAGTCCGGCTCTGGTGGTAAAGCTATGGATAGAGTTGAGCAGACAATCCGCAGCAGGCAGACCCAGCAATTCATTAAACACAGCACTTCGGCAGACACAGCAATTCATTAGACACAGCCCTTCGACAGACCCAGCCCTTCGACAACCACATCCCCGCAAAGGACCAGCACACATGCACAAGGCAATCTCCGCCACGGGGTACGGGCGTGTCTGAGGACGTCGCGGCGGCCACCACGGTCCCGGCCACAGCTGCGGAAACCAGCCCGGACAACCCTTGGCCGCTGCAGCTGATGTCACAAAAGCTCAAGATGCACATCGACCGGGCGCCCTCCGCCTGGGTCGAAGGGCAGGTCATCGAGTTGAACCGGCGCGGCACCAACGCCTATCTGACCCTGCGTGATGTCGACGCGGAGATCTCCCTCCCGGCGTCCGTCTGGACCAACGTGCTGGACCGACAGGAGACGCCGCTGGAACGCGGCTCCCGTGTGGTGGCCCTGCTCAAGGCCGACTTCTGGCTGAAGACCGGACGGCTGAGTATGTCCGTCAAGGACATCAGGCCGGTGGGGCTCGGCGATCTGCTGGCCAGGATCGAGCGGCTCCGCCAGGCCCTCGCTGCCGAGGGCCTGTTTTCGGACGCCCGGAAGAAACGGCTGCCCCTGCTCCCCCACCGGATCGGCCTGATCACCGGCCGGGATTCGGACGCCAAGAAGGATGTGCTGCGCAATGCGGCGCTGCGCTGGCCCGCCGTCGAATTCGAGATCCGTGAAGTGGCGGTCCAGGGCAACACCGCCGTCGCGCAGATCATCGGCGCGTTGCGCGAGCTGGATGCCCGCCCCGAAGTGGACGTGATTGTCATTGCCCGTGGCGGCGGCGCCCTCGAAGATCTGCTGCCCTTCAGCAACGAGGACCTCATCCGCGCCGTGGCCGGTGCTGTGACGCCGGTGGTGAGCGCCATCGGCCATGAGGCGGACCGGCCGATCCTTGACGATGTGGCGGACCTGCGCGCCTCGACCCCCACCGACGCCGCCAAACGGATCGTCCCGGACGTGGTGGAAGAGCTCGCCCGCGTCCGGCAGGCCCGGGACCAGCTACGGCGCGGAGTCACCCGGCTGGTGGAACGGGAGACCGACCGGCTGGCCGCGCTGCGTTCGCGCCCGGTGCTGGCTTCCCCCGAGGGCATGGTCACCACACGGAACGACGACGTCGAGCGGCTCAAGGGCCGCTCCCGCGCGGCGGTCACCACCGCCGTCGTCCGGGCCGCCGACCAGCTGATCCACCTCAAGTCGCAGATCCGGGCGTTGTCTCCGCAGAAAACGCTGGACCGCGGCTACGCCGTCGTGCAGCTCACCGGCGGTGAGCCGGTTCCGGGAGCAGGCCGGGAAGTGGTGCGCCACCCCGGCCAGGCCCCGTCGGGCACGGCGTTGACGGTACGCGTGGCCGGCGGCCGCTTCAGTGCGGAGTCCACCGGAGGCCAGGAGCCCGCCGACGACTGACCCGGCGGACTCCGCCCGGGTCGACGACATTTTCCAGAACCACCGTCCTCCGGGACCAGCAAGGAGCAATACGCCATGGCAGCTGAAACGAACCCCAATACCGATATCGAGGCCCTGAGCTACGAGGACGCCCGCGAACAACTCCTCGTCGTCGTCAGCAGGCTGGAAGCCGGCGGTGCGAGCCTGGAGGAATCCCTGGCCCTGTGGGAACGCGGCGAGGCGCTGGCCAAGCGCTGCGAGCAGTGGCTCGAGGGCGCCCGCAAGCGGCTTGCCGCAGCCCGCGACCAGGCCGCGCAGACCGGCTAGGCACGCAGACCGGCCGTGCGCCCCGGGCCGGACTCAGGAGCGTTCCACCAGCTCCCGCTCCATACCGACGTCCAGATCAGGTACCGGCCACAGCAGCTTCAGCCCCTCCAGGGCCTCCAGCAGCAGCTGCTGGACCGCGATCCGGGCGTACCACTTCTTGTTGGCCGGCACCACGTGCCACGGGGCTGCCTTGGAGCTCGTCTTGTCGAAGGCCGTCTGGTAGGCGTCCATGTAGTCGGTCCAGAAGGCCCGTTCCTTGAGGTCGTTGCTGCTGTATTTCCAGAGCTTGGCCGGGTCGTCCAGCCGCGCCAGCAGGCGTTCCTTTTGCTCGTCCCGGCTGATGTTGAGCATGACTTTGACGATCGTGGTGCCGGCCGCCGTCTGCCGGGCCTCGAAGTCGTTGATGGCCGTGTAGCGGCGCTCGAGTTCCTCGGGGCTGGCCCAGCTGTGGACACGGTGGATGAGCACGTCTTCATAGTGCGAACGGTCAAAGACGCCCACCATGCCCGCGGCCGGCGCCTCTTTCTCGATCCGCCACAGGAAGTCATAGGACTTCTCCTCCGCGGTGGGGGCCTTGAACGACTTGAGCTGGACCCCTTGCGGGTTCATGGAGCCCATCACGTGCGTGACAATTCCACCCTTTCCGGCGGTGTCCATGGCCTGCAGGATGAGCAGGATGCGCCGGGTACTGCCGAACCTGGACCCGGCAAATAGCTGCTCCTGGAGCTGTGCGAGGTTGTCATCCAGGTCAGCGAGCAATTCTTCGCCGGCGTTTTTGTCCCCGTCATAGCCCGGGGTGGAGTCCGGATCCGAGTCCTTCAGGCTGAAACCCTTGCCCGCCTTCAGGGTGGCTGCGGGATTCTTCGTAAATCTCACGACGTCTGCCATCAAGGGCCTCTTTCCGGTTCACGCAGCCTCCGTTAGGGACACATGGGAGCACCCATGCCGCGCTGCTGTCCTCAGGCTAGTTGCCCTTGTACCGGCTCAGGAAGTCCGCCATGCGGTTGATTGCCTCTTCGAGGTCCTTCACCAGCGGCAGCGTGACCATCCGGAAGTGGTCGGGGCGGACCCAGTTGAAGGCGCGGCCGTGGGAGACGAGGATCTTTTGCTCGCGCAGCAGGTCCAGGACGAATTTCTCGTCGTCGCGGATGCGGTACACCTCGGGATCAAGCTTCGGAAACAGGTACATGGCACCCCGCGCCTGCTGTGTGCTGACGCCGGGGATGGCGTTGAGCATGTCGTAGGCCTTGTTCCGCTGCTCAAGCAGGCGCCCGCCGGGGAGGATCAGATCGTTGATGCTCTGGTACCCGCCGAGCGCCGTCTGGATCGCGTGCTGCGCCGGGACGTTGGCGCACAGGCGCATGTTCGCGAGCAGGCTGATGCCCTCGAGGTAGTCCGCGGCATCCTTCTTGGGTCCGGAGATGGCCATCCAGCCGGCCCGGTAGCCGCAGACCCGGTAGGCCTTGGAGAGGCCGCTGAACGTCAGGCAGAGGACGTCGTCCCCGGTGAGGCTGGCCATGTTCACGTGCACGGCGTCCTCGTAGAGGATCTTCTCGTAGATCTCGTCCGCGAAGAGCACCAGGCCGTGCTTCTCGGCGAGGGCCACGATCTTCTTCAGCGTGGCCTCCGGGTAGACCGCACCCGTGGGGTTGTTGGGGTTGATCACCACGAGGCCCTTGGTGCGCGGGGTGATCTTCGCTTCGAGGTCCTCCAGATCCGGCTGCCAGCCGGAGTCCTCATCGCAGAGGTAGTGCACGGGCCTGCCGCCGGCGAGGGCCACGGAGGCAGTCCACAGCGGGTAGTCCGGTGTGGGGATCAGGACCTCATCACCGTCGTTCAGCAGCGCCATAAGCGACATCGTGATGAGCTCGCTGACGCCGTTGCCCAGGTAGATGTCATCGACGTGGATGTTCTGGATTCCGCGGGTCTGGTAGTACTGCGACACTGCGGTGCGGGCGGAGAAGATCCCGCGGGAATCGCTGTAGCCCTGGGCGTGCGGCAGGTGCCGGATCATGTCCACCAGGATCGCGTCCGGAGCTTCGAAACCGAACGGCGCCGGGTTGCCGATATTCAGCTTGAGGATGCGGTGTCCCTCGGCCTCCATCTGCTGGGCGGCTTGGAGGATCGGTCCACGGATGTCGTAGAGGACATTATGAAGCTTGGTGGACTGCTTGAATTCTGCCATTCATCAAATATGCCATATGGCGGATGTACTGCGTCCGCGTCATGTCTCACAGCCGTTTCCGGCCGTCACAGGCACCGGGACCACCTCGGCAAACACGACGGCGGCAACCGGACCCCGCCGTGAGGCAAAGTCCGGCAGCCGCCGTCGTACGTCAGGAAATGAAGGAGGTGCGCCCTACTTGACCAGTCCCTTGTCCTTGAGCCATGCGGCCGCAGCGTCCTTGGGGTTCTGCTTCTGGCTTCCGCTGACCGCGCGGTTGAGGTTGATCAGGTCATCCGTGGTGAGGACCTTGGAGACCGAGTTCAGGGCTTCTTTGGCCTTGTCCGTCATCTTGGCCTTGTTGTAGAGGGGCAAGACCTGCTGGGCGATGAAGTTGTTCTTCGGGTCTTCGAGCACCACCAGATCGTTGTCCGCGATGGACGGGGTGGTGGTGTAGATATCGGCCACCTGGACCTGGTCCGAGAGCAGGGCCTTCAGCGTAACGGCGCCGCCGCCGTCGCTGAACGGTTCCAGCTTCTTGGGGACGCAGTTGTAATTCTTCTTCAGGCCCGGCAGGCCGTAGGCGCGCTCGGCGAAGGTCGCCGGGGCGCCCACCACGATCTCGCCGCAGACCTTGGCCAGGTCCTCGAGGGACTTCAGTTTGTACTTCTCGGCGGTGGCCTTGGTGACCACCATCGCGTCCTTGTCCTCGGCCTTCGAGGCGTCGAGCACGGCAAGGCCCTCCGGCAGCTTGCCGGGCAGCGCCTTGAAGATGTCCTCGGCAGAGACCGCTGTGGCATCCTTGCTGACGTGCAGCAGCAGATTGCCGCTGTAATCGGGGATAACGTCCACCGAGCCGTCCTGCACGGCCTTGAAGTAAACCTCGCGGGAACCGATGTTCGGCTTGGTGCTCGCCGTGATGCCGGCCGCGTTCAGCGCACCGGCATAGACCTCGGCGATGATCTGGCTCTCGGGGAAATCGGCGGAACCGATCACAAGGGCTGAGCCGGACGCGGCACCACCGGTGGCGGGAGCGGACGAGAGCGGATTGGATGAGCCTCCGCAGGCGGACAGAGCCATGGCCAGGCCCAGGCCAGCGGCCAGGCCGCCGAATGCGCGCCTGGCAAGTGCTTGGGGGCGGGGTTCTTTCATGACGTACCTCCTTGAACAACAGGCTCCGGGGTTACGGGGTCTGTGAGATCCACCGCAGCCTGCTGGCTCCGGTTTGGCTGGGATGAGGCCCCCCGTGACAGGAAGAGCCGCTGGAAAAGGGCAAGGACCAGGTCGATGGCGATGGCGAGCCCCGCGATGAGGAGGGAACCGCCCAGCATCTGCGGGAAGTCGGACAGGACAAGCCCGTCGAACAGGTAGCGGCCGAGGCCACCGAGGTTGATGTATGCCACCACCGAGACGGTGGCGATCACCTGGAGGACACCGGTCCGGAAGCCGCCGAACATCACCGGCAGCGCGTTGGGGAACTCGGCGCGGAAGAGCACCTGGAGTTCGGTCATACCCATGGCCCGTGCTGCGTCCACGACGTTCCGGTCGACGCTGGAGATGCCGGCGTAGGTTCCGGCAAGCAGGGGCGGCACGGTCAGGATCACAAGGGCCCAGACCGGCGGCATGAGCCCGATGCCGGCCAGCAGGACGAAGAGCGTCAGCAGGCCGAGGGTGGGCAAAGCGCGGAGGGCGCCGGCGAGGGCCACGACGGCCACCCGCCCGCGGCCGGTGTGCCCGACATACAGTCCGATGGGAATGGCGATGGCGGTGGCGATCACCATCACCAGGCCCGTGTACTGCAGGTGTTCGGCCAGCCGCGCCGGGATCCCGGCGCTGCCGGACCAGTGCTCCGGCTCGGCGAGCCAGGCGAGGGTGTCCGTGACGACGTTGCTCATGCGTTTCCCCCGCCGGACTTAGGACGTGAAAACCGCTGTGCCGCGGACGGAAGGGCCGCCTTGTCCGGGGTGGGTCCCTGTGCTGCGGCGGCCCGGGTCCACGGCGTCAGCAACCGCTCCAGAAGCACCAGCACGGCGTCCATCAGCAGCGCGAGGATGAGGATGGCAATGATGCCCACGATCACCTCGGTGACGAAGTCGCGCTGCAGCCCCGAGGTGAACAGCATTCCGAGGTTCCCGATGCCGAGCAGTGCCGCGACGCTGACAAGGGAGATGTTGCTGACCGAGACCACCCGCAGCCCGGCAAACAGCACCGGCAGCGACAGCGGCAGGTCGATCTGCAGGAAGCGGGCGAACGGCTTGAAGCCCATCGCGACGGCGGCCTGCCGCAGGTCCTCGTCCACGGAGTCGAAGGAATCCAGCGCGCCACGGACCAGCAGTGCGACGGCGTAGACCGTCAGGGCCACTACCACGTTGACGGGATCCAGGATCCGGGTACCGAGAATGGTGGGGAGGATGATAAAAAGCGCCAGCGAGGGAATGGTGTAGAGCAGCGAGGAGGCCGTCAGGACCACCGAGCGCAGGGCACGGTTCTGCCTCGCGAATTGGGCGAGCGGGATGGAAATCAGCAAGCCGAAGATCATCGGCAGGATAGCCAGGACGAGGTGCTGGCCGGCCAGGCTGACGACCTGCCCGCTGTTGGCCAGGAACCAGTCCATCAGAGCGCGCCTTGCCGGGCCACGCGGTCCGATTCGATCACGGCGAGCACCTCATCGGCCTTGATGACACCGGCTACCCGGCCCTCAGAGTCCACGGCAACGCCGAGTCCGGAGGGCGAGGAAAGGGCCGCGTCGAGCGCGCGCCGGAGCGTGTCACCCTTGCGGAAGAGCGAACCGCCGGGGACCATCGCCGGGACGGCTCCGGTGACCGCGCCGGGGCCGGCCCAGCCGAGGGGGCCCAACCCGCCGTCGACCACCAGCTGCCACTCGTCCGGGATGCCGCCGTCTTGCTGGAGCTGCTCCGGGGTGATGGTCCGGGCCTGGTGGATGGTGACGCCGTCGGAGGGGCTGAACCCGAGGTGCCGGAAGCCGCGGTCCCGGCCCACGAAGGACGCCACGAAGTCGTTCGCGGGGGCGCGCAGGATTTCCTCGGGGGTCGCGTACTGCGCCAGTTTGCCGCCGAGGCCGAATACTGCCACCTTGTCCCCCAGCACCGTGGCCTCGTCAATGTCGTGGGTGACGAAGACAATGGTCTTGGCCAGGTCCCGCTGGAGCCGGAGGAGCTCCTGCTGGAGTTCGTCGCGCACCACGGGATCGACGGCGCTGAACGGTTCGTCCATAAGGAGCACGGGCGGGTCGGCCGCGAGCGCCCGGGCCACGCCGACGCGCTGCTGCTGGCCGCCGGACAGCTGTGAGGGGTACCGCTTGCCCAGCGACGAGGCCAGGCCGACGACGTCGAGCAGTTCCTGTGCGCGTTTCCGCGCCTCGGTCTTGGAGACTCCGTTAAGCCTGGGCACGGTGGCGATGTTGTCCAGCACGGAACGGTGCGGCATCAGCCCGGAGGACTGCATAACGTAGCCCATGGACCGCCGCAGCTTGGCCGCCGGAACCGAGGTGACGTCCTCGCCGCCCACGGTGATGGTTCCCGACGTCGGCTCGACCATGCGGTTGATCATCCGCAGCGAGGTGGTTTTCCCGCAGCCCGACGGGCCGACAAAAACCGTGATGGCCCCTTTGTCAATGGACATGGTCAGATCATCCACGGCAGCCTGCCCGCTTTGGTACTGCTTGGTGACACTCTGGAACTCGATCATGGCTTCAGCCATTTCCGGGCTTACCTAACTGTTGGCGGCGACGACGGACCGTCCGGCCAACTGATCATATGCATGCTGATTTTTTTGCTGCAAAGCGGGTAGAACCCAGCGTAGCCAGCGACGGCGAGAAAGTCAGTGCCTCAGCGGCTGCCGTCCCGATTCGTAAGAGACCGCATGTTGCTTCGTAGGAGACTGCCTTTTGGATGGGTGCCATACAACGCGGGGTCACTCCGCGCCCATTCCACCCGGCGGAATGGGCGCGGAGTGACCCCGCGTTGCTTTTTGTCGCTGCGCCCCGTCAGCGGCTCCGCCGGGCGCCCCCTTTGGCCCCGCCCCGGCCGGCCCCGCCCCGGCCCTTGCCGCCAGGCCTGGCTCCCTGTTCCTCAGCCTTCTCATGACTGGCCCGTTCTGCCGAGCGCTGGCTTTTGCCGGCAGCTGCGAGCTTTTGCTGCCACTCCCGCTGATACGCCCGGCTCGCTGCCGCGTCGTGGCGCCGGCCCAGGGCGGCCACTTCGCGCTGCAGCTTCAAATAGCTCGTCCAGCGGCGGTCATCGAGGGAGCCATCCGCGAGCGCAGCCTGCACGGCGCAGCCCGGTTCCCGGCCGTGGGCGCAGTCGGAGAAGCGGCACGCCCCGAAGAGGTCCTCCAGGTCGCCAAAGATCTCCGCCATCCCGTCATCCGCGTCGAACAGTCCGAAGCCGCGCACGCCCGGAGTGTCCATCAGCACGGCCCCGCCCGGCAGCGGCACGAGTTCACGGGACGTCGTGGTGTGCTTGCCTTTCCCGTCCCCCGCCCGGACTGCGCCGGTTTCCTGCGCCTCGAAGCCGGCGAGGGCGTTGATGAGCGTGGATTTGCCCGCGCCCGAGGGTCCAAGCAGCACGAGGGTTCCGCCGGGCGGCAGATGGCCCAGCAGTTCATCGAGACCGTCGCCCTGCTCGGCCGAGGTGGTGACCACGGCGACGCCGGCGGCCTGGCGCATGACCTGCCCCACGACGTCGTCCGCCACGTCCCGGAGGTCCGCCTTGGTGATGATCACCAGCGGTGTGGCGCCGGAGTCCCAGGCGGCGACCAGGGTGCGTTCGAGCCGGTTGTGCGTGAGCGGGCGGTCCACCGGGACGACCACGCCGACGACGTCCATGTTGGCGCCGAGCACCTGCGCCTCCGAAGACCCTTCGAAGGCTCGCTTGCGGCTCAGCTCCGAGTGGCGCGGCAAAACTCCCACGATGGCGGGTTCCCCCGCAGTATTGGTGCCGAGCCAGACCCAGTCCCCGGTCGCGGGAAGGTCCCCGCCGCGCGGATAGGGCAGGTGGAGCGCCCCGTCCCGGGCGGCGACGAGAACCAGGTTCCGGTCCACCCGGACAACCCGGCCCGTGCCGGTGCCGGCCGGCACGGGGTTGGCCGCGAAGTGTGCCGCGACAGCAGGGGTGTAGCCGTAGCGGTCCGGACCTGCGGTTGCGTCGATGATGTGGCTGGTTTTGGCGGCGTCTGGAGCGCCCGGTCGCACAAACGAGGGGTTTACAAAAGAAGAAGTCAACGAAGTCCCTTGGCTGGGGCCCCGGTGCACAGGCCGCGCTGGGGGTTCACGTGGAACCAGGCAGCTGATGCGGGCTAGGAGGTGCGAGAAGCCGGGGCAGGAGTACTGATATGGCTGGTATCGGCGCGCATCGCGCGCTGCGCAATTGCAGTCATCGTCTCCACCTCCCCGCTTTTGTTACCGCTTCGTCGTTGCCACTCTCGCCGGTGCGTGCCGGTGCGTGCCGGTGCGTGCCGGCTGCGTGCCGGCTGCGTTCCTAGGATATCCATGCCTGCCCCGGTGTGGCTACGGGAAAACTTCAGGGAAGTTTGCCGTTTAGCGGCCGCTCACGGTAAAGCCGGAACGCGGCGTCCACGAGCGAGACCTTGTTCAGCCCGTCGACGTCGGCCAGCGGGATCCAGGCCGCGTGGGTGGTGCTGCCGTTCACCTCGTGCCGCAGCTCCCCGCCGGTGATCTCCGCCTCGTAGACAAGGCGCAGGGACTGGAAGTCCCGTTCGCCGCCGTCGATCCGGATCTCGGCAGGCCAGTGCCCGACGTCGATCCCCAGCATGGTGCCGATCTCGGCGTCGTACCCGGTTTCCTCGTAGACTTCCCGCCGGCACCCATCCACCGGGTGCTCGGCCAGATCGAGGCCTCCGCCGGGCAGGGTCCAGCCTTCCTTGCCGCCCTGTTTCCAGTACGCCAGCAGGATGGCGCCGTCGCGGATGATGACGGCGTAGGCGGCAGGGCGGGTGTCGAAGTTCAGGCTCATTCCCCCAGCGTAGCGGCGGGACTAGCCCTGGCGGGTGTGGTCCAGGCCGGACTTGTCCTGTTCGGCCACGAGCTGGAGCACTCCGAAAACAGGCTCCCGCTCCAGGACGCGCACGTCGCTGATCCCTGCGGCAGCCAGGGCCGAGCGGAAAGACTCCTGCAGCCGTGGCACGTTCATGCCGAGTCCGCCGCCGAGGATCACCGGGCCGTCGATGCCCAACTGCCGCAGGCACTGCACCGCGAGTCCGGCAAGATCGCGACCGGCCTGGTCCACGAGCGCCTGGCTTGCGGTATGGCCGGCGGCGGCGGCCTCGACCACGGACCGGGCCCGCTGAGCCCAGTAGCGGCGTCCGGTGTCCGTGGAGTGGAAGAGCGCGATCAGCTTGGCGGGGTCCTCCACGCCGCAGTAGGCCAGCAGCGCCGTGGTCAGCTCGTCCGGTTCCAGCCCCAGGTTCATGCGGCGAAGGCTATGGCGGACTGCCTCGCGGCCCAGCCAGTAGCCGCTGCCTTCGTCGCCCAGCAGATAACCCCAGCCGCCGGCGCGCGCCTCGTCGCCTTGGCTGTTCCTGCCCCAGGCTGCCGAGCCGGTGCCGCCGATAACCGCGACGCCGGTGTTCGCCCCGCCTGCGGCCAGCAGCAGCCGTGAATCGTGGACCACGGTGATCCGGGCGCCCGGAACATGCGGGGCAATCAGGGCAGCGAGCGCCGCGGCGTCGGCGTCGGTATCGATGCCGCCCGCTCCCGCATAGACCTGGCCCACGGCTCCCCCGCCGATCAGGGCAAAGAGCTCCGCGAGGTGACGGGCGGCTTCCTCCCGGCTGACGTTCTGGACGTTTGAGCTGCCTACCGATTCATCGGCCACCGCCAGGCCGTCCTCGAAGCGGACGCCGCGGGTCTTAGTTCCGCCAATATCAAGGCCAATCACGGCGCCGGCCGCAGGGGCCCGTGCGGGGGACGGCCCGGTTGCCGGCGACGGTGAGGACGCCGGCGGGGAAGGCCTAGAGACCGCATGGGTATAAGGGGACACAGCGTCCGCCGCCGGCGGGATGTCAGAATGGGTCACCAGACCAGCCTACTGAATCGTCTCCAGGAGTGAGTCATGCCGCACGCCCTCTTCGGTACCCGCATCATCGCCGCTCCGATGGCCGGCGGGACGTCCACGCCGGCCTTCGTCACCGCCGTGCACGCCGCCGGGGGCCTGGGCTTTCTCGCCGCGGGCTACAAAACCGTGGACGCCATGAAGGCAGAAATCCGCAGCACCCGGGACTCCGGGGCACGTTTCGGGATGAACGTCTTTGTCCCCGATCGCGCCCGGCTGAAGCCGACAGATGGCCTGCGCGCGAAGGTCGAGGCCTACCGCTCCGAGCTGCGCGTCGATGCCGCACGCTACGGGGTGCAGCTCCCGCCGCTGCGGTTCGACGACGACGATCACTGGCAGGCCAAGATCGACGCGCTGCTGGAGGATCCGCTGGAACTGGTCAGTTTCACCTTCGGGCTGCCGGGCGCGGAGGTGATGCGAGCCTTGCGCCGGGCGGGCTCCGCGGTGCTCGCCACGATCACCACTGAGGCTGAAGCGCTGCAGGCCGCCGAACGCGGCGCGGACGCGCTCGTGGTCCAGCATACGAGCGCCGGCGGCCACAGCGCAGCGTTCCTACCGGGCGGCGGAGAACGGGGTGGCGGGTCCGGCGGGCCGGGCGGGCATGGCGGGTCTGCCGGACCGGGCGGCGGTCAGCCGGCTACGACGGCGGAGCTGGTCGCCCGGGTGCGGTCCGCCGTCGGGCTCCCGCTGATTGCCGCCGGCGGGGTCATGGACCGCTCCGGGCTGGACGCCGTGCTGGCCGCCGGAGCCGACGCCGCCCAGCTGGGCACCGCGTTTCTTCGCACGGATGAGAGCGGAGCCCGGCAGCTGCACAAGGATGCCCTGGCCAGCCCGCACTTCACCCGGACCCGGCTCACCGCCGCTTTCACCGGCCGCCAGGCCCGGGCGCTGGTCAATGAGTTCGTCCGGGACCACCCGCACGCACCCGAGGCCTATCCGGCCATCCATCACTTCACCGCTCCGCTGCGCGCGGCCGCGGCTGCTGCCGGGGACCCGGAGCGGCTGAACCTCTGGGCCGGCACAGGCTGGCGGCAGGCGCGGACCGGTTCGGTGGCGGAGGTGGTCGCGGACGTGACGGCAGGGCTGCCCGCCGGCGACTGACCACCATCCGCAGCGCCGAACCCGCCGACCACCACCCGCCGTCTGGGATGCCGTCTCCGGGAGGCGCCGATCATGGTGCTGGCGCGTGCGACCGCCCGGTTGACTGTGGAAAGCAGCAGGCCCAGCACTTCGGCGGTGACGGTGACGTGCCTGGTGCGCCCGAGCCCGGCCAGCAGCGGAAGAAGTTGCACGAGTTGTTTGCGTTCCACGTCCATGGCGCCGGCTGTCCTCATCCGTTCCGTATTTGACGTTGATTGTATGGAAATCATGCATTGGATGCATGCCCTGGTCCACGCCTATGGTGGGGGGATGCCACGACTCGCATTACCCCGCCGCGCCGCCGCACGCGTTCCGCCCGGGTCACCCGTCCCGTCTTCCGACGACGGTCATCCGGCCGCTGACGGTGCGGCTCACGCTGCGGCTGACGGCGCGGCTCACGCTGCGGCTGCGGCTCACGCGGACGCTCCCGCCTGGACAGGACATCCGAAAGGATCCGCGGCGTACAGGAAGGTCCTTGCCGGACTGGCCTTCGCCGGCGTCGCGACCTTCGCCCAGTTGTATTCCACCCAGGCGGTGCTGCCCATGATGGCGGCGGACCTGCAGGTCACGGCGGCGGAAGCGGCCCTGACCATCTCGCTGGCCACCGTGGGCCTCGCCGTGACCGTACTCCCGTGGTCCTTCCTGGCCGACCGGATCGGCCGGGTCCGGGCCATGATGTGGGGCATCTCCGGCGCCACTGTCCTGGGGCTGCTGGTTCCGCTCGCCACAACCTTTCCGATGCTCCTGGGTCTGCGGATGCTGGAGGGTATGGCCCTGGGCGGCATCCCCGCCATCGCGATCGCGTACCTCAACGAGGAGGTCGACAAGGCCCACGCCGCCATGGCGGCCGGAAGCTACGTCGCGGGCACCACCTTGGGCGGACTCTCCGGCCGGCTGCTGGCCGGCGTCGTCGGCGAGCTGTGGGGATGGCGGGCCGCGGCGCTGGCCGTCTCCCTCCTGGCCGCGGCGGCAGCCGTGTTGTTCCTGGTCCTGGTGCCGCAGGCGCGGGGATTCACGGCTGCGGCGGCCAGCGGCTTCCGCGGCGCGCTCCGGACCCTGGCGGGCCACGGCCGGAATCCCCGGCTCCTGGCCCTCTACGTCCAGGCGTTCCTGCTGATGGGCGGCTTCGTGGCGGTCTACAACTACCTCGGCTTCCGGCTTACCGGGGAACCCTTCAGCCTGCCCGCCACCGTCATCAGCCTGATCTTTCTCGCCTACCTGTCCGGAACGGTGTCCTCACGCTGGGCAGGCGGGCTGACCCTGCGGTTCGGGCGGCGCAGCGTCCTGATCGCCGGAACCGTGCTGATGGTGGTCGGCCTGGCCATGACACTCACCCAGCTGCTGGCCCTCATCATGGCGGGCCTGCTGCTGTTTACCGGCGGCTTCTTCGCGGCGCACAGCGTCGGCGCGGGCTGGACCGGAGTCATTGCCACGACCGGCCGCGCCCAGGCGGCCTCGCTCTACAACCTCGCGTACTACCTCGGCTCGAGCATCATCGGCTGGGCCGGCGGGCTGGTCTTCCAGTCACTCGGCTGGACGGCCCTGGCCCTTACCGTGATCGGGCTGGCGTGCACGACGGCGGTGATCACCGCCGTCGTGCATCCCGCACGGCAGCAGCCGGTGCCCGGGGCACCGGCACCGTAGCGCTGGAACGACCGCAGGGCTAGCTCGCCTTTTCGCTGATTCGTCCCTGAGTCTTGGCCCGGGGCCGGGAGGGCACGGCTCAGGGACATGCCCCGCGCCGGGGCCAGCGGCTGGACATAATGGCATTGTGCCCAGTCCCGGGCGCGAAGAATGGGCACGTCCCGCGGGACTGGACACCCGACCCAAGGGACATGCCCCGCGCCGGGCCCAGCGGATGGACATAATGGCATTGTGCCGAGTCCCGGGTGCGAAGAATGGGCATGTCCCCCGCCCCCGCCCACCTGTGCGAAAACGTCCTGGCGCTGCCTAAACCCCCGCCGAACCAAAGAAAATGCCCGCTAGCGCGTCGACTCGATCGCCTGCACGAGGTCAGCCACCACGTCCGAGGGGTCCTCGAGGCCCACCGAAATGCGGAGCAGGCTGGCGTGCGGCTTGGCCTCGGCGGTCACCGGCCGGTGGGTGAGCCCGGCCGGGTGCTGGATCAGGGTGTCGATGCCGCCGAGCGAGACCGCGTGCGTGATCATGCGGACCGCGGAGGGTATCCGTTCGGCGTGGTCGGCGCCGGCCATCTCAAAGGCCAGCAGCGAACCGGGGCCGGCCATCTGCGTCCCGATCAGGCCCTGCGGATCGCATTCCGGCAGACCGGGGTAGAAAACGCGCCGGACCAGCCCGTGGCCGGCGAGGGCGACGGCCACCTTCTGCGCGCTGGCCTGCTGGGCGCGGACCCTGACCGGCAGCGTCGCCAGCCCGCGGTGGAGCAGGTAGGCCGGCCAGGGCGTCAGGATACCGCCTGTGACGGCGCGGATCTGGCGCAGCCTGGTGGTCCATTCCGGTGCCGCGGCCACGACGCCGCCCATGGCGTCGCCGTGCCCGCCAAGGAATTTCGTGGCACTGTGCAGCACCATCGCGGCACCGTGCTTGAAGGGCTGCTGGAGGACAGGGCTGGCGAAGGTGTTGTCGACCAGGAGCGGGACACTGTCCGCGGCAACGGCCACCCGGGCGATGTCGACGAGTTCCAGGCTGGGGTTAGCCGGCGTCTCCAGGATGACCAGTCCGGTGTCCGGCCGGAGGGCGGCGCGGACGCCCTCCGGGGTGGAGAACGTGACCTCGTTGCCGAGCACACCCGAGGCGAGCAGGTAGTCGCTGCCGCCGTACAGGGGACGGACCGCGACCACGTGTTTCTTTCCGGTGGCCACGACAGCGAGCAGCACCGCGCTCAACGCCGCCATGCCGGTGGCAAAGGCGACGGCCTCCGGGGTGTCCTCCAGGACGGCGACGCCCTCCTCGAAGCGGGCCACGGTGGGGTTCCAGAGCCGCTGATAGACCGTGCTCTGGCCCTCAACGTGGGTGCCGCCGGTGGCCATGTGCTCATAGGCGAGGCCGCCGTCGTGCACCGAGGGAAGCGGCGCCGTGGTTGAAAGATCGATGGGCACCGCGTGCACACCCAGTTCAGTGAGGCCATTCCGGCCGGCGTGAACGGCCAGCGAGTCTTGAGAAAGCACCTTGCTCCTTATGAATATTCACCATTGAATGTGGCAAGTATCTGGCAATAATTCGGAGTTTTATAGGGCTAATGAATGGAACTGTCGGAATCCGGCGTTTATGATGAACAGACCACATGTCAAGGAGGATCCGTGAATAGCAGTGCGAAGAATATTCGGCCGGGCGCGGGTGCCGGCGAGCCGCTGGACGCTATCGATGAGCGGTTGCTCGCGGCCCTCGTCGCCGATGCCCGCATCTCCAACAAGCAGCTGGCGGAACTCGTTGGCATCGCCCCGTCCACCGCGCTGATGCGCACCCGCGCCCTCTCCGAACGCGGGATCATCCAGGGGTTCGAAGCCAAGCTCAGCCTGTCCGCCATCGGCCGCTCGGTGCAGGCACTGATCGCCGTCCGGCTGCGGGCGCACGACCGCGAGCAGATCGACCGCTTCACCGCACGGGTCCCCAAGCTGCCGGCCGTACTCTCAACCTTTCACACCTCGGGCTCGGTGGACTACCTGTTGCACATCGCGGTGGCCACCACCGAGGACCTGCGCGACTGGGTGCTGGACAACCTGGCCACCGATCCCGTAGTGGGCCACACCGAGACCACACTCGTGTTCGACCACATCCAGGGCAACCAGGGCCCGCTCCCGGACTAGAGCGCGTCCCGGCGCAGGGCCGTACGAAGGGTGATGACCGCGAGGGTCCCGGCGGCAATCGAGCAGAGCACCACAAAGCCGGCGACGGCCGCCTGCAGGCCGACCACGCCCGCGGCAACCCCCAGCCCGATGACGGGGAACGCGCTGCCCAGGTAGGTGATGACGTAGACGGTGCTGACGATCTGCGCGTGGCGCGAGGCCTCGACTTTTCCAGCCACATCGTTGAACACGGTCCGGAAGGACACGCCCTGGCCGACGCCGGCCGTGATGCTCGCCAGGATCAGCAGCCACGGGCTGCTCCAGGCGGCGGCAGCGGCAATCAGCAGCACCGATACCGCCAGCACGCCCAGCCCGGCCGGCACCACAAAGCGTCCCCGCACGGCCAGCAGCTGGCTCAGGGCCGAGGACCCGAGCGTCACTCCCGCCAACAGGCCGATCAGCGGCCGTGACTCGGCGTGGACGATCGCCGCAAAGTAGCCGGGCGCAAGCGAGAGGCAGAAGCCGAAGACCGCGAAGCTGAGGAACCCCACCGAGGAGGCCAGCCAGAAGGCCCCGCGGGCCTCGCTGGACACGGACGGCCGGCGTGGTGCCAGCACCCGCAGCGGCTGGGGCCCTGCGATGGAGCTGACGGCCGGCCGCGCTCTGAGCAGGTACAGCGGGACCAGCAAGGCTACCAGGACGAGGGAATGCACGTAGTACGGCGTGGACGTTGGCACGGGAAGGAGCGAAAGCACTCCGCCGATGGCCGGCCCGGCGGCCACTCCACCGGCGGAGGCCAGGAGCGTGAACCGCGAGGCCCATTCCGGACGGCTGGGAAGCAACTCACGGAGCGCCGCGGAGCTGGCTCCGGTGGCGAGTGCCACCGCGATGCCCTGCAGCGCCCGGCCGGCACAGAGCGCTATGAGGCTGTCGGCGGTGGCGAAGACGGCGCCGCCTGCCAGCCCCACCAGGACCGCCAGCACCAGGGCGGCGCGGCGGCCGATGTGGTCCGACCAGTGCCCGGCGAGCATCAGCGTCGCCACGAGCGCCAGGACATAGGCGGAGAAGGCCACTGTGACAGCCAGGGCGGTGATGCCGAGTTTGGCCTGCAGCAAGGGGTACAGCGGGGTCGCCAGATTGGCACCCACCAGCAGTGTGAAGATCACGACGCCGGCCATGACCAGCCGCGCGGTGGTGGAAGCATCCCAGGCCCGGCGGTCAGCCGTGGCCGGGCGCATGCGGAGTTCGCTAAAGACAGACAAGCCCGGGCCCTTTGCATGGAAGCGGGCCGCGCGCTTTACCTCTGGTGGGGGAACCGCCGGCCCGGTGACAATTGGTCCCTAAAGTTTGACGCCTTCATGACCTATTGGGCTAAGGTCTGTGTCAAAATTGATCAAAAGAGTCAATTGCAAGCTGCCAAAGTGAACTGGAGTGATGATTTGAACAGTCTGGACCCCACCGACCTGAAAATCCTGCTGGAACTGATCAGGGACCCGCGGATCCAGATCGGCGACCTCAGTGAATCCCTGGGCATCGCACGGAACACCGCCCAGTCCCGCCTGCGGCGGATGCAGCGCTCCGGTTTGCTGCACGACGGCGGGCGCGAGATCGACCTTGAGGCGGTGGGCTACGACGTCGTCGCATTTGTCACCATCGAGGTGAACCACCGCGAACTCGACGGCGTGGTGGGCGCCCTGCGCCTGATCGCGCAGGTCCTGGAAGTCCACGAGATCTCCGGACGCGGCGACGTCTGGTGCCGGGTGGTGGCCGCCGACACGCATAACCTCCAGGCCGCCCTGCGGTCCATCCTGCGGATCAAGGGCGTCATCAGGACGGAGACCGTCCTGGCCCTCCACACGCACATCCCGTACCGCACCGAGCCGCTGATCAGCAGGCTCGCCCAGGGCAGTTCACTGGCTCCCGGCCGCTCGAAGTGACGGTCCGCACCCTGCGGCGCGGCGCGTTCGGCAGCCGCTGCCGCCGAACTCCCCGGGGACACGGGACAATTGCCCCGTGACTATCATCGATAACGCCGTTTACGTTGACGGCGTCCGCAGCGCCGAGCCGCAAAGCCTCGAGCAGACCTTCGAGACCCTGACAGAGCGTGGCGGCATGGCGTGGATTGGCCTTTACCGGCCAACGGAAGCCGAAATGGCTGCCGTGGCGGCGGAATTCGGACTGCACGGACTGGCCGTGGAGGACGCAATCTCGGCGCATCAGCGCCCCAAGCTGGAACGCTACGACGACAACCTCTTCACTGTGCTTC
This sequence comes from Pseudarthrobacter sp. HLT1-7, assembly GCF_059383435.1. Taxonomy (NCBI): domain Bacteria; kingdom Bacillati; phylum Actinomycetota; class Actinomycetes; order Micrococcales; family Micrococcaceae; genus Pseudarthrobacter; species Pseudarthrobacter sp. HLT1-7. Next base: position 98,110 of record NZ_JBWZCH010000013.1, on the reverse strand, counting down.
GCCCGGCCCGGTATCTGGAGGAATCTGAGACGGTGGAATTCGGCGAGCTGCACGTCTTCACCGGCAAGAACTTCGTGGTGACAGTTCGGCACGCCGAGACCGGCGGCGTCGCGCAGGTGCGCCGGCGGCTGGAACGGCGCCCGGAACTCCTGGCCCAAGGTCCCGAGGCGGTACTGTATGCGCTGCTCGACCAGGTAGTCGATGACTACCTGCCTGTCGTTGCCGGGCTGGAAAACGACATCGACGAGATCGAGGACCAGCTCTTCAGCGGCGACACGACCGTCTCCCGACGGATCTACGAACTCGCCCGCGAGGTGATCCAGTTCCAGCGCGCCATCCACCCGCTGCCAGCCATGATGCAGCTGCTCCGGCGCGGCTTCGAAAAATACGGCGTGACGAGCGAGCTGCAGCACAACCTCCGCGATGTGGAAGACCATGTGGCGCGGCTGATCTCGCGGGCCGATTCGTTCCGCGACCTGCTGCAGAACGCCCTCACCCTCGACGGGACCCTGACCGCCACCCGGCAGAATGAGGCGAGCGCGGAACAGAATGAGCAGGTCAAGAAGATCTCATCCTGGGCCGCCATCTTTTTCGCCCCGTCCATTGTGGCGGGCATCTACGGCATGAACTTCCAGTCGATGCCAGAGCTGCAGTGGACCTTCGGCTATCCCATGGCCATCGGGCTGATGGCGGCCACGGCGACGCTGATGTACGCCATTTTCAAGAAAAAGGGCTGGCTGTAGCCCCGGCAGGCTGACGTCAGGCCCGCCCGGCAGGCTAGCGTCAGGCCCGGCAACGGACTGGTTTCAGTGCCCGGCCTGCGGGCCCGGCTGCTTACCGGCGGAGGCGCGCCTGAGCCACGAGCCGGCGGAAGGCTAGGACGAAGACGGCCTCGATCAGGACCATCAGCCCGAGCAGCAGCCACGCACCCTGGCTGATGAAGACGACAGCCCCGCAGACCACGAGGATGGTGCCGAGCGTGAGGGCGTAGACGGCGAAGCCGATGGCTACCTTTGCGCTGCGGACCCCCGTGCGGAAGCCAAATCCCACGGGTTCACCACCCGGGTATCCCTCAACGCGGTCCGGACCCGCCGGCTTGAGCTCATCGAACTCATCCCACGGGTCGCGGTCCTGATCCTGTTCGGCCATGGTCCCATTATCCCGCGGAACGGCCGTGCTGCGGGGTGCGTCACAGGCCCGGGGTCACATTCGCCGCCTGAGGCTGGCCAGCCTCAGGCGGCGCGCACCTCGACTTCGCCCGGGTCCGCGCCGTCGGCGCCGAACACGAGGTGGCGGTTGGCAATCTTGTCGCTGAAGAAACGGTCGTGGCTGACCACCACCACAGCCCCCGGAAAGTGGATCAGCGCCCGTTCCATGACCTGGGTGCTGGACATGTCCAGGTGGTTGGTCGGCTCGTCCAACAACAGCACCGAGGCACCGGACAGCAGGCACTGCGCCATGGCGACACGCGCTTTCTGCCCACCGGAGAGGTTCCCGATTTTCTGCTTGAGATCGGCCTCCGAGAACTGGAACATCGCGAGGAACCTGTTCACGGACTTCTTCGTGGCGCTGAAAGCCAGGCTGTCCGGCAACGCGTTGACCGCGTGGGACACGGTGTCGGCGTCGTCGAGGTCTTCGAGCATCCGGTTGTAAGAGACAAAACCGGGCCCTTTGGCCCAGGCCACGTCGCCGGAATCCGGCTGCTCCTCCCCCGTCAGCACCTTCAGCAGTGTGGACTTGCCGCTTCCGTTGGAGCCGAGGACCACAATCCGGTTGCCCCGGCGGATCTCAAAGCTCAGGCCCTCGAACAGCACCTTTTCGCCATAGGACTTGCCCAGTCCCTCCACCCGGCAGAGCACATCCTTCACGTGCAGGCCGCCGTAGATCTCCGTGACGATCTGGTCCACGGGCCGCGGTGTGCGGGACTTCTTGATCTTGGCCAGCTGGTTCCCCAGCCCGCGGCCGGCGGCCTTCGCAGCCTCGCGGCGGTCGGCGATCCCTTCGGCCTCAAACGCCAACAGCTCCGATTCGTGCACAAACTGCTGCTCAAGGGTCTTGAGGCGGAACTGTTTCTGCACCACATATTCGCCAAAGTTGCCCGGGTACTCGTGCAGATGGAAGTTTTCGACTTCGATGATCCGGGTGACGACGGCGTCCAGGAACTTCCGGTCGTGCGAGACGATGATCGCGGCACCCTTGAAGTCCCGGAACCAGCCTTCCAGCCATTCGACGCCGGCCACGTCCAGGAAGTTGGTGGGCTCGTCGAGCAGCAGCACGTCCGGGCCCTCCAGCAGGATCTTGGCCAGGGCCGCGCGGTTGCGCCACCCGCCGGACAACTCATCGATCGCGCAGCTGCGGTGCGCCTCGTCGAAGCCGAGGGTCGTGAGTACCGTGTCGATGCGCCGCGGGTAATCCCAGCCGTCGAGGCGGTCCATCTCCTCGAACAGCTCGGCCTGGCGCTGGATCAGCCGGTCGAGGTCTGCGCCGGAAGGGTCCGCCGCGATGGCCGCGTCAATGGCTGCGAGCTCGGCTTCGATGGCCGTGATCTCGGCGAACAGTCCGTCAAGCACCTCCCGGATTGTGGCGTCGCCGTTGAGTTCGGAGAACTGGGAGAAGTAGCCCACCCTGGTGCCCAGCTCCAGGGTCACGGTGCCCGTATCGGGTGTCACCTGGTCGAGGACCAGCTTGAGGATGGTCGTTTTCCCGGAGCCGTTCTTGCCGATCAGGCCCACCCTGTCCCCGGCTTCGAGGCGGAAGAACGCCTCGCGAAGGATCTGGGTGTTATCGAAGCGGACGCTGACATCCTGCAGCCGGATCAGACTCATGGGTATTTTCTCTCTCGCGTTGGGGCTTGGTAAGGCATGTGCGCGCCCAGCGGCGCGTAGCACTGCGAAGTACTGCGTGGCGCCTGGCGCTAACGGGGAAGGAGCCGCCACAGGGACGTGACCTCGGCCGTGCGGGCCTGGAACAGCGGATCGTTGCGGTCGGATGCCTTCGGATGGGTTGGCCGTGTGTCGAGCCGTTCCAGGACCTCCAGGCCGGCCGAGTCGATGGCGCCCAGCAGCTCGTCACGGGTCCGCAGGCCTAGATGCTCGGCGAGGTCCGAGAGCACGAGCCAGCCCTCACCGCCCGGCTCCAGATGACTGGAGAGCTCGCTCAGGAAACGGAACAGCATCCGGCTGCCGGGGTCGTAGACGGCATTGTCCAGGGAGGAATGCGGCGTGGCCGGAATCCACGGCGGGTTGCACACGATGAGCGGGGCGCGGCCGGGCGGGAACATGTCGCCCAGCACAGCCTCCGCACGGTCCTGGACGCCGAGGTTCCGGAAGTTCTCGACGGCGCACGCAATCGCGCGGGGTTCATTGTCCGTCGCCACCACGCGGTGGACGCCGCGGCGGGCCAGAACAGCGGCGAGCACCCCGGTGCCTGTTCCGACGTCGAACGCCAGCGTGCCAGAGGGCAGCGGAGCGGCGGCCACCAGGTCCACGTACTCGCTGCGGGTGGGAAAAAACGTGCCGTAGTGCGGATGGATGCGGCCCTGCAGCGCGTCGACGTAGACGCCGTTTTTTCGCCACTCGTGGGCACCGATGGCCCCGACCAGCTCATGCAGGGACACCACCGAAGATTCGCCGATTTCCCCGTATGCCTCCACGACGGCGTCCTGGAGGTCCGGCGAGCGCCGCAGCGGCACCACCGGGCCCGGATCAAGCGGGATCAGCAGCAGGCCGAGGATGCGCGCGCGATGCGAGCGGGCCTGGCGGTGCCGGTAGAACCCATCGGCCGGGGTGTCAGCGGTCTTCTTCTTCTTCCCGGCGCCCACCCGCCGGTCCATGGCGTTGAGGATCTGCCGCGCATTGTGAAAGTCTCCGTGCCAGAGCATCGCGATGCCCTGGGACGCCATCCGGTTCGCCTCATCGGCCGTAAGCGCGTCGTCGACCACTTCAACGCGCGCAGGCGCCGGCCTTCCGTTCGCCGATCGCCACCGGGCAGTCCTGCTGTGGCCGGCCTCCGCCCAGGTCACGACGGCGGGCCCATCCGCCCCGGCTGCCTGCGGGGGCTGGAGGGCCGGCGTCGGGATGGCCAGGGGGCCTGGCACGGCGGTAGCGATATGAGTTCCATTCCCAGAGTCCGAGGGGCGGATCGGAGACTGAAGTTTGCGGCGGGATTCCGCGATGCCTGGGATGCGGTCCAAGATTTCGGCCAAGGTTTCGGCGATGAACCGAGCCCGACGAAAAGCCGATACTGCCGCTCGACGTATGCCCTCAGGATACAGCTGGGCGATGGCCGTCATCCGCCATCCGGCGTCAGGTCATTCGCTGTCAGGCCAGGGCGGCTGGCTCTCGGGGCCGGACCGTACTGTTACTGCGGGATGCGGCTGCGCACGATCTCGCTGACGGCCTTGCCGTCGAAGCGTCCGGCGACCTTTGCCGTGACGGGCTTCATCACGGCACCCAGCTGCCGGATGGTCAGCTCAACACCATCAGCCTTGAGTGTATTGATAACCCCGTCCACGATTGCTTCCACCTCGGCGGCGGTCAGTGCCTGGGGCAGGTACGCCTCGATGATCCGGGCCTCGGCAATTTCCGCTGCCGCCCGGTCCGTCTCCCCGGCCTCGGCGTAGATGCGGGCGGTGTCGCGGCGCTTGGCGGCTTCCTTCTGGAGCAGCGAGGTGACCTGGGCGTCGTCGAGCACCATCGGCGTCTTACCGGACTTCTCGCGGGTTTCGATTTCGCCCAGCACGTTGCGCACCGTGGTGAGGGCCAGCTTGTTGCGGTCCTTCATGTGGCTGACGACGTCAGCGTGCAGGCGTTCTTTCAGGGTGGTCATGATTCTCCTCGTCTCACTGGACAGGATATCGGGAATGTCCCGCTCCCCCGGCGCGTTGGCCGCCACGTCAACTACAGTTCGAGCAAGAGCGTGTCTGAGCCGCCGTTGCGGCCGGCCTTGACGAAGCCGGAACGCCCGTAGAGGACCCGGGCCCGGTTCCCGTCCTCGACGCTGAGGCTGATGGCCCGGAGTCCACGCGCGGATCCGAGGGCTATCAACCCTCTCATCAGGGCCGAACCAACGCCTCTCCCGCGATAGCCGGGCAGCACACCGATGGTGAGTTCGGGGACGTCTGCGGCCACGAATCCGTACCCGGCGTCGTCGGCGGCGAAAATCCGGCACCAGGCGGCACCCACGCCGGCGCCATTGACTGTCTCGGCGACTACGCCGAAATCTTCCGTTCGTTGCCAGCCCGCGAGGTAGTGCGCCAGTTCGGGCTTGTTCATGAACTGCTCGGGCGTGCAGCGGGCTTCGCCGCTCCAATTCATCGCTTCGAAGCCGGCCGCGGCGAGGATCAACGCATCATCGGCGGTTGCTTCACGGATAGTGACTGCCTCGGTGTCCATGATCATGAGGGTAGCGCGGCTGATGGTTCGACAGCTGCCCCTCAGTTCCTTTCCGGCGGGTTTGTAGACTCGGGGCATGTCGAATCCGGAAGTGCTTTCAGTTGAGCGCTGGTGTTCGCGCTTTTTGGGAGAGGGCGCACTCATTGCGCTGACTGCCCTGGCGGGCGGCCAAATGTCGAGCCTGTTTCGCTTCGACGCTGGGGACGGGCGCTCGTTTGCCGTAAAAGTCCGGTTGGATCAACCGGCCAAGGTAGACCGCTGCCTCGAAGTCCAGCGGTTTGCAGCCAGCGAGGGGTTCCCTTGCGCCCGCCCGGTTACGGCAGCTTATTCGCTAACGGGTGGATTGATTGTCTCGGCCGAAACGTGGCTGCCAGGCGGAGAGATGCAAACACCGGACGACGCATCGTTCACCCAGCGCTCAGCGACGCTCCTGGCCATGCTTTCCGGGACTCTCGTTTCCCAATCCCCTGCCGGATTTCAACCGCCCCCGCCGTGGATGCACTGGAACCCGCCGGGCGGGGACCTGTGGCCCGCCAATCCAGCTATCGACATCATGGACCAGAGCCTTGTCCCCGAACATGTGCGCGACGTCGCCCGACGCGTCGCAGCCCGGCTGGCGGAAACCACCTTGCCGTGGGTGATTGGTCACGGGGACTGGGAGAGCCAGAACCTCCGATGGAAAGGCTTCCGGCCATGGGCGGTCCACGACTGGGACAGCCTTGTCGCATTGCCTGAAGCGTCGATCGCCGGAGCAGCATCTGGGGCGTTCACCAGCACGGACGTTCCGACCCTCGCCCCGCTCGAAAGCTCCGAAGAGTTCCTGGAGCACTACCAGAGAGCAAGAGGCCGTCCATTTACCCGGGAGGAACACGAAGTCGCCTGGGCGGCGAGCCTCTGGCCTGCCTTGCACAACGCACGGGGCGAGAGCCTCTTCCGGTCCAGGCCAGAAGCACTTCACGAACTGACTCAACAGGCACAGGAAAGACTCAAGCGCGCACACGTCCACAGCTAAACATCCCCGAAATTGGGGGTAGGGTCCACTCATGACCACCCCAGGCGCCTTCTCGACCAAGCCCACAATTGAGGGCGAGAAGGCAAAGCTTCGTCCGTTCACGCAGGCAGACATCGATGCCATGGGACCGATCCTTGCCGACCCTGAGGTGCTCAGGCTCACCGGGTCCGTTCATACCACCGCCGAGGCGGAGAGCAGGTCGCCCGTGCTGGACGCCTCCACGCGCGAATGGTACGAAACACGATCGGATCAGGCAGACAGGCTGGATCTGGCCATCGTGGACCAGGCCACCGATTTGTGCGTCGGCGAGGTCGTCCTGAACGACTGGAACGAGCACGATAACACCTGCAACTTCCGGATCCTGATCGGGCAGTCCGGCCGCAACCGCGGTATCGGTTCGGAGGCTACCCGGCTGGTTCTCGCCCATGCCTTCCGGAGCACCAATATCAACCGGATCGAGTTGGACGTATACACCTTCAATCCACGGGCGCGCCGTGTCTATGAGCGCAGCGGGTTCTCGCACGAAGGACGGAAGCGGGCCGCCCTCACCTTCGATGGTGTCTACATCGATGCCATCGTCATGTCAGTACTCCGGTCTGATTGGGAATCCTGACGCCAGACCGGACCCCAGTCGTGTGCGCCTCGCAGCCACGGTCATCAGGTGAACAGATGCTTGATCAGCGTCTGGCCAGAATCCCCTGTCGCGACATGCAGTTCCCCCTTGTCTGTCCCGAGCGCAACGATCTTCCAGCCCCGCCTCAGCTCGGCAGGTCTTTTGGACGGCGGATCCACCTGGCCGCGGTCCACTAGATCGGAATACACGGTGATCCGGCCTTCGGGTTGGCCTTTGTCCACGTAGTCCGGCTGGAATTTCATCACGCCGCCGCTCAGCTCCGCAAAACCCGGCAGCCACCTGCCCCGCAGCGATCCCGGGAGCGCGTCCGCATACCGGAGGGCGAGTTCGATCACTCCGCGTTCGGCGTCGCGCGCCAGACGCGCTTCCTTCTGCGGCTTGGCCATGCGCACAAGCAGGTACGTGCCGAGACCCATACCTATGGCGACCATGGCCGTCGAACCCCAGAATCCGACTTCGTCCCGAAGCAGGTTTGAAGCGAACAGTGCGATGAAGAGCAGCCAAACGTTTGAGGAGACAAGGGCTTTCTCCCAGCTGCCCCGGGGCGACGGCTTGAGCATTTCCACTGCCATCTTTGCATCCTATGGTCACGGGGCCCGTTTGGCAGGGGCGTGCTAGATACTCTTACGCTCGATATATAACCATATCTTCCTAATGAGATCGTGAATTAGTATTTGAAAATTCCAATCCTCGCTGAAATGGTTAGCAGAGCCAGGCCGTCCGGATGACAACGACACCGCGGTCCGCAGACTGTCATGAGAGGACAAGTCCCGTTGCTCATCGAATCCACACCGGACAACAGCGTGCTGACAATCGTCCTCAACGACCCGGCGCGCCGAAATGCCATGGGCGATCACATGCGCGGCGAACTCGTCACGGCCCTCGAACGTGCCGCCGGCGACAGCTCGGTGCGCGCACTGGTGCTTCGGGGCGCGAACGGCAACTTCTGCTCAGGAGGCGACCTGACGGCCATGCCTCCGGAGAACCTCACCGCGGCCCGGCAGCGCCTGGCTCAAGTCGCCAACTTGGTGCGGCTACTCTGCGGCTTCACCAAGCCCACTCTTGCCGTTGTGGAGGGCGCCGCCGCAGGCCTGGGAGCCAGCCTCGCCATCGCTTGCGACTACGTCTACATGGCGGACGACGCCCGGCTCATGTTCCCTTTCACCAGGCTAGGGCTCCTGCCCGATGGAGGAATTCTGCACAGCCTGGGAGCGCGGATAGGCGTCCCCAAAGCGAGGCAGTTGCTGCTCGAGGGCCAGACACTCGGCGCGGACCAGTGCCTCCGCCTCGGGCTGGCCGACTACTGCTATCCGCCGGACCAACTCGCGGCGGAAGCCGCGGCCAAGGCGGGCAACCTGGCCGCTGTGGCGCCCCTCTCCGTCGCGGGCATTAAGAGAGCCTTGGCCGAGGGGCTTCCTTCTCTGGAAGACGCTTTCGCCGCCGAGCACAGCGACCAGCCCGCGTGCTATTTTTCCGGCGATTTCGCGGAAGGCAAACGGGCTTTTGCCCAGCGTGGACTCCCCGTCTTCACGGGATCATAGACAGGGTGAATCGAGTTGAGGAGTGCCAGGAACGGTTCCCGCGACTACCGGTGGCCGGCCTCCGAACTCCTGATGCTGCTCGACGTCTCCAGGATCGGCAGCGGATCCATCACCGTACGCTACTCGGCCATCCAAGAATCCGCGCCCGTCTTCCGGGGCAGCACCGTACTGGTCCCGTTTGAAACGAAAACGAACCGCCCCAGAAAACTAAGCACCGCTGAAACCGAATACCTCTCGCGGTATTCCGAAACGGAGACATCATGACCGAATCGACCGACTTTTTCCTGCTGGAAGAATCGCTGACAGCGGAGCAGCGGGCCATCGCCGGCCGGGTGCGCGCCTTCGCCAACAAAGAGGTCCTGCCCATCATCAACGACTACTGGGACCGGGCAGCGTTCCCTTTCGAGCTGGTGCCAAAAATCGCATCACTGGGAATAGTCGGGACCACCATCGAAGGGTACGGATGCCCCGGCATGGACCGGCTCTCCTCGGCCCTCGTCTCTCTGGAGATGTCCCGCGTTGACGGCAGCATCAACACTTTCCTCAGCGTCCAGTCCGGGCTCACCATGGGATCGATCGCACTGCTGGGCGATGAGGACCAGAAAAGCCGCTGGCTGCCCGCCATGGCCGCGCTGGACAAGATCGGCGCCTTTGCCCTGACGGAACCGGACCACGGCTCGGACTCTGTGGCATTGGAGACGACCGCACGTCGCGAAGGTGACCATTGGCTGCTCAACGGCAAAAAGCGCTGGATCGGCAACGCAAGCTTCGCCGACGTCGTCATCATCTGGGCCCGCGACGACTCGGACGGTAAAGTCAAGGCCTTCGTGCTGGAAAAGAACCCCGACGGCACCTACCCCGCGGGCTACACCACGGAAGTCATCACGGGCAAGATCGGCAAGCGGGCCATCCTGCAACCGGACATCGAGATTGCCAATCTGCGGATTCCGGCCGGCAACATGCTGGCGGCTTCGACAGGATTCAAGGATGTGGGCCGCGTGCTGATGGCCACCCGGGGCAACGCCTCCTGGGAGGCTCTCGGCCACGCCATGGCAGCGTACGAGGCGGCCGTCGCGTATGCCAAAGACCGCGTCCAGTTCGGCAAGTCCATTGCCAGCTTCCAACTCGTCCAGAACAAGCTCGCCAATATGTTGGCCGAGCTGACAGCCATGCAGCTGATCTGTTTCCGGATCACCGCCTTGCAGGAGCAGGGAAAGCTGACCGGTCCGATGTCCTCGTTGGCCAAGATGCACACCGCAAAGAAGGCGCGCTGGATCTGTGCCGAGGCCCGGGATGTCCTGGGCGGCAACGGGTTGCTTTTGGACTACCACGTTGCCCGCCATATGACCGACATGGAGGTTGTTCACACCTATGAGGGGACCGACTCCATCCAATCGCTCATCCTGGGGCGCGAGATCACCGGCATTTCCGCTTTCAGCGGGTCTTAACCGCTGCCGGGAAGGGGGACTGCGCCGAAATGGCGAAGTCCCCTTTTTTCCATTCCCGGCTAATCCGTGGCTGCAGCCATGAGCGCGTGGCGTCCGCGCCTCCGAAGCGTGTTCAGTGACGTTGGTGTTCTCCTCGGTCAGTGGCCGGTTAGGCGCCGGCCGCCGTCGATCAACAGCTCGGTGCCGGTGATGTAGGATCCAAAGTCGCTGAGCAGAAAGGCGCAGGCATCGGCGATTTCCTCTTTCCGGGCGAGCCTTCCCAGCGGAATATTCGCCAGGTGCTCGTCCATCTCCGCTTCCGTTCCGTACAAGATCCCGGCGCCGCCGGTCTGACCCGTCAGCCCGGGTGTGAGCACGTTGAGGCGGACGCCGTGGGGTGCCCAGGCCGCGGCAAGCGACTTCGTCATTGCCAGCACTCCCGCCTTCGCGCTGGCTGAATGGACGGTGTCCGGGTTTCCCGTCAGTGCCGCGGAAGTGCCGATATTCACTACCGACAAGGGCACCGAGGACGTGATGGCACGCCGGCCCACTGCCTGTGTAAGGTTCCACGTGCCCTTGAGCACGATGTCAACCACCGCGTTCCAGCCATTCGGTGTCAGGTCCAGCGGGTTGACGCGGAAATTTCCGGCGGCGTTGTTCACGAGCAGGCCTACCGGACCGAAGTCGGTTTCGATGGCTTCAAGGGCGTTATGCACCGCCGCTTCGTCACGGACGTCCGCCCGGTACCCTCTGACTTCGAATCCTTTCGCCGTCAGGGCGGCGGCGGCGGTCTCAAGTTTGGTCTCATCGCGTCCGATGATTGCTGTCTTGGCGCCGAGGGCTCCCAGGCGTCCGGCAATGGCCAGGCCGATCCCGGAGGTGCCTCCCGTGACAAGCGCGGTCCGGCCGCTGAAAATTTGGGTGCTAAACATCCGCTTCCGCTCCTTTTCTCACCGGAGGTAGACCCGGCCTGGATCGATTTCGTCACGGAGCAGCCGGAGTTCTTCCCGGGTGGGCGGAGGCGTCACGGTAAGGTCATCCCGCACTGTGACCGGCCACCCGGTCTGCTCACGGACCTGCTCCAGGGTCACGCCCTCGTGGATACTGGCCAGGCATAATTCACCCGCTGCATCCGCTTTGAAGACACCGAGTTCGCTGATGACGGTGGTGACACCAGCGCCCCGCGTCGGCACTTTGGGATCGACCCGCCGTGCTGCCGCCGGCGAGGGGCTGGTGCAGAAGTCGAGCTCCCGGACAAAGGAGGTGCTGTTGTGTCGGCGCATGACGACGAATACCTCCTGGGAGTTCGCCATCACCTCGGCGGCGCCCCCGGAACCGGGAAGGCGGACCGTCGGCGAGTCCCATGGGCCAATGACGCTGGTGTTCAGGCTGCCGAACCTGTCGATCTGCGCCGCGCCGAGAAAACCCACGTCGATCCAGCCGCCCTGCAACACGTATCCGAACAGCACGGGCATGGACAGGATAGCTTCGGCTCCGGTGGCCAGTGAGGCATCGGCGATGGTTTCCGGAAGTTTCGGCGGGTGAGCACCACAGACACCCGACTCGTAGATCTGTTCTATGTCCGGAGATGTGGACTTCTGCGCGAGCGCAACGGCAAGGGTTGGCAGGCCGATCCCGGCAAAAACGCGCCGTTTCCCCTGCAGGTAACGGCAACTGACAACCGCCAAGAGCTCACTGACGGTGTAGTGCGGAGATGGTACCGGCCCGACGGTGGTTGCCTCGGCAACGCTGGTCATAGGACGCTCCCATAGTTGACGGGGTTGGACAGGCGAGGGAACGGCGTCAGCCGGTCAAAGAATCCGTCGCCGAGTTTGCTGAGGTAACCGTCGTGGTCTGCCGGGTCGTGGATCCATTCCTGGATCCAGCGTTCGAGACGGTCCGGGTCTTTGCTGATGGCTGACCAGGAGCGGTAGAAGTCGTTGTCCCGGTCGTAGTGGCCCTGCGCGAAGGATGGGTGCGCCCCATATTTACACTCGACGACGGCATCGACGACGAACCCGGGGATGAGCGTCCTGTTGGGGTCGGAGCGGATAACGTCGTCGTCGACAATCTCCTCCACCAGCACGATGGTGCGCCTGGACGCGAACGCAACCTCCTGCTGCGGCCCGAGGATCCCCCAGCTCTGGATGTTGCCATGCCGGTCCGCCCGCTGAGCGTGGAGGATGGCCACATCGGGGTTCAGGGCGGGCACCACATAGGTCTCGACATCCTCCGCGAAAGGGGACGCTACCTTCCTCAGCTGGGGATTGATTTTGACCAGGTCGCTGCCGGCGTAGGACCTGATCGGCATGAACGGGATCCCGGCGGCACCGGCCTGGTACCGGGCCAAGAGCCCATAGTGGCTGTATTCCTCAAGCTCGAGCTCGCCGGGACCGCCAGCCTCGACCGCCCGCCGCACCGCATAGAGGGAACCGACCGAGCTGTTGCCGGTGAACGCGAAGACCATCTTTTTCACGCAACCGGCCGCTACCAGCTGGTCGGCAATAATGTCTGGTGTCATCCGCACCAGAGTCAGGCCCGCCAGCCCCTGCCGAATGATTTCGTGGCCTGCCGCGAAGGGGATGAGGTGCGTGAATCCCTCCAGGGCTACGACGTCGTTGTCGGAAACGAAGGTGCTTATTGCATCTCTCAGGGAGAACAATTTTTCGGCCAAGGGGAACTGCCTTCCGGATCTTTCGTCGGGTCCCCCTCATGCTGGCACCCCAGATATATAAGAGTCCAATACATAAATCGGACTTCTGTGATAAGAATCAAGTCTGAATCATCCGAATCTGATCTGAATCGAAAGGGAACAGTGGAACTCAGACATCTGGCAGGCTTTATCGCCACAGCGGAGGAGCTGCATTTCGGCCGGGCCGCCGCCCGGCTACACCTGGCGCAACCCGCCCTGAGCCAGCAGATCCGGCTGCTGGAGAAAGAACTCGGGGTCCAACTGTTCCACCGGAACACGCGGTCCGTGACCCTCAGCGATGCTGGAAAAGCACTCCTCGGCCCAGCCAAACAGGTCATGGCCGACGTCGACATCGCCCGCCGGTCAGCGATTCTCGGGAACTCGGAGATCGTCGGCAGGGTGATCATTGGCTTCGCCGGGGCAAGTAGCAGGAACGTACTGCCTGTGTTGGCACGTGCCGTCCGGGCGGAACAACCCGGCATCGAACTGGTGCTCCAGGGGCAGACATATGCCGGCACGGCGATCGCCGAGGTTGCGGCCGGCGACCTGGACATTGGCTTCTCACGCCTTCCGGTCAACAACCAGAGCATCGCCACCCGCGTCTATGGCTACGAACGGATGGTGGCTGCCCTACCGTCGGACCACCCGCTGGCCAGCAAAGAAACGATCCGGGTTTCGGACCTGGCGAGCGAGCCGTTTGTTACTTTCCCGGGCACCCAGGGCTCCACAGTGCGGGATGCATTGATCCATATAGCCATGGGCGCCGGCTTCACTCCGCGGATCATGCAGGAGGCCCCGGATTCATACACCATCCTCGGACTGGTTGCCGCCGGCGTCGGGGTGACCATCACCGTATCGTCCGTGCAGCACATCGACACGCCGGGCCTCGTATACCGGGATCTGGAGGACGACCTTCCGGACCTCGCTGCCGTACTGGCGTGGCGGAAGGACAACGTCGCCACGGCCACCAACGCTGTGCTGGAAATCGCGCAGCGGGTACTTCCAACACCACCGCGTCCCAGCTCATCAGCCATCCATGCGGCGGAAGGCATCGATTTATAGGATTTCCCACCGACTGTAGGTCGGATTAGATATTGGACGCTATGAATTTGGACTGTCAGGGTTGGGGATGAAATTCACCGTGTGCTGCGTCACAGGGTGCCACAGCCAGACAATGGAGTTGTTGTGAGCGGATTACAGAAGACGGAATCGGGCACAGCCCAGCTCCGGCAGAAGATGGCCAGGAAGGCCGGCCTAGCATCTTTCGCCGGAACCACCGTCGAATGGTATGACTTTTACGCCTACGGGACAGCCTCCGCTCTTGTCTTCGGCAAGATCTTCTTCCCCGCCCAAGATCAGGCGGTGGGCACCTTGGCTGCCTTCGCAACGTTCTGGGTCGGCTTCCTCGCCAGACCGCTCGGCGGAATCATCTTCGGTCACATCGGCGACAGACTGGGCCGCAAAAAAGCCTTGGTAGCCACCCTGCTGATGATGGGAATCTGCACCACCGCCGTCGGTCTCCTACCCACCTACGCCCAGATCGGCAGCTGGGCGGCGGTCATGCTGGTGGCACTGCGACTCGTTCAGGGCATTGCCATGGGCGGCGAGTGGGGTGGCGCCGTCGTCCTTGCAGCGGAGCACGCGCCCAAGGGCAAGGGCATTCTCTACGGCGCCTTCGCCCAGCAGGGCTCCCCCATGGGCAACCTGCTTTCAACGCTTGTGTGGCTCATGGTGGCACAGCTCCCCGACGAGGATTTCACCACATGGGGCTGGCGGGTCCCGTTCCTCCTGTCGGCGGTACTGGTGGGAATCGGACTCTTCGTCCGTTTGAGCATCGAAGAATCTCCGGCCATGCGGGCGCTCATGGAGACCAAGACCGTGGCCAAGGCACCCCTGCGCGAAGTACTCCGAAAGTCCAAGGGCATCGTGGCCCTTGGCATCGGAGCGTGCGTAATTGCCGTCTCGGCAACCTACTTCAAAGGCACCTTCGCGCTGGCTTGGGCGGTCGATGAGGGGCTCTTCACCAGGACAAGCTTCCTGTCCATCGTGACCATCTCCCTCGTGGTGCAGTTCATCGTGCAGCCATTCGGCGCACTCATCGCCTCCAAGCTCACCCTGCGCACGGCGGTGCTCCTGATGCTGGTCCCCGAGCTCCTGGTCCTTCCCATGATGTTCATGATGATCGGGACCGGGGACTACATGTTGGCGGCCGTTGGCATGGCGCTGGCCACCATCCCGCACTCCATGTACTACGCCGCGCTGGCAGGGATCCTGGCTAAGTCGTTCCCGCCCAACATCCGCTATACCGGCATATCCCTCAGTTACCAGCTCAGTTCAACCGTCTTTGCGGGGACGGCACCCATGATGGGCCAGTTCCTGCTCAACGCGACAGGATCCATCCTGGCCGTCATCGTCTTGGCCCTCGTGCATGTGGTGATCACGATCGCCTCAGTTCTCGGCCTATTGTCACGCTCGCGTAACCTCGGCGCGGACTACGGGAGCGCTGACAGCTTCGGAACGGAAAGCGAGACTACTCCCGCCGCCGGAGCAGAGTCTGATCGCAGCCCCAGCCTGCAGCGCTAGGATCCACCGAAGCACTGAGGAGGCAGTTGCCCAGTGTCTGGTCGGCTTGGTGCCAGCCGCCATCGTCGAGGTCACCGGTGCTCGTCCGAAGTGTGGTTGACCACAAGGTCCATGACCAGCTTCATACCTCAGGAGTGAAAGCCGGTGATCAGTTCATCGAGAGTTTCAAGATTTCCGAAGACCGGATCGATGACTCGATAGCCGCTGATGCCATAGCCGTTGTCGTTCTGCGGGGAGCGGTAGACCGGCGAGAGCCGCAGGACATCGACGCCGAGTCGGTGCAGGTAGTCGGGCCGGGAAATGATGCAGCCGAGGTCGCCCGGGCCGTAGCCGTTGGCATCGGCAAAGCTGCACGAATAGGGCTGATAGACCACGGCACCCTTGAACCAGTCCTGATCTGCACTGACAGGTGGTTCCGTGTGGGTTCCGGCGGGACCGAAAGTGGTCGCCGCTTGCTTTGAGCTGTGCGTTTCCTTCCAACGCGAGATCTCGGCGGCGGCGCGAAGTCGCACAGCTATGACCAGATCGCCCGGGTCCTGAGCTCCGGACCCGGCCGGCCCATCCGGTGCTAGGCTGAGCACGACACGACGGGGGACGGCTGTGCAGGGGATGCCAAAAGGGGCTCGACGTCGTCTATCCGCAGGCTCTGACCTAACTCCGACCCCGGATGCCCACCCGGTGGCCCGCACCCCCGCCTACCGGGCTGCCGTGACGTGGCCGCGCTGGCTGATGGGGACCCTGGTGGTGGTGTACTTCCTGGCCCTGATGCTGCCTGGCGAGCGGCCGCATCCGTTTGTCGAGCTGGGCCTCGGCAACGCCACCCGGTGGGTTCCCATAATCGTGGCGTGGTGTGCCGTGTACCGCACCCGGTTCCGCAGGCTGGAGTTCCTCTGCGTTGCGTCCGGCCTGACCCTGTGGGCCGGCGGCGACCTGTACAACTACTTCGCCCTGGACGGTTCTGGCGTGCTCTCCTCGCCCTCACCCGCCGACGTCGGCCATCTGCTGTTCTACCCGCTTATGCTGATCGCACTTTTCGTGCTGTCGTGGCGCACGGTACGGACCCTCACCGGTTCGGTGCTGCTGGATATGGCCGTGGGAGCGCTGGGGGGCGCAACCCTGTTCGCCGTGCTCCTCGATCCGGTTCTGAGCGAGGCCGCTTCCGGGCCAGCCTCGCTGTCGACGACGGTCGCCCTCGCCTATCCGCTGAGCGACGTGCTGCTGGTGGCGATGATCACAGGCATGGCCTCTGCACCGAAGCTCGGCTTCGGCCCAGGCTGGATGGTGCTCTCCATCGGCCTGTCCACCTACGCCGACACCGACCTGGGTTATGCCCTCCTCTCGCAGCAAGGAACGTACGTTTCCGGGTATGTCCTTGACGTGGGCTGGGCGATCGGCGTCATGCTGGTTGCGTGCTGGGCGGATGTTGCCTCCCGGGTCGAAGTCCGTCTGGCGGCCCCCGCAAGCCAGGTGCTTCCGGTCTCTGTGCCGATGCTCGCCGTCGTTGTCGGGCTTGGCGCGCTCCTGCTCGGCACCCGAATGACCCTGTCGACTCCTGCTGTGGTTCTCGCCGCAGCCACGGTCGCTGCGGCGGCGGTTCCGCTCACCTTTCGGCATCGGATCGTGCGCCGCGAGTCGCGCACAGACGAGCTGACCGGGCTGCCGAACCGGCGGGCGTTCTACGCGGACGGGCCCGCCCTACTCGGCGGCGGCACCGTGGGCAGGGCCAAGACTCTCCTCGGCCGAGCCGTCCGGGTGAGACCCCGTTCTACCACAGCCAGCCCGACCCTCCTGGCCGGCTCTGACGATCCGGTCTCCCTCCCGGCAGGGTCCCAACAACTGTCAGGAACGCAAAGCAGTCTCTCGGCTCCGCCGCGGGTCCGCGGCAGTGCGCTTCTGTTGCTGGATCTGGATCGGTTCAAGGACGTCAACGACAGCCTCGGGCATCAAGTGGGCGACCGGCTTCTCGTGATGGTGGGGGAACGGCTGGCCGCGAACGTCGGTCCGGGCGATCTGCTGGCGCGGCTGGGCGGGGACGAGTTCGCGATCGTGTTGCGTCAGGCGGATGAGGCAGCGGCGGTGGGGACCGCGCTCCGAGTGCGGGCGGCGCTGGCTGCTCCGTTCGCATTGCCGGGCATCGGCCTGCAGACGAGTGCGAGCATCGGCGTCGCGCTTGCACCCGGTCACGGCCGTGACCTCAGCGTGCTGCTGAGCAAGGCGGATATTGCGATGTACAAGGCAAAGGAGTCGCGAAGCGGCCATCACGTGTACACGGTCGGGGACGATGGCCACGGCGATGCCCGGCTGCGCACCCTCGAGGAGCTGCGGCTCGCGCTCAGCGATGACCAGTTACTGCTGCACTATCAGCCCAAGGTCCAGTTCGGATCCGACGAGGTTGCCGGGGTAGAGGCGCTCGTGAGATGGCAGCACCCCCGGCGTGGCCTGGTGTACCCGGACTCGTTTCTGCCTCTGGTCGAGGATGCCGGGCTGATGCACGAGCTGACCCGGGTAGTGCTGACGAAGGCCCTCGATCAGGCGCTCGTCTGGCAGGAGCGGGGCCACCCGCTC
The DNA here is from genome assembly GCF_059383435.1 of Pseudarthrobacter sp. HLT1-7. Taxonomy (NCBI): domain Bacteria; kingdom Bacillati; phylum Actinomycetota; class Actinomycetes; order Micrococcales; family Micrococcaceae; genus Pseudarthrobacter; species Pseudarthrobacter sp. HLT1-7. The sequence continues at coordinate 80,263 of NZ_JBWZCH010000013.1, read as the reverse complement.
ACGATCGCGGTAAACCTGTCGGTGAGTTCCCTCGTCGACACGGACCTGCCCACCCGGATCGCCGCGATGATTGCGAATCGCGGCCTACCGGCGTCAGTGTTGATGTTGGAAATTACCGAGAGCTTCTTCATGACCGATCGGGCGCGGGCGCTGGATATCCTCACCCGCCTGCGGGATGCCGGGATCCAAATCTCGATCGACGATTTCGGAACCGGGTACAGTTCCCTGGCATATCTGCGGGAGTTGCCGATCGATGAGCTCAAGCTGGACCGCTCATTCGTGCTGCCGATGGCCGAGGACCCACGCGCGGCCGCACTCGTGGCGTCGACGATCGATTTGGCGCACAAGCTGGGCCTGCGGATTGTCGCAGAGGGAGTCGAGGACAAGGCCGCGCTGACCGAACTTGCCAGCTATGGCTGCGATTCCGCGCAGGGCTTCTTCCTCTCCCGGCCGGTCACCGCCGACCAACTCGACACCTGGCTAGCCACCCGCACCGCCGCCGTGGCGGCCACCTAAGCGCCGTCCTCACCAGTCAGACCGTTACCAAGTGCCGCCTCGTCGACCGGCTGCAGCCGGCGGACCTCGCCCGACGCGAGAGCTGCGTTCTGACCGGCATGATCGGTCTCGCGGTCCGGGATGACGCCCTGCACAGCAATCCAATCCGGGATTTGGGCCCCATCAAGCTCGCCACCAAGAACGTCCAGGCCCTGTCAATCAAAGACGTCGAGTAACTCCGAACAGTCATCCGCAACTGGCAGGAAGACCCCAACCACCAGGGACGGCCTCGCGCCACAGATCTGTCCGTTGTCTTGGATGTCTTCTTGGCAACAGGTGCCCGCATCGGTGAGGTCCTTGCCGTGGCGGCCCGCCCGTCGGAATATTCGGGCGCCAACGATTTCTCCTGTCGTTCGGTCCATCTCGTTGCCGTGGTGAGTGGGGCGATTCGTTTAGGCGCCGGATCTCGTGAGGTAAACCGTACATATCTGTACGTGATAATGCTACAGTTATCCATACACTCATGTATGAGATATCTCGCGGATTCCCCGAAAGGAGTGTCATGACCCATCACGAGCAGTCACCTGCCGCAGCTTCACGAGAGGTACCCGCCGACCGGCCGGCGCGGGAGCACAAGCGCCTAGGCGCGTTCCTGGCTGCCGGAGCGGGCATCCTCGTCGGTATAGCCGTTGTGGGCGGGATTATCGGTCTGGGCGTTGTGCGGACGATGACACAGAGCTTCGCCGCCCAAACAGCATCCGAGCTTCCACCGCAGCCTCGCATCGACCAAGCGACAGGACGGATCCAGGTGGCGGTGGTGATGGGCGTTGGTGGATCAGTGGTGGCGGACGTGCTCGCGCCGTTCGGAATCTTCGCCCAATCTGATGCCTTCAACGTCTTCACCGTTTCAGCCGACCGCGCTCCGGTGGGGCTCTCGGGCGGCCTCACAGCGGTTCCTGACTTCTCCGTCGCTGACCTCTGTTCGGGACGGGCGCCGGAGGCGGACATCATCGTGGTTCCAGCCTTCGCTGACCCGGCAGGTCAGGCGAACGAACCCATCAGGACATGGATCAAGCGGGTATACGCCAACGGTGGAACGGTCCTCGGCGTCTGCGCCGGCGCACGCGTGCTCGTCGCCGCAGGTTTGCTCGACGGCAAGACGGCCACGTCGCACTTCGCCGACCTCGCCGACCTCGAGGCGAATCACCCGGAAACGATCTGGGTGCGCGGCGAACGGTACGTAGACGACGGGCGCATCACCACAACCGCGGGCGTGACGTCGGGAATCGCAGGCGCCCTGCACCTGGTCGAGCGATTTTCCAGCAGCGCAGAGGCGACGCGTATCGGTCAAGACATAGGCGCGTCCGACTGGAGCTTGTCGGGTGGAACCAGCATGCCGATTCACAGGGCCGGCCTAGAGGATTATCCGTACACGCTCGGCTCGGCGCTGCCCTGGTTGCAACCGAAATGGGCTGTGGCACTCACCTCTCAGACCGACGAGATGGCCGTGGCGGCAGCGTTTGAGGTCTACTCGAGCAGTTCGTTCGCCGTATCGCTGGTCCCTGTGGCGACGGAATCCACCATCCGGACCAGGCACGGCTTCGCTCTGATCGCCAGTAAACCCGAGCAGATCAACGGCAGTGTGGACCGCCTGCTCCTCGCCGGTGGGGTCAACCCCGAGATGGCGCCGTTGATCCAGTGGAGCACGGCGAACGCCGTTCCGATGTTCATCCCGCACCGCGAAGACGGCGAGTCATCTTTCGGACCGCTCGTTCGAGACCTGGCACAGGTGTCGGATGCGGCGACAGCCGCCACGCTCGCCAAGTACATCGAGTTCCCCGTGAACGAAGTCCGAGCAGATACTGCGCTCCCGCCGAGGCTACTTCTGCTCATTACCTCAACCGTCCTTCTCGGCGCGACAACGGCCGTAGTGACGTGGATGCTCGCTCGCCCGGGGTCGCGGCTGCGCCGAGCACTCCGCGGCCGGGCGGGGAGATCTACAAGGTAAGGCGGGGAGGCAGCATTCCTGTCGATCCGCATAGCGGGTCGGATTCAGCCAAGCCTCCACCGAACTCCCCCGCACTGTCGCGAGTCGCAGTTGCGATCTTGTCCCGCCAACGCAGTACTCATTTATCCGGGCCCTCAAGCCGCCCGCACCAGCGCGCGGATCGACTCTCTGACGAGCTCCGCCGCTTCATCCTCCCTCAGGCGTCCGGCGCGCACCTCTGCGGCTGCCGCGTGCAGGATGGCTATGTAACACGCGGACTGCCACTCCGCCGGTTGATCATCACGGAACAGTCCTGCGGAGCGACCCTCCCGCAGCAGCGCCCGTAGCCGCGCCATCGGACGATGCTGATGCTCCGCGTGAAGGTCCGCCGGCAGTGCTTGCTCCACGGCGGCCACCACCCCGGTCAGATCTGCCAATAGGCGCCAGGAGGACTCGACGAGTTGATCGAGTGCAGCCCACGGCCCTGCAGTCAGATCGACAGCAGCGAAGCTGGCCTCGGTACGGTCCATCGTCTGATCCAGCACACTCCTCAGAAGCTCCTCGCGTGATGAGAAGTGCGCGTACAGCGTCACTCGGCCCACGCCGGCGGCTGCAGCGATTTCCACCATGCTGGCCCGGGGGTTGGCGTTCAAACATTCGACCGCCGCACTTAGGATGGCGTCCCGGTTTCGAACCGCGTCCGACCGCAGGGCTCGTTGCGACGATCGTTGACTCATGCGGGCCTCTCTTAGGTACGTTCTCGTACACCACTGTAGTGGATACTGCTCGCCGGCCGGAGTCGGTGATGACTATCTCTGGACGTTGGCTGTCGTCGTCGTCCAAATCCTGCAGGGACTCGCATGCTGACCCAGGGACCGGCGGCCCCCCAAGGACCTATTTGGTCGCTGAAATGACAGCCCCGCACGGCCCAGAATCCGCAATCAGGTTTGTCCTACCAACTAGTTGACGTTGAATACCCGACCCTCTAGAGTTGGCCATACAAACTAGTTTGAGGAGATTACGATGGACCGGACGCAACTCAAGGCGGCGGCAGCGAACTACACCTACTTGCGAGGGCTCTTCTTCATACCGTTAGGCGCGCTCCCAATCATCAGCGCGCTGGGGAACACGGGTTGGGGCCCGCTGCAGTACCCCCTGGTTTTCTTAGGCGTCGTGGCGCTAGTAGGGATCGTGTGCGTCCCGATCAACAACTTCTACAACAAGCACTACGGCAAGCTTCGCCCCTCTGCCGGACAGCAGGCACGTGCCGCGGTCGCGGTTGTCCTTGCAATCGTGGTAGTCGTGGGAGGTTCTACCCTGCTGCGCAGCCAAGCGAGCTGGTCCCTGAACCTCCCGGTTAACGCGACCGCGGTGACCCTGTCCGCAGCCATTGTTCTCTCCTACGCCGCCGGCCGCGTCCTCAAGGCCCACCACCTGATCATCTGGGTGACCGTCCTGATGGCGGGAGCGATCCCCCTATGGGACGGTCCGGATCCGAGCAACATCGGCCTCGCGATCGTAGGGGTGGCCCTGATGCTGAACGGCATCCTGGACCACCTGCTCTTCGTTCGCACCTTCGGAGCGCCCGCGGCCATCGAAGTCAAAGACGGCAATGCCTGAGCCTAAGCCCGCCCCGGTGTTCGACCGGCTAGTTCACGAACCCGGCCGGCTGGCAATCCTCACCGTCCTCTCCTCGGTGACCGATGCCGACTTTATCTTCCTGCAGCGGGCGACGGGGCTGAGCAAAGGCAACTTATCCAGTCACCTCACCAAGCTCGAGGAAGCCGGACTGGTGAAGATCGAGAAACGGTTCGTGCGGAAGAAGCCCAACACCAACATCGCCCTGACCGAGGAAGGCCGGACACGGATCGCACGGCACTGGGAACAGCTCGACCAACTCATGCGCCTCTCAAAGCCCTCGTCATGACCGGGCGCGGAACCCGCCACAACTAGGCCCCCGCCCTGCCTGGACCAACCCATAGGTAATCAACGTATGTGAGTGCTCGGGTCTGCGAGCGGATTGGAGAGCTTCGATGGCAATAACAGCGGAGCAGCTGAACGACGTGGTCACTGCAGCGGCAACGAAAGCTGCTCGATACGCCGGCGTCGTGGTCGCCGCCTTCACGGGCACCGACACGGTGGTACAGGGCTGGGGCACCACCGGCCACGGCAACCCGCCGCCGAGCGCCGAGACAGTCTTCCAGATCGGATCGATCACAAAGGTATTCACCGCGCTTGCCCTGGCCGATGCCGTGGTACGCGGCGAGCTGTCACTGGACACACCGCTCGGTGAATACCTCCCCGGAACTAAGCAGCCGGGTACGGTTGCGGACATCTCCTTGGCGCATTTGGCCACGCACACCTCCGGGCTGCCGCGGCTTCCCGCCGGCCTCCGCCGGAAGGCCCTGCGCAACCCGCTGGACCCCTACCGGGAATTCGGAACCGAGGACCTGCTCGCTGCGCTGGCCGCCTGCAGGCTGCGCTCAGCGCCGGGGAGCAGGGTTCGGTACTCGAACTTCGGCGCCGGCCTGCTTGGTGAAGCCCTGAGCCGGCAAGCCGGGCTGCCCTATGACCGCGTTATTGCGGAGCGGATCACCGGCCCGCTAGGCATGTCCGAGACCGTGGTGCGTCTGCGACCGGACCAGCTCGAGCGCCGGGCCGTTGGCCACAACGTCCGACGTCAGCCCGTGCCGGACTGGGATCTAGGCGGCATGCCCGGCGCGGGAGCACTGTACTCCACGGCCCATGACTTGCTGATCTTCGCGCGCGCACACCTCTACCCTGAGACGACCCCGCTCGCCGACGCGCTGCGCCTGGTCCAGCCACCGCGGGCCAAGGCCAACCGATGGGTCAGCGTCGGGCTGGGCTGGCATACAGTGCGGGTGCGGGGAACCAGGCACACCGCCCTGTGGCACAACGGCGGGACCGGTGGCTTCAGCTCTCACCTGTCAATACTGCCGCACGCAGACGCGGGTGTCGTGGTCCTGGCCAACTGCTCCCGGTTGGTGGACCCCATAGGGTTCCGAGTGATCGAGCAGCTTGCTAAGGCGATGCCGTCCAAGTAGCTTTGGTGTCCCCTTGCGGGGCGCCCCTTCCGGGCCGAAAATGTGCGTGCGGTCGGCTGTCCAGCACGGGTGCCACCGCGATGACTGCCCCGAAGGTTTCCGGGGCCATGAGCGCCGACGTGGCCACCACGGGTCCGCCGTGCGAGGCCCCCACGGCCACGAGAATTCAGGCTTGGTCCACCCTGCGCTCCAGGCCGCGGTCCGTTGCCACGACCATGGTCCCTGTAGCGGGGTCGTAGGCGTCTCCGTGACCGTCGTCAGAGATCCTGCCCATCACCTCACCTCGCAGTTGGGGGCAGTGCACCCCCACGTTCAGGATCCGCTCGAGCGACAGGGACTCGATGCCGCACGGGGCCCGTCGGGCGTTTCCGACACCACGACTCCGGGCCCGCCTACGCAGGTGCGGACGCGGCGTGAGCGCGGGCCACCGCCGGCGGCCAGATCCACCACAGTGAGCAGATCACTCCAGGGTTCCCATAACCGGCCGAGACCAGTTGTCACCGCAATGTAGCGCCCGGCGGGGTCGCAGGCGAGGTGCTGGCCAGGGATAGCAACGGAGATCCGGTGCTGGACAGGATGCCCGCAAGGAGCAGAGCCTCCGAAAGGAGTGCCTGTGTCGAGGGGGTCCGCGATGATCACGGTTCCGCCGGCATCGTCCACAAACGCGCACCACCCGCCGCCTAAGGGCAGGATCCCGGCGTGTTCGGCGAGGACCACGTCCTCGATCAGTCCCACCCTGGCCCCGGCCCCGGTGTCAGGGAACTGGACCGTTCCGGCCTTCTGGTCTGCAACTACAAGAATTTCGCGTGGCATGGCACCTCTCCAACAAACATTTGAGAATGATTCTCACGAATTGTAGTGTGGCGGTATCACCACACGGCAGCGATCAAACACCGATTGACAAGGAGACCACCCATGGAGAACGCCAAGGTCCTGATTGAAGTTGAAGTGACCGAGCAGCTGGCACACCTGTCGGCAACGCAATCGAACGCCCTGGTCGAAAACCCGTTCGACTAGTCACTAAGCCAGGGGGGCGGGCGCGCCGGCATGTCCGCCCCCTTAATCCGCCCGCATTCACCGCACCCCCGGAAAGGGAGCCAATGCACAGCCATACAATCGACGCTTTCGACGTGACCGGGCGCACCACGGTCCGTTCAGGGGACGGTGTTCTCCTGCGCTGGCGCACCACACCGCGGCGGGGCCGGGGGACTTCACCCTCGCCCCACCGCCGCACATGCAGTCCGCCGTGATGATCAACGGAGCTTGTCCCAACAGTGGGACGGCGTTTGCAGGCATCTTCGCCAGTGCCTGGTCCGGGGAGGAACCGGGGCCCATGGACCACCCGGGCCCCCGGCAAAACAGCTGGGAAGGACCGAGCCATTGGGGCATCCCGCTTGGCGACGACCGTGTTCTTGGACGCGGGCCCGGACGGGTCCCGGCGCTGGCGATGCTCCACACCCTCTGGTGGAGCGGTCAGTTCCATGCCGATCCTGCCACCGGACTGCCGGGGACCATCCGGCAGCGCGCGGTCCCCTCGGCAGGGGCCTGCTATCCCGTTCAGCTCCATGTGCTGTGCGGGGCCGGCTGCGCTGTCCCGCCCGGCGCCTACGCCTTCGACGCCGACCGCGGCCTGCTGGCGCGCCGGGGCGACACCGGCATGGCAGACAGTGCTGCGGGAGGCACCACTGGCACAGCGACGGGCGCCGTCGTCGTGTTCACCGCACTGCCGCAGGGACACTACCCACCCTCGAACACCTGGCCGCAGGCGCCGGCGCAGCACCATCGCGCTGCGCGAACCGCCGGCCGCGCAGCCTCGCCCCCGCGGCCCGCTGGATCGAGGACTACCGCCCCGGTTTACTTGGCGGAAGTCTGCCGTTCCATGGCTTTCCGGGGGTGACGGCCAGCCAGCTCGCGCGGCGGCGGAGCGCCGCCGTCGGGCGTCCTTCGTCCGCCACGGGGATCCCGGCGCGGGAACCGGCCGGGCTACTGCTGGAACAGGCGCTGGCGACTCTTCCGCTCAAGAAAGCCGCATCCTGCCGAGTCCTTCCGCTGGACCACGCTCTACTGCAGGACCCACTGCTCGCCGATCAGTGCGCAGGCCAGCAGTGGATCCGGAACCTGAACGGCATGCTGCTGTTCCAGACGTCCGCGCCGCCGGACCCCACGGGGATGTGGTGGGCCGCATCACTCTCCGCCCACATCCTCTACACCGCTCTCGCGGCCGACGCGCCGCTGCACTTCCGCCCCATCGGCGGCTGGACCGGCACACAGGGCGGCTGGACCACCCTGCACGGGCTCGGATTCACCGCCGACACCCCACCAGAAAGGACCCCACGTGCTGGTCAATAGCAGACTCCTGGCCATGACCGGCGGTCACCGGGGCAGGCTCGCCGCGGTCACGGCCGTACTGTGCGCCATCACCGCGAGCTACTGGCTCCAGGCCTGGTTCCTGGCACAGGCCCTCGGCGGACTGGTGCAGTCGATCCGCAGTGCGAAGCCCGGTTTGCAGCTGGGTGCCGTGCCGTACCTCTCAGCGGTGCTGGCGTGCGGGGTGGTCCGCCTTCTCCTGCAGCAGCTCCACAGCCGCCTGGCGAGTTCCCTGGGGGCCGCCGTCCGGCTTGACCTGCGGCGCAGCCTGGCCCGAGAGCTGTTGCGGCCGGAACGGTTGAGCGACGCCTCCGAACGCGGCGGTGCGCGGCGGCTGGCGCTCAGTGAGGGCGTGGACGGAGTTGACAGCTATATCACCCAGTACATTCCGCACGCCTTCCAGCTCCAGCTCCTGTGTCCGCTGCTGCTGGCCGGTCTGGCATGGCTGAACCCGCTGCTTGCCGGGGCCCTGGCCATGGCCGTGATCCTCGCGGTGGGCGCTCCCCGGCTCTGGGGCAAGCTGCTGGCCAGCCGCGGGAAACAGCACTGGGACTCATATGAGGCACTCAGCGCCGACTTCCTCGAAGCTCTCCAGGGCATGCGGACCCTGAAGATCCTGGACGCCGTACCCCGCGTCCGGAAGAAGCTGAAGGGCCGCTCGGATGAGTTGCACCGTGCCACCGTCGCCACCATGCGCACATCCCTGGCAGACACCGCACTGGCGGACTTCGGCATCCAGGCAGGGCTGCTGGCAGCCGCCGCGCTCACCGCACTGGCCGCCGTCGGGGCCGGGCCGCTGCCTGCCGTGCAGGACCCGGGCCTGACATATTTCGCTTTGCTGCTGTCCTCGGAGGTGTTCCGTCCCGTCCGTGACCTCGCCCGGCAATGGCATGCCGGGTATTTGGGTCTGTCGGCGCTCGGCAGCATCGACGCAGCGCGCGGTCCAACCACAGATGACCGCGACGGCGCGGTCACGATTAAGCGCCAGGAAGCGGCCGCCGTCGCGGTTCCGGCCACCCACCGTCCCGAGACGCTGATCCTTGACTCCGTCTCCTTCCGCTACGCCGACGACGCCGACTGGGTCCTCCGCGACGCCTCGGCGCGGATCCGGCGGGGCGGTATCACTGCCCTGGCCGGGGTCTCGGGCGCCGGAAAGAGCACACTGTTCGATGTCATCCTGGGCTTCCTGGAGGCCGAGGGGAACCGGATGCTGGACGGACGGGCCTTGCAGCCGGGTGACGTCAGCGTGGTCTCCCAGCGCAGCTACCTGTTTCCCGGGAGCATCCGGGCAAATCTGCTGGTTGTGGCGCCGCATGCCACGGACAGTGACCTCCTTCAGTCGCTGGGTCAGGCGGGGCTGGGCCACGAGCTGCGTACCTGGCGCGAGGGCCTGGACACCGTCCTGGGCGAAGCCGGCGGGTCTGTGTCCGGCGGCCAACTCCAACGGCTCGCCATCGCCCGCGCCCTGCTGGCCGATCGGCCCGTGCTGCTCCTCGATGAACCCACCTCGGCGCTGAACGCCGGTCTCGCCGCCGAAGTCATGGACGGGCTGCGCGAACAGGCCCGGGAAAAGATCGTCCTCATGATCGCCCACCGCCCCGAGGTCTTGGCCGCTGCGGACACCGTGCTCCGGCTCGAGGGCGGCGTCTTGCGCGAATCAATCCCCGGGGACCCGGCATCCCCCGGAAACCTGCTCGAAGGAGCCCCACAGTGAGCGCCACAGCCCCGAACTTTCTGCGAAGGTCACCTCTTCTTGCCCTGGTTCCGCACATGGCCGACGAGTGGGCGGGCGTGGCCTGGACCGCCGTCGTCGGCATCCTGAACAACCTGGCGCTGATCGCGCTGGCCGTCATCGGATCGTATGTGGTGGCGCTGGCTGTGGTCCTGGGAGAGCTCGCCCAGCCGGGATGGTGGCTCGGCGGTGCCATGGCCGTGCTGCTGCGAGCCGTTCTGACCTGGCACGAGATGGACCTCTCGCACAGCATTGCCTACCGGATCCTGGCGGCGCTGCGGATGGCGTTGTTCGATGGCTTTTCCCGGGGCGTGCCGGCCCGGAAACGCGGGCAGCACACCGGCAAGCTCGCCGCGACAGCCATGGGCGACGTCGAAAAGCTGGAGTTTTTCTATGCGCACACCGTGGCCCAGCTGGCGGGCGCAGCCCTGCTCCTACTTGGCGGCTTCGCCGTGCTGCTGACCGTCGGACCCGCCCTGGCCTGGGCCCTCCTGCTGGGGGTCACAGCGTTGGTCGCAGTCACGATCCCCGGCCTGCGGAAAGGATCCGTCCTGGGTGCCCGGGTGCAGCAGGCCAAGTCCGAACTGTCCGTCCTCGCCGTGGACCTGCTGGCGGGCACGCGTGAGATCCTCGGATTCGGGTTGCAAGAACATGCGCAACGCCAGCTAGCGGACCGCACCCGGGCCGTGGACGCCGTGCAACAACGGCTCAACGCGGTACTCGCACTGGCGGGCTCGCTCCGTGAGCTGTGCGTTCTCGGGACCGTGGTGGCCGTGTTCCTGACCGCTGTGTCCCAGCCCGCGCCGGATCCTGTCTGGCTTCCTGCCCTCGTGGCCGGCACCCTGACCCTGCTGGCACCCGTGGCCGAAGGCGTGGCCACGGTGACCCAACTGCAGCCGCACCGCGCCAGCGCCCAGCGAGTCATGGAAGGGATCCGCCTGCCGTCCGAGACCCCCGTCGCGGGCACAGCGGCAACCGTCGAAGCGGACGGTCCCCTGGGCGTTCAGGTGCAGGACGTGGCGTTCACGTACGACGGCGGCGCGGCAGCATTACGCCCCGTCTCCCTGTCGGTGGCACCCGGGGAACACCTGGGGATCAGCGGCCGGTCAGGGGCAGGGAAGTCGACCTTGGCCCGGCTACTGCTGCGGCTGTGGGCACCCGATGCCGGAAGCATCTCCCTGGTCTCACGTGCCGGGAAGTCCGTGGACGCCTGGGCCGTGAACGAATCCGGATTCCGGCGCCTGGTAACGCTCGTGGAGCAGGACGCCCGCGTCTTCCACGGCACCGTCTTGGAGAACATGCGTCTGGCCGCGCCGGAGGCACAGGAAGTGGAGGTGCTCGCGGCGCTGAACCGGTCGGGGCTGCCATTGCTGGGTGAGCGCTGGACCGAGGGCGTGCACACAATGATCGGCGAAGAGGGCATGAGCCTGTCCGGCGGGGAGCGGGCGCGCTTCTGCCTGGCCCGGGCGCTGCTGCTCCAGCCCAAGGTGCTGGTGCTGGATGAAATAACCGCGAGCCTGGACGCGGCATCGGAGCAAGCCCTGATGGAAGCCGTGGCCGGGCTGTCCGGTCTGACTACAGTGGTCACGATCTCGCACCGGGAATCCACGCTGGCAGCATGCGACCGCCAGCTGGGGCTGGACGACTAATTGCGCCAGCAGGAATCGCCCGCCACTGCATGCAGTGACGGGACTCCGGCGTGCGCCAGAGCCCCGTCACTGCCGGATCTCAGTGTTCGTCGTAGTGGCCTTCGTGTTCGGCGTGCTTGTGGCCGTCGTGGACGTAGTCCACATGGTCGCCGTGCTGGACCGCTTCGTGCGTGCAGTCCGGTCCGCCGTGCTGGTGCTCGGCGAGGGTATGTTCTGCCTTGACTTCCTCGGTCATGATGTTCTCCTTCGCGGGCGCCGGAGCGAGAGCGGCGCCTAGCTTTCCTGGCTGTGAGCGATGGCGTCTTGGATGACGCGGGCCACATGGTCATCGGTCAGGGCGTAGATGGTTTCGCGCCCTGACTTTGTCGCTGTGACCAGATTGATCCCCCTGAACAGGCGCAGGTGCTGGGAGACCAAGGGTTGGGACAACTTTGTTGCCCCAGCCAGGGCACTCACCGACGAGGCTTCGTGGGCGAGCACGGCAGGATGCGAAGGCGAAAAACGCAGAAAGAGCACGAATCAACGTTGCCGCCCCCGAGAGGGAATCCGCACCAGCCATCACACGCAACACATAAGCATTTTCTTGTGGGTTTGGCAACAGTTTTTCGCGTAATCGCCCGGGAACTGAAGAGAGCCTCGGCCGGAAATTTCCGGCCGAGGCTCTTCAGCAGGTCTCTGCTGCCGTTGGACGCTTAGAAGGCGTCCGGGTGCAGCGCCTTGGCGATCTGCTCCACGGCGCGGATATTGCCCCAGGTGCCGGGCATGACGTCGTCGGAATCGATGGCCACCATCCGGCCGTTCTTCACCGCGGCCACCTCGGGGAACTTCTCCCGCAGGAACGCTCGGGTGGCATCCTCGTGAGCCTTATCCAAGGTGGTGAAAACGATGACCTCCGGGCCCTTTTGAACCAGCGTTTCCGGGGAGATGACGGCCGAGAAGAACTTGGCGAACGCCGGGTCCGAAGGGCTGAAGACGTTCTTGCCGCCCGCGGTCTTGATCATGTCGTACTCAATGCCGGCGCCGATCGCGGCCATCGTATTGCCCTCCACAAACAGCTCGACGACGCTCGGCTGCTCCTTTCCTGCCACGGCCTTCTCCACACGGGACAACGCCTCGGCGGCTTCCCCGCGGACAGCCTTGGCCTGCTCTCCGGCGCCGAACACGGCCCCGATGTTCTCGATGTCCGTCAGCAGGTCCTTCACCTCTGCGCTGCTGCGCCGCTCCGTGCATCCGGCGGTGGCGATGTACGATTCTGCGCCGGCCTGCTTAAGCTGCTCAATGCTGGCGAAACCCTGCTCCGCGGTGAACTCATATCCCGTGGGCGCGTAGACGAAGTCCGGGCTTACGCCCAGCAGGACTTCCCTCGACGGCGGCATCTGATCGCTCAGTTGCTTGACCTCGCCGCTGGCCTTCAGCTCCGGCACCAGTTTGCCGCCCTTCGTCTGGGCTTCGGCCACTACCTTGTCGGCCAGGCCCAGTTTGACCATGAGCTCCGACTGCCCCGGCGTCATGGACACGGCACGCTGCGGCACAGTCCCGAAGGACAGGGTGCGTCCGCAGTTCTGGATGGTCGCTGCGTCCTTGCCGGGCAGTTCGGTGGCCGCGGTGGACGTGACAGCCTGGCCACAGCCTGCCAGCAGAGTGCTGCCCAGGGTTAGGGAGCCGAGCAGTGCCGCGGTTTTGCGCGGGATGATGCGTTTATTCATGGCTTGCCTCCGGTGTTGGTGGTTCAGCGTTGGTGGGTTCAGCGGGATGCGGCGGAAGGTGCCGCGGGAATCTTCGACGGCGGTGCCACGGCGATCAGCGCCCGTCCGGTCAGGGGGTGGACGAGTTTCCTGGAGTCCACCCCGAAGGTGCTCCGGATGAGGCCTTCGTCCAGGACGTCGTCGGGCCGACCGAACGCCTGCAGCCGGCCTGCCTTCAGCACGGCCACGTGGTCACAGAACTCGGCCGCCAGGTTGATGTCGTGAAGCGCCGCCAGAACGGTCAGGCCTCGTCCGCTCACCAACTGCATGAGCTCGAGCTGGAAGGAAATGTCCAGATGGTTGGTGGGTTCATCGAGCACCAGCACAGGTGATTCCTGCACCAGCGCCCGGGCCAGCAGGATACGTTGCTTCTCCCCGCCGGAAAGCCCCGCAAAGTAGCGATGCCCCAGGGCGGAGGCCCCGACGTCGTGCAGTGCTTCCTTCACCAGCCCGAGGTCCCGGGCCGAGTCGGCGCCAAAGCCGCGCTGGTGCGGCACCCGGCCGAGCATCACCACCTCACGGGCAGTCATCGGGAATTCCTGGCTGGATTCCTGTGCCATCACGGCGATGCGCAGGGCCGCGTCCCGGGCACTGAGCCGCCGGACATCCTCGCCGTCCACCCGCACGGTCCCGGCGGAAGGCTTGTTGACCCGGTACAGGGTGCGCAGGAGCGTTGATTTGCCGCAGCCGTTCGGGCCAAGGAGGCCCAGGACCGAGCCGGACGGGACCTCCAGGCTGACGTGATGGACGATCGGTGTACCGCCAAGGGAGATACTGACATCGTCGAAGGTGACCTTCACCGGTTCACCCCTGCCCGGTTCGCTCCGCTGCCGCGCATCAGCCAGAGGAAGAACGGAGCCCCGACGGCGGCCGTCAGGATGCCGATGGGGATCTCGGCCGGCTGAGCCACCGTACGGGCGAGCAGATCCGCGAACATCAGGAACAGGGCTCCGCCGAAGATGGTAACCGGCAGCATCCGCCGGTGGTCCGAACCGACTGCCATCCGCGCGGCGTGCGGGACCACCAGGCCCACAAAGCCGATCCCGCCGCACACGGCCACGGTAGTCGCGGTCAGCAGGGCCGTGGCGAGCAGCAGTGTGCGGCGCATCGCCTGGACGTTGACGCCCAGGGCCGTCGCGGTCTCGTCCCCGGCCAGCAGCGCATTCAGTGCGCGGGATCGCAGCATGGCGTAAACGGAGATGGCGAGCAGGCTGAGTCCAGGCAGCAGCAACTGCGGGTAGGTGGCCGCTGAGACGCTGCCGAGCAGGAAGAAGAGCACGCTGTACACGTTCTGAGCATCGGTGGTGATAGTCAGAAAGTTCGTGACGGCGGAGAGCAGCGAACCGAGCGCCACACCCGCCAGGATCAAGCGGGAGGGGGCGATGACCCCGCCCTGCTTCGCGAGCAGGTAGACCAGGACCGTGGCGCCGGCCGCCCCGGCAAAAGCGGCAGCATTGAGGCCGATGCCCGCGACAGCGGTGGAACCGGCAACGATCGCCAGCACCGCGCCGACGCCTGCTCCGGCCGAAACGCCCAGGATGTAGGGCTCAGCGAGTGGGTTCCGTACGTTCGCCTGCAACAGAGCGCCGGCCAGCGCGAGGCTGGCCCCGGCGGTTCCGGCCAGCAGCGCCCGGGGAAGCCGGAAGTTCCACACGGCCTGGTCCTGCGCCACGGACACCGAGCCGTCAACCATCCACGGCATCCCGGGGACGAGGTGGCCGGTCACGATTTGCCAGGACTCCCCCATAGTCGTTTCCAGCGGTCCCGTGCTGCCGGAAACCACCAGGACAAGCACGACGCCGATCAGCAGCACGGGAACCAGACAGCGTTCCAGAAAACGTAGTTTCCCCCGGAACTGCAGCCCCGCCGGGCCAGTTGTGGAGCGGGCAGGAGGGGTTCGAGAGGCAAGTTCAGAGGCATGAGGAGATCCAGTCACGCCCTGCATCGTATCCCAAATGAGAATGACTTGCATTTAGGCCTACGGTATCCGCGATACGGACACCGGCAAATCCTGCCATCCGACCGGCGCCGGCGGCGTCCGGGCATTCACCCTCGGCGACGACGAGGTGGAACTGGCTCTGCATTGCTAATGCGAACAATTCTCATTATGATGGGGGTATGCATCTAACCGTTGTCAGCTCCCTCGACGTCTTATGCCGCCAACAGGCTTGCGAGGCCCTGGCTGCCGAGCACCCTGCGGCCGTCGCGGTTCTCCACGACCTCCTGGAAAACGGTGTGGTCATCCGCCGTGTCTTCGGCCGGTCCGGGCCGGTCGAGCGGGAAGAAACCCTCCTGGAACACGGCTGCCTGAGCTGCACGGTGCGCCTGGATGTGGTTCCCACGATCGAGCGACTGCTGGCCCTGGGCGAGGACCACATCATCATCGGCCTCCCGCCAGCGGTCCCCGCATCAACGGCCGTCAACGCCCTGAAGCGCGGACTCGCGCACCGTTTCACCATCGATTCAGTCGTGCTGGCTTGTGCACCGGACGCCCTCGAGGACCACATCTGGGACCACCACACCGTGTTTGAGTCCGGGTTCACCGCCGTCCCCGATGACCAGCGGACCCCCGGGGAATTCCTGATTGGCGAACTCGCGTTCAGCGACACTGTCCTTCTGGCCGACCCCGACCTGGTTCCGGTGGATCCGCGCGGACGCGCCCGCGGCGTGCAACTGCTTGGGCAACTGGCCCCGCACGCCGTCATCACCGGGAATGCCTCCGACATCCGCCCGGGCCGGCACGACTACGCGGAGGCAACGGCCAGGTCAGTCCCCGGCGCTGTGCGGGTCCCCGCCGGGCCGTCCGCTTCCCCGTTCAGCACCGTCACCCGGCGGGTCGAGCGTCCGCTCCATCCCGAGCGGTTCCGCCACGCACTGGCCACCTTGGCGCAGGGATGCTGCTGGCTCCGCGGCCGGCTGTGGATAGCGGCGGCCCCAGAATGCCGGATCGCCGTCCAGGGCATCGGACCGCGCGTCTGGCTGGAGAACACCGGGCCATGGCTGACCAGCCAGACACCCCGTCCCGCGGCGGACTGGACGGACGCCGCCGGCGCGCGACTGGACGGGCGCCCTGACGCTATGGACCGCGGGACCGTCCTCGCGGTCACCGGCGAAGACATCGACGCGGCCGAGATCACCCGGCTGCTCGCAGACTGCGAACTTACCGACGCGGAAATAGCTGCCGGCTTTGCCGGCCTGCACGATCCGTTCGGCCTCACCACAACCCACTGAACCCAACAAAGGAGCAACAAATGAAAGTACGGAACTCGCTACGTGCCCTAAAGAATATGCCGGGAGCACAGGTGGTTCGCCGCCGCGGCAGAACCTTCGTCATTAACAAGAAAAACCCCCGCATGAAAGCCCGCCAGGGCTGACGTCCACGGCCGTCAATCGGCCGAAAACCCCCATGACACCGTTGACTGGCGGCCCGGCCTGAACTCGAGCCCGAAGCCGACCTCGAACTAGTGAACGTGTGAACGCTGGATTCTCCGCCTGGAATGTCAACCGGAACTCGACCCGACGAACGCGTCCTCAACCGGACAGAAAAGGTGTCTGCCATGCAACGCAAGAAGGTCACGCCGACTACCGGTCCTGGAGCCGACGGTCCCCTCGTTGCGCTGTGTGAAGGCCACCGGTGCGATGCGCTCCACCGGCTCGCCGACGCTCAAAACGGTGCTGATCGGTTGCGGTCGACAATCGCGGCCAGTCGAGGCGCGGTACTCGTCTCCACCCAATGTCTGGGTGCCTGCGCCAGCGGGTCTGTCGCTGCGGTGGCCCGTCGCGACGGAGCTACTGGAGTGACCGGACCGTCCGTATGGCTGGGTGGCGTGGATCAGCCAGCGGTCCTCGACGTTCTCCTAGGTTGGATCGAATCCGGCGGCACAGCCGGTAGCGCTGAACCGGCCGACACGCTGCCACTCGCGCTGCAGAACGCTGTTATCGGGGTTGGCAACCCGATCCGTGCGCACAGCCCCAAGCGCTGACCCCGTGCCGGGCACGGTAGGCACCACCGCCACGCGACTTTGTATTTTAGAACGTCGGGTAAGCGTCGGCTGGACCCAAAATCAGGTAAAAGGAAGCCCTCCAACTCAACGTTTCCGCAGGTCAGAAGGCTTTTGCAGTGGAGCTAAGGAGATTCGAACTCCTGACCTCTTCTCAGAGGACAGTGCCTTTCATTGGTTGCCAAGAGCTTGCGTCGCCTAGATTATCCGCGGAATCTAGCCGTTTTTTGCACCAAGGCCGATCTATGACATATCAACCTTTTTCATCATTTCCGTGGGGTAAACGTGTGGCGGACAGCGACTTGGATCGACGAAGCACGAGTCTTCGGGAGGGAACCGCATCTCCGAACTTCTCCGTCCGCCGTCACCACCGAAGGTCCACCTTCTTATTCAAACTTCTGATCCCCAAGACATTCGCCTCGGCTGACTGAGGTAGGCATCCTAGAGGTTCATCCATGACGACTCACATCCCGCTTCCTGCCGGGGGCGATGGGGTGCTCCACGAGCCAGCTGCCGGCAACCTGGCAACTGATAGCGGATACTACGTCAACCTGAGTAAGTCGCTGTCAAGGCCTCTAGGTTTTCCGGCTCGAGAACATGTTCAATAGCCATGATGCCCGCCCCGATGACCCCGGCGTCGGCCCCGGTACGGGCTTGAACGATTGAAAGGTGTTGGGTAGCCAGAGGGGTGGAGCGTGAATAGACAACTTCCCGCATCCCCGCGATGAGCTGTTCACTCGCTTCAGCCATCGAGCCGCCGATAACAATAAGGGACGGGTTGAGGATGCTAACGCACATGTTGAGGACCTCACCTATATCCCTCCCCGCCTGGCGCACAGTCTGGCTCGCCAGGAGGTTTCCTTTCCGGACCAGGGCAACCACATCACTGTCGCGCTCAAGCTCTACGCCCTCAGCCCTCAGAGCCGCCGCTATAGCCGGCCGTCCGGCAATGGCTTCCAAGCACCCGATATTGCCGCACCGGCAGGCGATGCCTGCCGCCCGCCCGATTGCAATGTGCCCAACATCGCCTGCAGAGCCGTCGGCACCGCGCTGCAGCTGTCCGCTGCTGATGATTCCGGAGCCGATGCCCGTGGCGACTTTGAGGAAAATTATGTTGTCGGACTCCGGCCACGCCACGGCTCGCTCGCCGAGAGCCATGATGTTGACGTCGTTATCCACTAGGACAGCCACGTCGTAGCTGCGCTGGACATAGCGAGGAACGTCGAATCCGTTCCAACCCGGCATGATCGGGGGCTGCGAGGGTTTCCCGGAAGAATGCTCCACCGGACCGGGAAGCCCGATGCCTACAGCGACGACATCGCTCTTTTTCCGCCCGAGCCCTACCGCCTGTGAATCGATTGTTGCCGTGAGCCATTCGAGCACCGGCTCGGGTCCCGCGGCGATTTGGATCTCCTCAGTGACTTTGGTCAAGGTATTTCCGGCGAGATCCATAATTGCCACCGTGCCGTGGGTTGCACCGATATCCGCTGCGGCAACCACCCGCGCGGTAGGGTTGAACGCCACCAGGGCCGACGGCCTGCCGCCGGTGGAGGCCGCGTCACCGACTGGGGCAATGAAACCGGTCTTCATCAGTTCGTCAATCCGCGACGTGATGGTGGAGCGTGCAAAACCAGTAGCTGCCGACAATTCAGAACGCGTGCGCGGCTTGCCGTCCCTCAGTATCTGGAAGAGCTCGCTCGCACCGAATCCGGGCGCATGCTTTAAGCCTTTCGTGCTTGGAGACTGGCCGTCTCCGTCGGTCAAGGTCCGCGTCAAGGTCATCAAGGCCCTTTACTGCTAGGGCTCCGCGCGGCAGCGGGAGCGGTCGTTGTCGTTGAATCCTCATGACCCGGGCTTACCGTTGCTTGAGTTCCTTCAATAATTAGATCAAAGTTGACAGACGCCGTGCAGCACCGATGAGCTTTGATGTTTCGGGCCCTTCGAAGTACCCGGCCCCACCTGACATGTGTCACGACGCCGGCCCCCGATCTCTTACTTGGTCAGGCCGTTGTAGGCACTGCGCACGTAGGCGTCGGAGGCCCTGAGTTCCTGGCCAATCTTCTCCAGGCTCCAGCCGTGGGTTCCGTGGCACTTTATGCTGGCTGCTCCTTGGTAGCCGGCCCGCTGAAGCTCTGACAGCAGGAACCGGTGGTCCAGGGTCCCTTCTGGTGAAGGGAGCTGCTTTTCGCCGGGACCGAAATTCAGGCCGTCCACGCCGTTGCGGTAGGAGCGGTCCACGTCCCAGATGTAGTAGTAGTAGAGCCTCTTGCGCTCGGTCAGGAAGGCGATGACTTCGCTGATGGTCTCCTGCATGACCCACATGTGCGGGGGCGCCAGGCAAACCCCCAGGTAGGGATCGTCGATGTCGCGGATGAGGCGCTTGATCTGGGCGAACGTGTCCACGCCTTCATCCCACCGTTTGTCTTCGTTGCCGCCCGCTTCGAAATCGGCCGAAAAGGGAACCGTGAGGTGGTTTTCAACCGCGATGCGCACGCCTGCCTTGGCGCCTGCTTCCACTATCGGCGGCAGGAAGGTTCCGACATAGTCGGGGTAGTTGGCTTCGCAGTCGAAGATGACGGTATCGATCCCCAGATCGGCCGCAAACTGGACCCGCTCCAGGATCTCGTCCTGATTCTTTCCGTAAACCGTGAGACCGCACGCCTGCATGCCGTACTTCGCCAAGAGGTCGCGGATCTTTCCGGGGTCATCGCCCGGATTGACGTGGTGGGCCAAGGGCGCGGCCGAAGACCAGAGATTCACCTCAGTGAATCCGATGTCCGCCAGGTCTCTGACGGCATCTTCGAGTGACATGTCGTGGTACGGGAGGATCTCTGCGGTGTAGCGGAACATGCTGCTTGTCCTTTTCTTAGATATCGACGCTGAAGCTTGCGGTGTCACTTCCAGACGAACACGGCTTTTTCGGTCTCGCGCCGATCGAAGGCTCCGAAAGCCTGCTCGGCGTCTTCCAGGGAATATTCGTGACTGATGATGGCTTCGACGTCTACTTTGTTGTCATCGACAAAGCGCAGGATCTCCTGCCACTCGCCTAGGGGGAAGTACCAACCGCCGACCACGGTGAGGAGCTTGCGGATGACCTGGTCGCTGGGGTTGATTTGCGTGGCACGGGATTCGCCGACGAACGCTACGCTTCCCAGCTTCGCCGCCGAGTCCAGAGCGGTGTTCTGGCCCGCGGGGTTGCCGGAGCAATCAATGGCGACTTCGACGCCGCGGCCATTGGTCAGCCCGAGAATCGCTTCCATGGCGTCAGCGTCTTTGCTGTTGACGACACTGTCCGCGCCCAACGCCCGGGCCTGCTCCAAGCGCTCGTCGAGAATGTCGACTGCGATCACGCGGGCACCGAAGGCTTTTGCTACAAGAACAGCGGCCGAGCCCATCGGGCCCAGGCCAATGACGGCGACTGTCTTGTTGCCGCTAACTGCCATCTTTTTCTGTACGTGGTACTGGCTGCCGATCATGTCGGTCATCACGGCGCCGGCCTTGAAACTGAAGTGCTCCGGCAACGGCAGGGCGTTCCTCGCCGCAATGGTGAAGTATTCGGCATCCCCGCCCGCAAAATCGAACCCGAAGCATTTCCATTCAGGGCAGAGCATGGAATAGCCCTGCCCGCAGTACTCGCAGTGGCCACACCCGACGGCAAGGTGAGCGGCGACGCGGTCGCCGACCTGCACGCCCCTGACTGCGCTTCCGACTGCCACCACGACCCCTGCTGCCTCGTGGCCCGGTACGACATCCCCGGCGTCCGCGGTGCCCCCGCCGACGATCGGGTTGCCGTAGTAGAGGCTCATATCGCTTCGGCAGATGGCGGAGGCCTTGGTCTCCACCAGGACTTCGTGGGGTTCCGGCTCCGGCCGTTCCCGATCGGCGACAAGGACCTTCTTGTCCCCGGGAAGAATTACTGCACGCATCGTCGCGACTCCTTCTTTTTGATCTTGCTCTCTGGTGAGCGGCGCCGAACGAAACTATGGCGGCGGGGCATAGGCCGGGAGGCCCACGCTTCTCATCATCAGGTTGAATCCCTGTACGAGTATGACACCGGACACACGACCTATGTCAATACGCAGACAAAAGTATGCTCGCAAACAATCAATAGTTGCCGGTAGGAGGCAAAGCCCCGTGCGCGATGGCGCAGACTGCGGCCCTTGGCCCTCAGCTCAACCCATAGCAAAGGTTGCTAATGCCCGGGGGCAATCGGAAGTCAGATCCTTACCTGCAACTTTTGCTTGACCAAATGCAAAAGTACTCCTACTCTGTTGTGAGGCGGATCACCGCCAATGATCACTGGAACGGCGCCTGCTGCGGTTAGAGACAGGCACCGAAAACGAAAGACAGGCCCATGCTCAAATCTCAGAGTCGAGTGTCAAAATCCCGCTTGGTGGCGGGGCTGGGCGTCGCGGTGACGGCCGCCCTGTTCGCAACAGGCTGCACGGCCAACTCCCCCGCTCCCAACGTCAGCGCCGCGAAGCCGGCCGAGCTGAGGATGCTGTACACAACGGACGAGGCAAATAGCGCCGCTGTGGCGTCGCTGGTCCCGCAGTTCAAGGAGAAACTGGGAATCGACCTCAAGATCGACAACCAGCCCTATGACGCCCTCCAGCAGAAGGTTTTCTCCGAGTTCGCATCCAGCAGCAGCTACTACGACATCGTTGTTGTCGACACTCCGTGGGCGCCTGCCCTGGTCCAGAACCTGGAACCGCTGACCCCCTACCTGCAGAACAAGGATCTGAACAAGGCGGTGGCTGATTCCAACGTCGGCGACTTCATCCCCAAGGTTTTCTACGACACAGCCGTCTATAATGCCGAGTCGCCGCTCAAGCGATACCCGGAAGAAACGGCCAAACCGGACCCCTCGGCGATCAAGAGCGCCGGATTCGACATTTACGGGCTTCCGATCCAGTCAAACGTCGCCATCATGGGATACCGCAGCGATCTTTTCAACGATCCTCAGCAGCAGGCAAACTTCAAGGCCAAGTACGGCAAGGACCTGAAGGTTCCGACAACGTGGGAAGAGTACGCCCAGGTGGCCGAGTTCTTTACCCAGCCGGACAAGAACCTCTACGGCACGACCGTAATGGCGGGCGTCGGAGACTGGGCTACCGATGATTTCAAAACCCTGCTGGCTTCCTTCGGCGGAGACGGCACACTGGTAGACCAGGACCTGAAGCTTGCCTTCAACACTCCGGAGGGCCTCGAGGCGCTCAGCTACTACGCGAAGCTTGCCCAGAGTGGCCATGTACCGCCGGGCAGCACCTCTGCCGACTGGGGAACCACCGCGGAGTCGTTTGACAGTGGACTTACCGCGATGACGATCAACTACCACGACCTCAAGCTGGCGGACAATGTCAAGGGCGGCACCATCGGGTACGCCCCGGTGCCCACGGCCGAAGCAGCGGGCCCGCACTTCGGAACCTGGATGCTGAGCGTGAACAAGAATTCCAAGAACAAGGAATGGGCCTACCAGGCGATCAGCTGGCTTACGGCTGCTGAACAGCAGACAGCGATGACTGCAAAGGCACTGCACCCGAGCCGCGCATCAGTGTTCGCGTCGATCAAGAGCGACAACCCGATGGCGCCCTTCTACGAGACGCTCGGCAAGTCCCTTGAAGTTGGCGTCGGGCGCGCACGCTTGAGCAACTACACGGAAGTCAGCCACGAAGTAGCTGTCGCCGTGAACAACGCGGCAACCGGTTCTTCCTCGCCCCAGGACGCCTTGAAGACAGCGGGCGACAAGGTGTCGACCCTCCTCAAGTCAGCCGGTTACTGACGTGTCGCTCGCGTCACCTAAGGAGCACCAAACATGAAGTCCGCAGTCACAGTGCCCGACGCTGGTTTGAAGGTTCAAGGCGCCCGTCGCGCGGACGGTCGCAATTCGACCGCTCCGCACGACACCAAGCGGCTGTCGTGGAAGAAACGTTCGCTCCCTTGGGCCTACATGGCCCCCGCCATGATCGTCCTCTTGCTGATGACGGTCGCTCCAGCCATCTTTATCTTCTATTCAGCCTTCCGCAACGATAAGATCCTCGGCGGCGTCGGCCGGTTCGTCGGGCTCAACAACTTCGTCGAGGCAGTTACGAACGCGTCGGTCCGCAACGCGTTCGGCATAACGCTTGCGTTTGTGGCCGTGGCAGTCATTTTGGAGATGCTTCTGGGCTTTGCGCTGGCCTTGCCCCTGGCGGCACAGACAACCGCCAATAAATGGGGGGCCGCGCTGATGCTGCTGCCCTTCGCGGTGACACCTGCCGTCGCGGCAATGGTCTTCAAGCAGTTGCTCAATCCAAACTACGGCTGGGTCGGCTACTACCTGGGATTTCTGGGATTCCCGAAGGGAGTCGATCTCCTCGGCGACCCGACTTCCGCCTGGATCGTTCTCGTCATCCTTGACATGTGGCAGTGGACGCCCTTTATTGCACTGATTCTGATGGCAGGACTCCAGTCCCTGCCGGCAGAACCACGGGAAGCCGCCATGGTCGACGGTGCGAGCCCCTGGCAGATGTTCCGCCACATCACCCTGCCGGGCATGGTGCCCTTTATCGCAATCGCGGCGGTCCTCCGCACCATCCAAGCCTTCAAGACCTTCGATTCATTCAAAATCCTGACTGGCGGAGGCCCTGGCGAATCGACCGAAATCATCAATCTCGGCATATACCGAGTCGGTCTTCAAAGCTTCAACGTGGGCCTGGCCTGCGCCCTGGGTGTGATCTTCCTGATCATTCTCTCGCTTCTGGTTCCGCTCATGCTGCGCGTCATCGGTCGCCGGTCCGATCCTGAGGAAATGTAATGAGTACTACTTCATCATCCGTCCGCCGCGGGCTAATTGCTCGCGTGATTGTTGGCCGCACCTTCCTGTGGGCCTGGCTCCTGGTGGGCCTCGTGCCTCTGATCTTCATGCTCATCACCTCCATCAAGCCAGCCGGACTTGCGAACCAAATACCTCCGGCGTGGTTCTTCGCACCGACGCTGGAAAACTATGCCTCCGTGTTGACGGCAGGGGGCGGAAAATCCGAAAGCTTCGGTCAGCTCCTGCTCAACAGCGCCATCGTGAGCCTCGGCGCCACAGTGCTGGCCATCGCCGTCGGCGTGCCCGCAGCCTATGCCCTGACCATGAGGGATTTCCGGGCACGAAAGGGCCTGTCTTCCTGGATTCTCTCCACTTACATGTTCCCCCCGATCGTTGCGGTAATCCCGATCTTCGTATTTGCCGGCCGACTGGGTCTCATCGACACCTATGCCGCGCTGATCATCCCCTACGCCGCCTTCAACCTGCCCATCGTGGTGTGGATCCTCCGCAGCTCCATCCTGCAACTGCCGTACGAGATCCAGGAAGCAGCGATGGTGGACGGCGCGTCACACTGGACCATTCTTCGGCGCATCATCTGGCCCCTGCTGGTACCGTCCGTGGCCACGGCAGCCGTGCTGACCATCGTCCTGTCCTGGAACGAATTCCTTTTCGCCCTGTCGCTCACCCGCAGCGGAGCAAAGACAGCCCCGGTGGGCCTGCAGCAGTTCACCGGCATGTATGGAACGGACTGGGGCAACATCACCGCCGCGGCCACGCTCATCGTCGCGCCGATTCTCGTAATGATGATCGTGCTGCGCCGGCAGATGGTCGCCGGGCTGTCCTTTGGTGCCGTGAAGTGACTAGGCCCGACGAAAGCAAGACCACAGATAGGCCCTTGGGAGTGGCAATGATCGGCTACGCGTTCATGGGCAAAGCCCACTCGAACGCCTGGCGGAACGTTGCCAGCTACTTTGATGTCCCGGCCTTCGAGCAGAAAGTCCTCGTCGGCCGGGACCCGGCAGGGGTTGCTGCCGCAGCGGACAAGTACGGCTGGTCGGAGTCAGCCACGGACTGGCGCGCCGTCCTGGACCGCGATGACATCGACATCGTCGACATCTGCGCCCCTGGCTTTATGCACGCGGAAATCGCCATCGCGGCGCTAGCCGCGGGCAAGCACGTCCTGGTGGAAAAGCCCCTGGCCAACACACTGGCGGAAGCCGAAGCCATGGCGGAAGCCGCCCGGGAGGCCCGGGCGAGGGGTGTGCAGTCCATGGTGGGCTTCAACTACCGCCGCGTCCCAGCCTTGGCACTGGCCCGGGAGCTGATCGCCGAAGGCCGGATCGGGACCGTCCGGCACGTGCGTGCCGCCTACCTTCAGGACTGGCTGGCGGATCCGGAGTCGCCCATGAGCTGGCGTCTGAAGCGGGAAGCGGCCGGTTCCGGCGCCCTCGG
This sequence comes from Pseudarthrobacter sp. HLT1-7, assembly GCF_059383435.1. Lineage (NCBI taxonomy): Bacteria > Bacillati > Actinomycetota > Actinomycetes > Micrococcales > Micrococcaceae > Pseudarthrobacter > Pseudarthrobacter sp. HLT1-7. The sequence goes on along the minus strand of NZ_JBWZCH010000013.1, from coordinate 54,974 downwards.
TGACATTGCCTCCCATGCGATCGACCAGGTGCTGTTCCTGCTCGGGGACCACATCACCGAGGTTTCGGGGCGGACGCACACGTTCACGACGCACCGCCCTGGGGCGCGGGGCAGGGAGGAAGTTACGGTCGACGACGCTGTGTGGGCCACGCTGACGCTCGCCTCCGGGGCTATCGCCTCCGTCGAGGTCTCCCGGGTGGCCACGGGCCAGAAGAACTCGCTCAAACTGGAGATCTACGGCGATAAGGGCTCCCTCGTGTTCGATCTAGAGGACCTGAACGAACTGTGTTTCCTGGACGCCACCGTCCCGGTCCGGGAGCAGGGCTTCCGCCGGATCCTCGTCAACGAGCCCGAGCACCCGTACGTCGGTGCGTGGTGGCCGCAGGGTCACATCATCGGATGGGAGCACACCTTTACGCACGAAATCCGGGACTTCCTGGCGGCCATCGGCAGCGGGACCACGCCGTCGCCGTCGTTCGACGACGGCCTGGCTGTCCAACGGATCCTGGCCGCCGTGGAGGAAAGCTCGGCTGCGAAAAGCGCGCTGATCCAGCTGGCATCCCCCGTCAGAGAAGGAGCCTGACATGTCCGGCCCGCTTCGGATCGGGGTGCTGGGGGCATCCCGCGTCAGTCCGACATCCATCGTTGAGCCGGCCATGCTGACCGGCGCTCGTCTGGTAGCTGTGGCCGCCCGTGACCGCGCCCGTGCGGAGAATTTCGCGAATCAATACGGAGTGGAACGGGTTTACGACACCTATGCCGACGTGATTTCTGATCCGGAGGTTGAGGCCATCTACAACCCCCTCGCCAACGGCTTGCATTCCGAATGGAACCTGCTTGCGATTGCTGCAGGAAAACATGTCCTGTCGGAGAAACCATTCGCAGCTGACGCTCCGGAGGCCCGGGAAGTCCGCGACGCCGGCAAGCGCGCCGGGGTCGCCGTGGTGGACGGTTTCCACTACCTCTACCACCCCGTGACAAGACGGCTTCACGAATTGCTGAGTTCCGGCGAGCTCGGCGAGCTGCAGCGGGTCGAAACGATGATGATGATCCCCCCTCCAGCCCCGGAGGACCCGCGCTGGTCACTCGCGTTGGCTGGCGGCGCGTTGATGGATTTGGGCTGTTACAGCCTGCACGCCGTCCGCGCGATGGCGCCCTGGGCAGGCGGCGAACCCCGGCTGGTCGATGCACGCGGCGCCGAACGCGCCGGGCTGCCGGGCGTGGACGAATGGGTCGATGCCGATCTGGTGTACCCATCAGGAGTAACAGCATCGGCGCGGTGCCACATGGCCGGAGGCGGCCTTGACTTGACCTACCGCCTCATCGGAAGCAAGGGTCAGGCCACTGTGGCGAACTTCGTTCTTCCGCACACTGATGACCGCCTCTTGGTGAAGACAGCCGCGGGCGAGCGCGTGGAGCACCTCGGAACGCGTTCTTCCTACACTTACCAGCTTGAGGCGTTCACGGCGTTGGTGCGTCATGGAGTCCCGATGCCCACCGACAGTGACGATGCCGTCCACACCATGGAACTGATCGACGAGTGCTACCGGGCCGTCGGGCTTGAGCCCCGCCCCCGCCACCGTCCCGCAACCTCTGAAGGAGCCTGACATGCCCCGCCCGTACACCCTGTTCACCGGCCAGTGGGCCGATCTCCCGTTCGAGGAAGTCGCCCGTCTGGCCTCCGGCTGGGGCTACGACGGCCTGGAAATCGCCGTCTCCGGCGACCACCTCGACGCCTGGCGCTGGGACGAACCCGGCTACGTCGACTCCAAGCTCGCCGTCCTGGCGAAGTACAACCTCAAGGTCTGGGCCATCTCCAACCATCTCAAGGGCCAGGCCGTCTGCGATGACCCGATCGACTTCCGCCACCAGGGAATCGTCGGGGCGAAAGTGTGGGGCGACGGCGACCCCGAAGGCGTCCGGCAGCGCGCAGCCGAGGAAATGAAGCACACCGCCCGGCTCGCCCAGGCGCTCGGCGTGGACACTGTTGTCGGGTTCACCGGCTCGTCGATCTGGCAGTACGTCGCGATGTTCCCTCCCGTCCCTGCCTCGGTCATCGAGGCCGGCTACCAGGACTTCGCCGATCGCTGGAACCCGATCCTGGACGTCTTCGACGAATGCGGCGTCCGCTTCGCCCACGAGGTCCACCCCTCTGAAATCGCCTACGACTACTGGACCACCGTGCGGACACTGGAGGCGATCGGGCACCGGGAAGCCTTCGGGCTTAACTGGGACCCGTCGCACTTCATGTGGCAGGGCATCGATCCGGTGTCCTTCATCTGGGACTTCAAGGACCGGATCTACCACGTGGACTGCAAGGACACGAAGCTGCGCCCCACCGGACGCAACACCGTGATGGGTTCGCACCTGCCCTGGGGCGACCCGCGCCGGGGCTGGGACTTCGTCTCCGCCGGCCGCGGCGACGTCCCCTGGGAATCGTCCTTCCGCGCCCTCACCGCCATCGGCTACGACGGACCCATTTCGATCGAATGGGAGGACGCCGGCATGGACCGCCTCCACGGCGCCCCCGAAGCCCTCGCCGCACTCAAGAAGTACGACTTCCCGGCGTCCAACACCCCCTTCGACGCCGCCTTCAAGCAGTAGCCTTTGTGGCCGATACAACGCTTCACGAAGCCTGGACGGCGCTGTCCAGGACACGGGCTACGTCCGGGCGCCCTGGGCTCACAGGACCGTCGAAAGGATTGTCTACACGTATGTGACCATGAATCCGTCTCCGAGCATATAAGCGAAGGTGTAGCGCCATCTTGTCGTCCGCTGCTCACCACCAGCAGCCTACGGCGCCCGGCATGGCGCAATCGTCTCAAACCACCTGCATTTCATTGAAATAAGTGAGCCCCACGGGCCGCTGTCGCCGCGGGCGGGAACTGGTGCAGCGCCGGTGCAGGTAAGGGGACGGTCGTGGCATTCGTGGGGGCGGCAGCATCCCGATAAGTAGTTGGTGCGTTTTCGGTGGTTTTTCAGTGGTAATTCTTGTCTGTTCCGCTAGGATTGAATGACTAGTGGAAGGAGCGTGACACCTGTGAGCATATCCATCGATGTAGGGGCCGCCCATGGCGGAACCGCACGGCTGGGCATCCGGGAGATCGTCAGGCAGCTCAACAGTGCTCTTGGGGCGACGCTGGTCGCAGCACTGGCCGGCAGCAAGGACCCGAAGATCAGCTACCGCTGGGCCCGCACTGACGGACCTGAACCGCGGGCTGAGGCTCAGGCCCGGCTCCAACTGGCGCACCGCGCCTGGACGGCTGTGGCGGGGGTGGAAGGTGAACACGTGGCCCGGCTGTGGTTTGTCGGAGCGAACCCCTGGCTGGGCGAGGTCTCCCCGATCGAGGCAATCCGGGACATGCGCGCCAAGGACGTCATGAGCGCGGCTGCCGCCATGACCGAGGACAGGTTCTCCGTTTGACGCAGGTCTGTGCGGCCACGGGCCTGGCCTATGTGGAAGGGCCGGTGCTCGGTACAGAATCGCAAAATCCTCGTATGGGCCGCTAAACCCGCTGCCGCGCACCGTCGGATCCGCCGACAGGGCTTCATGGTCACGTTTCGACACTCCTGGATCGACGGTGTACCTGGCCGGGGATAAGAGGACCGCGTATGCCGAGGCCCTGGCCATGGCGCGGGTGGCCAAGGACTTCCGCAACGCTATTGCTTTCGCCGCCCGGCAGTTCGGCGTGCCTCTGGAGGATGCCAGGAGGATGATCCAGGACGACTGGACCAGGAACGGAAACATGGTTCCGGGCTGGCTGCCGGCCAGCTGGCGCGACGGCCGGCTGATGTACAGCCTGCAGGTCAACGGTCCGAAGCGGTGGGTCGATCTCACCGCTGCTGAATCGATCGCCGCCCTGAACCGCCATCTCGGCCAGCAGCTCGAGGACGCCTTGGGCATTGCGGACATCACCCTGGCAACACTGGCAGTCGAAGACCGCGAACCAACGACACACATCGCCCAATGGCTGCGCGAACAGGTCCTGGACGACGGCAACTACGCGGCCGGCGTCCGTGCACATTCAAAGTACGGCGGCGGTGTGTGCTGGGCCTACTCGATGCGCCGCAGAGACGACAACCTCGGCGCCGATCCAGTCGCTGTCCTGGACGCGACAGAAATCCACCGCAACGACCCGGACCTGGAATGCGTTCTCGCCATGTACGGGCTGGATTGCCGCTGAGGCGCGCATGAGGGTAGCGAAGACCGACCCAAAGAAATCTTGCGCCAACCGCGGCGTCGTCTTATCCACCGAAGGCCCATGGGAGGCGCCCAGTCACGCCGGGTTCGATGACAAAGATGGCGCCGGCATGCGGCTCATCCGATTGCTGCCGGGGCGAAAGACCGTTCCGGGCGGAGGTGATGAACAGCTGGTTGAGGTCGGGGCCACCGAAAGCGACGCTTGTGGGTCGAGTGATAGGCAGTATGACTGTTTGCAGCAGCTTGCCCTGCGGGCTGAACCGTTGGACCCGGCCGCCGTCCCACATGGCCACCCAGATGGTTCCTTCGGCATCCACTGTGATTCCGTCGGGGGTCGCGACCGGGTCGGGTAGGTCAACGAGCAGCCGGCGGTTGCTGATTGCCCCGGTTTCGACGTCGAAGTCGTATGCGTCCAGGCGCCGGGTGGTCGAGTCGGTGAAGTAGAAGGTGCGTCCGTCGGGGCTCCAGTCCAGGCCGTTGGAGATGGATACGTCCGTCAGGACCCGCGTCACCTGCATGGTGGTGCTGATGCTGTAGAGGCTTCCGGCCGACGGGGAGAGGTCGGTTGCCATGGTTCCGGCCCAGAGCCTGCCGGCTGGATCGCAGGCGCCGTCGTTCATCCGGTTTCCCGGTTTCTCGGCCTCGATGGGTGCGGCAAGTTCGAAGGCGTTCCCGTCGGGGTTGATGAATCCGATTCCATCACGGACGGCGCACACCAGGCCGCCGGTCCGGCGTCGGGCGACCATTCCGACAGGTTGCCCGACATCGATGCTGCGGTCCTGGCCCGACGCGGGGTCGAACATGTGGATTCTGCCGGCGAAGATGTCAACCCACAGGAGTTCCCCGCGTTGCTGGTCCCACCATGGTCCCTCGGCGAGGTCGGCGTGGGCATCCAGGGCAACCTCCACTAGCAGCGTTCTCATGACCCTCCCACCGACGCTGCCCGTCGGCACTGCATCGTTTACCGTGTTCTCTGCTGAAGCTTTTTACGGGCCATGCCCGCAGATACCGTCGCATCTGTGGGTCCGGTCCGAACAGGTTCCGGGATCGCACTCCGTTGGTGCGAGTGCGATCCCTGGACCGTGACGCGGTTTCAGGGGATGCGGCGGCTCATTGGAACCGGGCACCGGTAAGGGTGTATTTCTCCAAGGCTCCCTCAGGGAACTCGATACCCAGCCCCGGAACGTCCCGCGCTTCGACATATCCGCCGGTGACAGTCAGCGGCTGTTCCAGGAGGCCGTCCCAGCCGGGTCCGCCGTAGGCGTCGAATTCGATCATTGGCGCATTTTCGCAGCTGAGGATCGTGTGAAGTCCTGCTGCCAGTGCCACCCCGGTTCCGGAGCTGCAGGCGATATGGGGCACACACAAGAGGTTCCATGAGCTGGCCATGTCAGCGACACGCTTGCATTCGGAGATACCACCGACGCTGGTGCAGTCCGGCTGGAGGACGTCGAAGGTCCGCTTGCGCAGCAGATCGATATACTCGTACCGGGTGAGCAGCGACTCTCCCCCGGCGAGTTTGAGTGAGACTCTGTCGGCCAGCCAGGAGTGATCATCGATGTACTGGGTCAGGCTCCGCGAAAGAATGGGTTCCTCCAGCCACAGGACGCCCAGTTGTTCGAGTTCCCTGGCGAGGGTGAGCGCCTCGCGGCGGTCGAAGGCCATGTTGGCATCGACCATGATGTCGATGTCCGGGCCTACTGCGTCGCGGACCCGGGAAACCATGTCGACGCCGTGGCTGATGCTCGGTCCGTTGCGCAGCTTCATGGCGAAAAATCCCTGCTCAACAGCGGCGATTGATTCTTCCACGATCTCTTCGGTCGGTTTCAGAGACGGTGCGTAGTAGGCCTTGACCTTGGACTTGGATGCTCCCAGCAGACGGTACACGGGCTGGTTGCTGGCCTTGCCGAGAAGGTCCCATAGGGCGATGTCGATGCCGCTGAGGGCATAGGTTTCGATGCCGCGGCGGCCCCACATATGAGTGGCGTTCAGCATGTCCTGCCAGATCGAGGCGATGTCGAGCGGGTCGCGTCCGATGAGCATCGGTCCAAGCTGCTGGTTGATCAGCGGACCTACTGTTGAGAAGTACTCAGCCGAGAAACCCGCTTCGCCGATTCCTTCGATTCCTTCGTCGGTTTTCACCCGGACGAGGATGCCTCCTTTGACGTTGACTTCCATGGCCCCCCATCGCAGGGGTTCCTCCAGGGGCACCCCGACCGGGAACGCCCTTATCTCTGTTATTTTCATTCTCTTGGGTCCTTTGGCGAGTGTGGAGTGTCTGTGGACCGGCGGCCCGGCACTTCGAGGAAATGCCGGGCCGCCGTCCGTCTTTCTGGTTACTGTTCGCGGGGAGCCGACTGGTTCAGGTACGGGATGAGGTCGTACCAGTCGTACTCGCCGTCATAGAAGTACTCGGTGGTGTCGTAGGTGCCGTCCATGGTGTCCTTCAGGGACTTCGGGCCGGGGAATCCGATGGTTTTCCATCCCATCTGGTCCTTGTTGCCTCCGTACACAGGGTCGCTGTAGAACCCTTGACGGGTGTGAAGGCACAGTGTGTCGAAGAACGGAAGGTTTTCATCGAATGAGCCCTGGAGGAAGGTCGTGACGGGTTCCTTGGTACCGAGGGTGACCTTGATTGGTTTCGGTGCGCCTGAGAGCGCAATCAGGACCTGGTCCTGTTTTTCCTCGTCAAGGTCGACGAAGTTCTTTCCGTCCAGGTTTCGCGCAATCGCGTCCAAAGCCTTGACGCCTTCACGGTAGAGCTCCTGCATCTTGTATTGCCGGCCCCGCCAGGCGTCGGCATGTTTGCCTGCAAGTTTCAGGAATCCCGAGCCGTCGGCTGCCGCGAAAATGTAGTCGATCCCCGACACGTACCGGTCGATGAAGACAATCACTCGTGCTTCCCTGGCCCCCGGGTCGTGGTCTGTGGGCATGATGCGGGCCGTTGCCGCTTCGACGGTGTTCCATTCGTGTTCGGTGAAGAAGTATCGCTCTGTCGAATCCGGGTCTACGGGTTCGCCGACGATTTCCCATTCTGATTTCAGTGTCATTTCAGGACTGTCCTTTCCCTCAGGCAGGCTGTGCGAGCCGTTCGACCCGGCCCTTGGAGTAGGTATTGGCGATGTAGTCAGAGCAGCGCCAGGCGTTGGCCATCATGGTCAGGGTCGGGTTCACGCCGGTGGCCGTCGGGAAGCCCGAGCCGTCAACCACGAACAGGTTTTCGACGTCGTGGGCCTGGCCCCATTCATTCAGCACGCTCTTGGAAGGGTCCAGGCCCATGCGGGCGGTGCCGTGCTGGTGGCAGGTATTGCCGGTCATCTTGTCGAGGTAGACCGGGACCGTCTTGCGGGCCCCGGCGGCTTCGAGGATCTCAGCGTTCTTATCAACCTGCCACTTGCCCATGGCGATGTCGTTGGCGTGCGGCCGGTGGGTGATGCGGGCGACCGGGAGACCCCAGGCATCCTGGACGGTCGGGTCGAGGTCGACACGGTTCGATTCGACGGGCATGTCGTGCAGGATCAGGCCGATCTTCATGGCGTGGTTGAAGTAGTTTCGGTCCGCGTCTTTGAGCGCGTCGCCCCAGGTGGGGCGGCCCGGGAAGACCCAGTTGACGGGGTGGCAGGTCTGGGAAGCAGAAATGATGCAGCCGCCGATGTGTCCGCGGTTTTCGTCCGTTTCGTAAAATTCAAGGGATCCGCCGGAGATGTAGTTGCCGGTGAAACCGTTCAACGGTTCGTCGATCTCGTTGTCGAACAAGCCGACCGCGAAGAGGTATTCGTGGAAAGTGGCGTTCTTGCCCACGAGGCCGGTGCTGTTCGCCAGTCCGTCGGGGAACTGAGAGGAGCGGGAGAGCAACATCAAACGTGCGGATTCGATGGCGCCTAATGCAAGAACGACAATCTTAGCGTCCTGCTCGACCTCGTTGCCGTCCGGATCCACATAGAGGACCCCGGTGGCTTTCCCGTCTTTGCCAATCTTCACTTCGCGGACGAAACTTTCGGCGCGGACCTCGAAGTTTCCGGTGGCCAACGCGTCCGGGATGAAGGTTGTCAGGATGTTGGACCGGGCGCCGGACGGGTCGCCGTACTGGTTCCAGAAGCTGGTCTTGTTGAACGAGTCACGCCCGTTATGGTCGTTGGTGACCATCGCGTGAGGGATCGGGAACGCGTTGATGCCCATCTTGTTGCACGCGTCGTAGAAACGCTTCCCGTAACGGGTGGGCCGCAGGGGCGGGCTGGGATACCCCCTGGAGCGGTACGGTTCGTACTTATCGGCGCCGGCGATTCCCGAAACCCCGAAGGCCCATTCGACCTTCGTCAGGTAGGGCTCCAGATGCTCGTAACGGAACGGCCAGTCCGCGAGGTTCATGCCGTCGACGTCGCCATGCAGGGAGCGCAGCATGAAGTCCGATTCGCGGGGTCTGGGAACCCAGCCGGCCCAGTGGTTCGTCCCGCCGCCAACCATCTGCGGCGTTGGGGAGAACGAAAAGGGCTGGGCCACTTCGTCTTCTGCGTACCGGAGGGTCCGCGGGAACAGCGTGGGGTCCGGCCACATGTAGTTGCGGTTGACGAACTTGAGCTCGTCCCCCGAGTAGTGCTCCTGTGCGCGAAGCCACGGGCCGCGGTCAAAACCGATAACCTTCAGCCCGGCCTCACTCAAGACCTTCGCCGCCGTACCGCCGTTGGCACCCAGCCCGACGACGACGACGTCAACGGGTTCAGGCTTCTTCGTTGTAGCCACTGAGATTCTCCTAAGTTCGATGACGGCACCCGTGCCGTCCGTACCTTCTTTATTTCGATTCCTCCGATGCGGGAATCGAGCCTGTGGGGTCGGGGCCGCGCGCCGCCGGGGTCGCCGGAACGCGGCCCTCCCGCCGTAATCCCGCGGTCCTGTTGCTTCTGCCGCGGGCATGGCCGCTCGCTAAGAGACGGCCACCCCGGTCTCGTACCGCGTGCCGGCAGGGTCGTTGGTCAGGTCCGTGGCGCGGTTGTGCGTCGCGTGTTCAGTTCCGGTCGGGCGTCCTTCCATGTGCGCGATGATCGCGCGGGTGAAGTCGGGAAGATCGACAGGGGTCCTGGAGGTGATGACGTTCCCGTCCACGACCACAGCCTCATCAACCCAGGTGCCGCCGGCGTTTTCCACGTCGTCCTTGATCGGCAGGTAGCCGGTGGCGTGCTTGCCTTTGAGTACGCCGGCGGATGCGAGGACCCATCCGCCGTGGCAGATCGCGGTGACGAGCTTGCCTGCCTCGTTCATGTCCCGGACGAGACCGATCATTTCAGGGTGCAGGCGCATGTTGTCCGGCGCGAAGCCGCCCGGGACAACGACGGCGTCAAAGTCCGAGGCGCTGACGTCCGCGGCGGCCGCGTCGACCTCCATCGGGTAGCCCTCCTTGCTGTGGTAACTGTTCTTCGTTCCGCTGCCGATGACCCGGACATCCGCTCCGGCCTCCTGCAGGCGGAGCAGCGGGTACCAGCCTTCCAGGATCTGGTACTCATCTTCGATCAACAGCGCAATCTTGGATCCATGCAAACTCATGGGGTCGCTACCTTTCTCATTGTGTGAATTCAGAACGGGGGTTTAAGGCCCCGCCCATCCGGGGCGGCTTCTGCGTCCCGACCATGCAGACCCGGGGTCCGGACAGTTTCGGAACGGCCGGTGAATGCCGGAAAACTGTTCCGGTCCTCTCGCGGCCCTTCGCGTCCAATCATCCGGTTATCAGGTGGTCTGAACTCTGCCGTATTTGCATATCGATGTCAAGGGTTTGAAATGGTCTGCGGCCGGATGGCTGCGCTCGTTAAATCCCGCGGCATGGGACCACGTGCTCCCATGCACGACGGGCGTTCCCAGGGAGCCATAGCCCCGGGACTTGCAAGCGGCCCGTCCGATCCGCGTGGGACAGGGGCACGGGAAGTTCTCCTTGTAGAAGATGCGTGGCTTATCCGAGTGTTCGGGCTGCCGACCGGATCAGCATGGCAACGGAGGTTGCGCCGGGATCGATGAACCCTCGGGACTTCTCGCGGGCGTAACTTGATTTCCCTTTACGGGCGACCATGTCGGCGGTCGCATCACGACCGGCCTCAGCCGCTGCCGCGGCGGATTGCAGGGCCTCCGACGGGGACTTCTTCGCCGTCAACTGCGCCCGCAGCGTTTGGACGGAGGGTGCCAGCGCGTCATACATGGTCTTATCCCCCTGCTTGACGTTGCCGCGCTCAACGACGCCCTGCGCGGCCGCCTCGAAGGCGTCTGACAGCAGCCCGGCGTTGATCGACGGCGCGTCGCCCACGGTACGGGCCATCCGCAGGAAGATCGTTCCGTAAAGGGCTCCGCTGGATCCGCCGACCGAGGACACGATGTGCAGGCCGACCTGCTTGAGGAACTCCCCGGGAAGCGCCGTGCTGTCCCAACCCGGCACGGACTGCAGCAGTGCCGACATCCCGCGCTCCATATTCGAACCGTGATCTGCGTCGCCGCTGGCGGCATCCAGATCACTGAGGACGACGTGCTGCTCGATGATCTGGTGTGCAAAGTCCAGGATCCAGCGCTCCAAATCCGGTCTGGTCAGGCTCATATCCGTGGTGTTCATCCTCATCGTCCCCATCTCAGTGCGACTGTCTGGACCGGAGCATCCCAAAGCCTGGTCAGCTCCGGGTCAAGTTCCAGGAAGGTTACGGCGGCTCCGGCCTGATCGAGGGAAGTCACGAAATTTCCTACCAGCTGACGTGTGACGCGGGCGCCGCGGGCTTCTGCCGCCGCGGCAAGTTCACCGGCCAGAAGATACATTTCCTGGTGCGGCGTGGCTCCCATCCCGTTGACAAGCATGAGCAGCTCGGCGCCTTCCGCCGGCGCGATGTCGGATAAGACCTCGTTGACCATCAACCGTGCAATTTCCTGTGCGCTTGTCATCGGGACCCGTTCGCGCCCGGGTTCACCGCTGATGCCGATGCCCAGATCCATGTCGGTATCGGCAAGTTCGTAGACTGGTTTTCCGCGTGCAGGCGGTGTGCACGAGGACAATCCGACCGCGAACGTCCCGGATCGGGAGACCACCTTCTGGGCAAGGGCCAGCACTTCGGCCAGCTCCGAGCCTTCCTCGGCGGCGGCCCCGGCAATCTTTTCGACAAGAACCGTGGCCCCGAGGCCCCTCCGGCCGGCGGTCTCCCCGTCGTCGGGGATCGATACGTCATCATTGACGACAACCTGGGCCACTTGGATATCTTCGAAAAGGAGGATCTCCTGGGCCATCCCAAAATTCATGACCTCGCCCGTAAAATTCTTGATGATGTGCAAAACGCCCTTTCCTGAGTCGGCGCGGCGGGTGGCGGCCACGATCTGATTCGGGACCGGAGATGTGAAGATCTGCCCCGGTGCGGCGGCATCAAGCATTCCGTAGCCGACGAAACCGGTATGCGTCGGTTCGCAGCCCGATCCCCCGCCGCCCACAAGGCCCACCTTGGGACGCGAGGGAAGTTCCCGGCGCTGAAGCACGCGGTTGCCGGCGTCCCAGTCCAGGATCCCCCGGTGCGCGCCGACCAGCCCTGCCACGTAGTCATCGACCGCGGCAGACGGTTCATTCATGAATTTTTTCATCGGCTTTCCACTACCTCCGGCATTAAGACCGCGCGTTTTGTCACGGTCGCCCCGATCATATTTATTGGTTCGATGATCGGGTGGTCTGACCAAAGTTTTCCCCAGGAACCCGTTCCCGTCAATCCCCCGCCTCCGACTTCCCAAAAAATCGGCGCAACTACTCCATCCCGGATGACCCTGAAACACGAAACCGCGCCTGCTCGCCCCTGCACCGAGAAGCGCAGGTTAAGCGCCATCCCGGCCGCCGTGACAGAAATCACGGAAAGGTATTGACAGAGATCTTGGTCCTCTCGTAGTGTTCAGACCACCGGATCACCTGCCATCCAGTTCTCTGTGCAGGGCAGGTGGCCCGTGAGGCTTGAAGTCCGCGGCCGCGCGGAAAACCGATGGGCGCCGGCGATGCTGCCGGCACCCGCAACAAGGAGAAGAAATGTCGTCACTGGACTACACCTACGAAAACATTGATAAAGTCATCGACCGTTCGCACTACCTTGCTCCGACCGTCGATCCAAAGAAGACGATGCTGCTCGTCCTCGACATGCAGAAGGCCTGCGCAGAGCCCGGTGGGGCAATGTACATTCCCAGCGTCGGCGGTGCCCCGGAGGGCAAGGACGTCATCGAGCCGGTGAAGAACGTGCTCGAAGCCTGCCGCGCAAAGGGGATCCCGGTCGTTTGGTCGCTGTGGGGCCTGCGCGCGGATGGCAAGGACGCTGGCTATGCCGACGTCAAGTGGGGCATTGAAGGTCAGCTTGAAAGCTTCCCCGGGTCCTGGGGCAACGGCGGCGACGAGCTCGTGGATGAGCTCAAGCCGCTCGACGACGAGCCCGTGATCCGCAAGCACCGTTTCTCCTCGTTCTACGGCACCCCGCTGAGCGAGTACATGCGCCGCGCGGGGGCCGACACCCTCGTCGTCGCAGGACTCTCCTCGGGCAACTGCCAGATTGCCACGGCCATCGACGGCGCCAACCAGGACTACAAGATTATTGTCCTGGCCGACACCACCGCCGCCATTCCCTCGGGCCAGGACGACCCGCCGGGCTACGGTCAGCACTGGGAAGCGCTGCGCAACATCCAGGCCAACCACGGCGACGTGCGCACGAGCAAGGAATTCCTCGAACTCATCGACGCCGCCTGAACTGTCTGCGGTGCGCGGACCTCGTCCCGCCGACCTCCGGCGGGACGAGGTCCTCGACAGCACCTGCTGCCCCAGACTGACAGTAGCCTTCCACTGGACCGGTGGCAGGCAACCATTGCCTTCCACTGGACCGGTGGCAGGCAACCATTGCCTTCCACTGGACCGGTGGCAGGCAACCATTAAAAGTTATCAGACCACCGGGTTACCGGGGTACCAGCTCTGAAGCCGTTTCTCGACAATGAGGTCACCTGGAATGAACAACAACGAAAACTCTCAAAGTGTCCCTGCCGGACCTTCCGATCAGCCCATCGTGTCCGTGCGGGGAATCGGCAAGGTCTACCCCGGAGTCGTGGCCCTGGCCGACGTCGACATCGACCTGCGTCCCGGCGAAATCCATGGACTCCTCGGCGAGAACGGGGCGGGGAAGTCGACCCTGATCAACATCCTTTCCGGAACAGTGTCCCCCACGGCCGGAACTATCCGGGTCTCCGGCTCCGAGGTCACCATCGCCACTCCCCGCGATGCCCGGGACCTCGGCATCTCAACCGTCCACCAGGAACAATCCCTGGCCCCGAATCTCACCGCGGTTGAAAACATCTTCCTCGGCCGTGAGATTATCACCGGCAGGAACCGGCTCGCCGGCGTCCTCGACGAAAAGGAAATGCGCACCCGGGTCCTTGAACTCGCGCACGAGTTCGGCCTCACCGACCACGACATCAAAGTCCCGATTGAGGCCCTCGGTGCCCTGAAACAGCACGTCGTCCAGATCATCAAAGCCCTGGTCTTCCGGACACAGGTCCTGATCCTCGATGAACCCACCTCCGGGCTGGCGGACCACGAACGCCTCACACTGTTCAGCTATATGCGCCAATTGCGCCAAAAGGGCATCTCGCTTCTGTGGGTCACCCACCGGCTCGACGAGCTCTTCGGCCTGGCGGACACCATCACCGTGCTCCGCGACGGTCGGCTTGTCTCAACCGTGGACCCTGCCGAGCAGACCGCGGACTCGCTCGTCCGTCTTATGGTCGGGCGCTCCAACCTTGCCGCGCGGGAAGACATCGTCGCGGAAGGGCGGGCCCACGGCTTCACCGGAGCCCGGGACGAAGTCCTGCGGCTGGAATCGGTCACCCGGCACCCCCTTCTTCATGAGATCAGTCTGTCCGTCCGCCGGGGGGAGGTCCTCGGGCTGGCGGGCATCGCCGGGGCGGGGCGCACGGAAACCGCCATGGTGGTCCTGGGCGCCGACCACCCGGACTCGGGAAGTATCTTCCTGCATTCCAAACCGGCCCTCATCCGATCCCCCCGCGATGCCCGGAAGAAAGGCATCGCCTACGTTCCCGAAGAGCGCAAAACCCACGCCATTCTCGGGGACTTCTCGGTCAAGAGGAACATCACGATCTCGGACCTGAAAAAGACAGCCGCGGGAGGACTGTTCCTCCGCGGCGGCCAGGAGACCGCGACCGCCAAAAAATATGTCCACGACCTGGGGGTGAAAACGAGCTCAGTGCAGGAAAAGATCCGCAACCTCAGCGGCGGGAACCAGCAGAAGGTCATCATCGCCCGGTGCCTCTTCACCGAGCCCGACCTGATTATTTTCGATGAGCCGACCCAGGGCATCGACGTCGGTGCCAAAGCCGAGGTCTACCGTCTGATCTACGAATTCGTGGACCAGGGCGGAGCCGCGATCGTGATCAGCTCCGAGTTGCCCGAGCTGATCCGCGTATCAGACCGCATCGCCGTCATGCGCGAAGGAACCATCGTTGGCGAGCTTGAGAGCACGGGCCGGGATGAAGCAGCCTCCGAAACCAGCGAACTCGGAGAACGGATCATTTCTCTGGCCACCCGAGGAGCAGTAGCAGCATGAACATTTTCCAGCGTTTTTCTCGAGTACTCGCCATTGACGGCGTCGCCGTTTCGATCGTGTTCCTGATCATGTGTGTCTACTTTGCCATCGCATCCCCCTATTTCCTCAGCCCGGACAACATCTACAACACCTTCGTCGAATCCGTTTCCGCGGTGCTGCTGGCGGCCGGCCTGACTTTCGTTCTGATCAGCGGCGGAATCGACCTGTCCATCGGGTCCAACATCGGTCTGAGCGCGGCCGCCACGCTGTTCGCCATCATGAACGGAGCCCCCACCGCACTCGCCGTCCTCGCCGGGATCGCGACCGGGCTGATCTTCGGTCTCGTGAACGGGGCGTTCGTTGCCCGGTTGGGGGTCAGCGACTTCATCGTCACCCTGGCCACCCTGAGCATCGGGGCAGGCGTGCTCCAGGTCTTTACCGCCCGTACTCAGCTCACCGGCACCACGGAGAGCTCCTTCCTCGCCCTCGCAGGCGGGAAGATCGCCGGGGTCCCGACAGGCGTGATCATCACGGCCGTGATTCTGATCATCCTGGAGGTCGCGCTTGTCAAGACACCTTTCGGACGTACGGTCTACGCCGTCGGCATCAACCCGAACGCAGCATACCTGGCCGCGGTCAGCGTGCGCAGGACCAAGTTCGCGGTCTTCGTCATCTCCGGAATTGTCGCTGGCGTCGGTGGCGTGCTCCTGGCATCCAAACTCAATTCCGTCCAACCCGGGCTCGGGGGCGGTTATGAACTCACGGCGATTGCCGGGTGTGTGGTCGGCGGTGTCGCCCTGGCGGGCGGCCGTGGAAGCATCTGGCGGGCCGCGCTCGGAGCCTTCTTCCTTTCCATCCTCAGCCGTGGCCTGCAGCTGATCGGTGTCGACCCGCTGTGGTTCTCGATCGTGACCGGTGCGGCCATCGTTGCCGCGGTGGCTTTCGACCGCGGCGCCCAAAAATGGCTGCAGTCCATGCTCCGCCCGGTATCCCCCTTAACGGTCGCAACCCAGAATCCTCAGTGAGGCCCAACATGTCTTCTTCCCTGAACACACCTGCCCTCGGTTACCGGATCGAAAGGCTCCTCGCCAAACCGGGCTCCGGCCTGGTCTTGCTGCTTGTCCTGTTCATCATCGCGATGACCTTCGTGTCGCCTGCCTTCCTCAGTTTCGGAAACTGGGAGAACATCGCCAACCAGGCTGTTTTTGTGCTCCTTCTCGCGCTGGGCATGACGATCGTGCTCATCGCGCGCGGAATCGACCTGTCCGTTGGTTCTGTCATGGGCCTCTCGGCCGGCGTGTGCGCTTTCCTGATCAATCAGGGACTGATTCTCCCGCTCGCATTGTTCGCAGGCATCGCCTGCGGACTCTTCTGCGGCCTGTTGAACTCACTGATGATCACAAAACTGGGGCTGCCCGACTTTGTTGCGACTCTCGCCATGCTCGGTGTTGCCCGAGGCGTGCTCTTCCTCTGGACTAAGGGAACACCCTTCACCCGCTACATGACGCCCGAATACAGGCTCGTAGGAGGCCAGGTCAAGCTCGGAGGGATCATCAGCATTCCAATCATCGTTGCCATCATCTTGTGCATCCTCGTATCACTGATGCTGCGCAAATCGGTTATCGGGCGCCATCTGTACGCTGTCGGCGGCAGCCCGGACGCAGCCCGGCTCTCCGGTATTTCAGTCCCCGCCGTGAAGACGTTCGCCTACGTGGCCAGCGGCGGCTGTGCCGGCCTGGCCGGCGTCATCCTCGCAGGGCGCGCCACCAACGTGGCCCCCACCCTGGGAACCGGCTACGAAATCCTGGCCATCACCGCCGCCATCATCGGCGGCGCGGCCCTGACCGGGGGACGTGGCCGGATGGTCGGCGCCGTTCTCGGAGCCGTGACCATCACACTGATCGCCAACGCCATGAACATCGCCGGCATCACCTCCGAATGGCAGCAGGTAGTCACCGGAATCATCCTGTTGCTCGCCGTGCTTCTTGACCGTCTCACGGCGTATTTCAAGCAGCGCCAGACCAGCGCGGAAATCGAACAGTCCCCGCAACAAAAACCTGCCCCCGCGACCGTGGCCAAGCAGGCCCTGAGCTGATCCACCATTCCCGGCAGCGGACC
Organism: Pseudarthrobacter sp. HLT1-7; assembly: GCF_059383435.1. Lineage (NCBI taxonomy): Bacteria > Bacillati > Actinomycetota > Actinomycetes > Micrococcales > Micrococcaceae > Pseudarthrobacter > Pseudarthrobacter sp. HLT1-7. The sequence continues at coordinate 38,087 of NZ_JBWZCH010000013.1, read as the reverse complement.
CGTCTGACCCAACCATGCCCACCCCTGCCAAAAACACCGCATCCCCGCCCCACAGCCTGAATTTCAAAGGAGAAATACAATGGAAACAACCCCTCCCCGGAACGAGAGCCTGACGTCAGGATCCACCCGCCGACACCTCCTCGGGGCAGGTGCGCTGATGGGAACGCTCGGTCTGCTCACCGCCTGCACAACTCCTCCCGGTGGATCGACGGCCGGTGGCGGAGGCGGCGGCGGCGGCCAGGAAGGCAATGCTGATTTCACCGCCACTGTCAAGAAGTTCGTCAACGGGCGCACCGTCCAGGTCGGCTTCACCCCCCCGGTGCTTTCCGAGTACTACACCCAGATGGAAAACGCCGCCTTCACCCGGATGGCACAACTGGAGGAACTGTACGGAGTCCAGTGGAAGTGGGAGAAGTCCTCACCCACGGGCAACTTCAGCGCCGTTGAACAACAGATCAGCACCGTCCAGACCTGGACCAGCCGCAAGTTCGACATCGTTTTCATCTGCACGGGCGCGAACTTCGCAACCATGCAGGGCGTCTACAAGAACGCAATGAACGCGGGCACCAAGATCTTCCAGTTCAACCAGCCCGTCGAACTGTATCCGGTCGATCAGATCAACACCGTCTCTAACATCGGCTACGACAACCGCTGGCAATCCGGCTACGTGGCGGGAAAGTTCATCGCAGACACGCTCAAGGGCAAGGGCAAGATCGTTCAGATCATGGGCCCGGCCGGTTCCGACTGGACCAAAGCGCGACTGATCGGCTTCAACCAGGCCATGGCCGAAAACCCTGGCATCGAAGTAGTCGGCAGCGCCGACGGTGGATACCTGCGCGATAAAGGACTGTCCGCAGCCCAGGACCTTCTCACGCGTCACCCCGACATCAACGCCATTTACGGTGAGAACGAGGACATGGCCCTCGGCGCTTCACAGGCGGTCGACGCCGCCGGACTGAAACAGTGGGACGGCTCACAGGGCATAGTCATCGTCGGAGCCGACGGGTTGCTTTCAGGTATGGAAGCGATCCGAAACGGCAAGATGACGGCATCGGTGGACGTGAACTCCGTCGACAATGGAACCAAGATGATTGACACCGCGTTCCAGTCCGTCGTCCTGGGAAATTACGTCCCTAAGATTTCGAACATCACGACCCACCTCGTGACCAAGGACAACGTGGACACTTACGCCGCCTACATCAACGGCATCATGTCACCCCCGAAGAAATACTGAACCGGGCACTCAACCGTGCCCGTCGCCTTCGGTCTGCAGCCGACTGCGGCGAGTGCGAAGGGTGGGCGGCAGAACTTTTCGATGCCGCCCACCGTCCCGAATCCCAGAGAGTGGTTCATAAGCCTGCTGATGATTAGTGATCAGGCCACCAGACCACTATCATGAAGTATGTCTGAGAGCCATCCCGGACGGTGAAGGAGAGACCATGGCTGAATATGCAAGCAAAATCGAGCGCGTCGAGCGGCTGCGGGTATCGGACTCCGTCGCCGCCCAACTGACGCAGCTCATCACCAAGGGCGTGTACGCGGTAGGTGAGAAACTTCCTGCCGAACGCGTCCTTGCGGAGGAATTCGGAGTGAGCCGCAGTTCGATGCGTGAAGCCATCCGGGGCATAGAGGCCAGTGGTCTGCTCAACAGCAGCCATGGCGTCGGGGTCTTCGTGGTCAGCAATACCGTTTCCACCCCAGGCCAGTCCGACCTGCTCGTGTTCGAGGACTTTACCGTGCCCGAACTGTTCGAGGTACGGCGGATGATGGAGCGCGACGCGGCCGGTTGGGCAGCAAAGAGAATTACCCCCGCGTTGACCTCGGAGCTGGAGAGCATCATGGAACAGTGCGCAGATCCGGACCTCTCCGACGGGGACTTCGTGCGGCTGGATATCAAGCTCCATCAAACAATTGCAAAAGCTTCGAGAAACGAATTGCTGACCAGCCTCTATGGCGGTCTGGAACCGGCCCTTCTGAAATACTCCCTCCGCGTGATCGCGCTGCCCGGGCGGCGTGAACACTCCCACGCAGGACACGCCAGAATTGTCGACGCGATCGTCACCGGACGGGTTCGCGAAGCGCGCGAAGCCGCCGTAGCCCACATTCGCGACGTCGAACGGGACATCGCCAAGAGCTTGGCCCAACCGGTAGCCAGCCAGGCATAAGAGCGGGCTCCGGCGCGGCACCGTAAAACGCCGCGGCAGGATCAGCAGCAGCTCAATCTTCCTGGGTTTCTGCCTCAGGAGCCCGACTAACGAAGGAAAACGGACAAAGACATGGTCGCATCTCCCCCCCTAGAGCCGACGCCTCCGCTGGCCGGTCAGGTGATAGCGGTGCTGCGCACCACTCACGCAAGTGAATACCCGCCGGTGATTGAAAGCCTGCTCTCCGGGGGCGTCCGGTTCATCGAACTCACACTCACCACCCGGGACGTGTTCGATCTTCTTCCAGAGATCAGGAGAACATTCGGAGACGCCGCGGAGATAGGCATCGGCACCGTCACCACCACAGGACAGGCCGAACGCTCCCTTGACGTCGGAGCACAGTTCCTTGTGACACCTACAATGAACCTCGACGTCGTGCACGCCGCTGTGGCCCGCGGAATCCCCATCATCCCCGGCGGACTGACCCCTACCGAACTGCACGCAGGCTGGAGTGCAGGCGCGACGGCCGTCAAGGTCTTTCCCGCTTCCACGGTGGGGCCGGACTACATCGGCCAACTCCGAGGCCCTTTCCCGCGCATGCAGCTCATACCAAGCGGCGGAGTCAGCATCGAGGACGCACCCCGATGGATCCAGGCCGGCGCCCTGGCCGTCAGCCTTGGCGGCCCGCTGATAGGGGACGCCTTCGCCGGCGGAAGTCTTGCCCAACTCACAGACCGGGCACGGCGTGTCACCGAACTGGTGGCAGCGGCAGCCGAGGAACGCAAAGGCACGGACCGGTGACCATCCCGAATCGGGCGGCCGGTAGCGCTGCCGTCACCCCATGCCACATCACAGACGTCGTCACCTTGGGCGAAACCATGGCGCTGATGAAGGCCGAAACGCCCGGACCCCTGGCCCACGTCGCCTCACTGAGCCTGGGCATGGGGGGAGCCGAGAGCAACTTTGCCATAGCGCTGCGCAGGCTCGGCACCTCGGTAACGTGGGCAGGCAGAGTCGGAGCCGACAGCCTCGGAGACATGGTGCTGCGCGAACTCGCGGCCGAAGCGATCAACACCGTCGCAATCCGTGACGACACAGCTCCCACCGGACTCATGATCAAAGAACGCAGAACCGCTAACGCAGTGAAGATCTGGTACTACCGCAAGGGCAGCGCCGGATCCCGACTATGCCGCGACGACGTCCCGGTGGACCAGATCGCCCAAGCCAAACTGCTCCATATAACCGGCATCACACCGGCCCTGTCTTCTACCGCAGCGGACGCGGTCAGCTACGCCCTCGACTGTGCAAAGGAGGCGGGCACCCTGGTCTCCTTCGATCTGAACTACCGGGCAGCGCTGTGGTCCCCCGAAGAAGCAGGAGAACAATACCGCCGGATCATCCCCCGGGCCGACGTCGTCTTCGCGGGGGACACGGAAGCGGCCATAGCGGTCGGTGCAGGACAAGACCCGTGGGATCTCGCCCGGCGCATGAACGAACTGGGCGCCGCCCAAGCCATCATCAAACTCGGCGCCGACGGATGCGTCGCCGTTGTGGACGGCGCACCCCACGCCCAAAGTGCCATCCCCATCCGGGCGGTGGACACCGTCGGAGCAGGAGACGCCTTCGTAGCCGGCTATATCGCCGAAATGCTCAACGGCAAGGACGTTCCCCAACGTCTGCTGACAGCCGCACGGACAGGCGCGTTCGCATGCTTGGTTCCCGGAGACTGGGAAGGCATGCCCCGGCGTAGCGAACTGGACCTGCTGGACGCAACAGAACCCGTCTCCCGATAAAATACCGCACGTCCGTCACCGCGTACGTGAAAAGGGCTTGAAGTCCAGTGCCGGACATGACCGAGCGCCTGGAAAGGAGAAAAATCAGCAATCCACCAGCCACACCGGCGACCCGCGTCCTGGCAGAAATGCTGGCCCCTTGGAAGCTAGCCTTCGACAACCACCAGCCGGAAGACATCGTCGAACTCTTTTCACCCGATGCGCTCTTCCAGGGGATCACGCCCGCTCTACTCAGGGGTCGCGAACAAATCTTCGGGTACTACGACGCACTTGCCCCCGGCATCACGACCAGCTTTCAAGTAGTCCAGACCCGTGAGTTGGCCGAGAACATTATCAGCGGATTCGCCGCCGTCACCTTCACCTACCCGGACGGAAGAACGGTACCCGTGCAACTATCCCTCGTTCTAAGCCGAGAGGAGAACACATGGCTCATCGCCCAGTACCACGTCTCTTCAATCTCCCGGGGTGAGCCGTCCAGCAAAGCAGCGATGTCGGCCATGATGAATCCCTTCGGGGCGGATGGTGACTGAACCGGAACCAGGTCGATAGGCCAAACTAGGTAGACCAGCAGGGCCACCAGCCGCAGGCGGACTCCCGCGGGTGTGGTGGGGCCCGCAGTGAGTCGGCGCAGGAGGACGAGTCGGTCGGGCAGCAGCAGCAAGGCGTCCTTCATGGCCACGGTCGCCGGTTGCTTTGCCCACAGCTCCACCGGCCGCAGCAAGAACTATGCCGAGGCCAACTCAAACCGTCGACCCGGAGTCAAAAACTCTTGACACAACGGGACTTCGGTGGCGGCTGCGATTAGCACGGCCCTGACTGGCAGGCCACGTCGGGGCGCGATAACCGGTTCCGGTCTTGGCTCGGGTTTTGGGCGGAAACGCAACCCTCTCGAGGTCGCGTTCGGCGACTTCGCCGGACAGGCCGAGGGACTCGAAGTTGTAGGGGTCTTAGGCGATTTGCTGGACCAGTTCCGAATCCGGTGCAACGAGCTGTTGCACAAAGTTCGACGGCGCCGCCCCGGTGCGTTCCAGGGTTTTGTTCATGAGCACATTTCGGGACCAGCCGTACTTCACGGCGGCCGCGGCGTACCAGTCCCGGGCCTCCGGCTCCAGCCGTTCGTTCAGAATGGTGCTGATATGGCCCCAGGGTAAGTGTCCCACAGGCTGTGGGACATTTGCGTCGAACGCGGGCCATGCCTCCGCGAAGCTGCGCATATATTGCAGATTGGACCGTGACAGACCGGTCATGTCAGGAAATTCGGCCCCGAGGTCCTCGGCCAACCTGCCGATGACTCCACTCCCCCAGCCGTCGATGGCCTTGCGTTCCAGGATGGTCCTGCCGACCGACCAGCCGGGGCGGTGGAGTCGGACTCGTCATCGCTCTAGCCGCAGGCCGCGATCTCTACAACGGTCCGAAACTCACCCGTTATTACGGCCGGATCGTCGTGATCTCGGGTCTTGCAGCCATCGTCGCGCCTTTCATCGGGGTCTGCTGGCCTCGGTCATCGACTGGCGTGGGTTCTTCGTCGTGCTCACCGTCATGGGCCTGGGTGTCACAGCTGCCGTCGGCGTCGGATTCGGCGAGACGCTTCCTGCCGCCGCGCGGTTACCCGGCGTCAAGCCCACCAGTCCTTCAGTATGTTCCGCGGGCTGAGCGGGCTGTCAGGAAGCCGTCATGGCGCTGCGGAAGATGCCACTGACAATTTGTCAGCCCCCTCCAGCCGTCTCACCCGTGACCTTGTCGTTTTCGCTGTGACTGCACAATAGATGCACCCGCGTCATGCCGCCTAAGTCCCGCTCTTCCATGAATGGCCAGAAGCAAATTCGCTATTTGTCATTCTGATCCCCATCATCGCTGGGCGGGCCCTCCGCGCAACCAGGGCGCGACGCGCCGGCCACGATCCGAGATTTCGTTCGGCGCTCCTCCGTCGCTTATTTCCTCGCAAAATCTTGGCTCGCTCCCGGTTCCCCAAGTTGCACTCCGGCCCCTCGTACCCAGCGGTGGCTCCTCTATCAGAACGACGCCGAAATCTGACAGGCACAACCGGTGCCCGCCAGTTGATAAAGGAGAAAGGCCATGGAAAAGTTCACCATCAAAACCCCCGCCGACGTGCTCAGTTTCATCGGACACACCCTGGGGTTTTGGCCCCGCGAAAGCCTCGTCTGCATCACTCTCGCCGATAACCACGTCGGCGCCACTCTGCGCGTTGACCTGCCGAAGCCCGGAGCAGAAATCAGCTATGCACAAACCGTCGCCCGATACTTGGCCCACGATGCTAAGGCCGCCAGCGTGCTCTTCGCCGTGTACACGTCTCTGCCCGCAAGGGCCGGCCTCGCAAGGCCGCACGCCGCAACCATCGCTGCATTGACTGGCGCCCTTGCAGAGCGGGGAATGTCCATCCGTGACGGACTCCTGGTAGGAGATGAAGCAGTTTCACAATACGACGGCGACCCCGGTGACGGACCGTCTCTGCCCCTGGCCGCAACCGAGTACAGCCAGATCAACGCCGAATTTGTCTACCGCGGCAGCACCATCGCCTCCACAAACCGGATCGCTCTGCCGGCCCCTACCAAAGAAACCCAAGCCGCGGACGCCGTCGAAAGGTGCGTGAGATCCATTCAGCGCCTGAACGTAGGCACTGCGATGGATCAGGCCTGGAAACTCTGGACCGGAATGCTCGACGCGAAGACTTACCCGACCGACGAGCAAACCATCGGCCTGATCGCGAACCTCCAGTTCCCCACCATCCGGGATCAACTCATGGCCGACATCCCCGGAATCGACGAACCACTCGACCGGGTCCTCCTGGCGCAAACGCAGTGCAGGCCGCAATGGTCCCGCATCGAATGGGCGGAACAGCTGCTGGTACACGCTTACACGCACAGCAGCACCAAACATGCGGCGCCGATCCTCACCGCGATCGCCTTCATCAATTGGTGGGAAGGCCGAGGAAGCAAGGCACACCAGTTCCTCCAGCTCGCCCTCGAAGCCGACCCGGACTACCGTCTGGCCAGGCTCAGCGACCAGATGATCGGTAGCGGAATGGTCGCCGGCTGGACCATGGACAGGAACACGGCGTATCGAAATCCCGGGCTCGAAGCATCCTGAACACGTATCGAGAGATTGATCTGCCCGGGGAACCGGCAGTCAGGCTGACGCCACACGGTTTTGGAGCCAGCCAAACACCGCTGCGTCCCACCCCTCCGGATCGACATTCCACTCCTGCGTGTGCTCCACAGAGGGAAAAGTCACCAGCGTGGCCAAATCACGACGGCGGTCGACAAACCGGCGGGAAACCGCGAAGGGAGTCGACCGGTCCCTTTCACTGTGGATCACCAGTACAGGAAGGCGGAGCTCGTCAGCTCGGGCCACCCCATCCAGGGCCCTCAGATTCAAGCTTGTTCCCAGCCCTGCGATCCAACACAGCCGAGGTGACCCAAGAATCCGCAGCCCCAGGGCCGCAATCCAGCGCGGAAGCATGCTGGATCGGGCGTTGGCCATCAGGGTGCTCTTCCAGTCAATAACCGGTGCATCGAGAACGAGCCCGGCAATGCGGTCCCGGAACTCCGACTCCAGGGTCAACTGAAGGGCAATCGTGCCGCCGAGGGACCACCCGAACAACACAACTTGGCGCGCGCCCTGATCCACGGCATATGAGACAGCCGCGTCCACGTCGCGCCATTCGGACTGTCCCAGGTGGTACCGCCGATCCGTTGACGCCGGCGCTTCCCCATCGTTCCGGAATGAAACCACCAGAGAGGTGTATCCCAGCCGGTCCGCCACGGGTACACCGCGCAGCGCGCCGGATTTCTTGCCGCCCAGGCCATGGATATGGATAGCCCATGTGCCGGAATCTCCTGCGGCGGCTGCAGTCGGTGGGAACTGCCAGGCAGGCGCAATGCCGTTCTCCACGGGAATCCCCACGCTTTTGTAGGGAAGGCCAAGTGGGTTCGGCGTTGGATAGACGTATCCGCTCCAGACCCCTGCCCTGGCACTCAGCAGGTCCCCCGAGTCAACCCGTTCAACCAGTCGCGTCACCGTCCCGACGGCGGCGGGGCCGGAGCCGTCGTCGGTGGCCACGATCTTTCCGATGCAGGCGTGGCCTGCGCCATTGGAAAACCAGATGCTGTAGCGGCCCGGAACCGTGGTCCGGGGTGATGCGGGCAGTTCAATCAGCAACGAATTGTTGCTGTCGCGGAACACCCTGCGGATCGGCAGATCCTCAACTCGCCGCGACGTGGGCACCACAATCTGACGCGCGAAATAGGCAGCAGCAAAAAGCGCTGCGGCGCCCGTCATGACACCTCCGATGACCACGCCAACAACGGTCTTACGCATCGCCGTCATCCTCTGGTTCTTTCATGCGGTCGTCGATTACTTGGCGTAAACGCAGCAGCGTGGCGGGGGAAATCGCCTGAAGCTGACGGGCTGCAAAATTCCTGACGCGATTTTCCCTCAGCGTCCGCAACAGTTGAAGCTGGGCATCGACCAGATCGGGGATCTCCCCCGTGTCGTCCAGGAGATACCGGGAGTCGACGCCAAAATAGTCGGCGAGGTTCTGTAGAAGCGCCGTGTCCGTCGCCATGGGACCGTCGCCACTGCGCATGTAAGCCCACCGCGAGCGGGACAAGGGCGTTCCACGGTCTTCCATGTGCCGGCTGATCTGCGGATAGGTTAAAGGCGAAAAGCCTTGGGCCTCAAAAAGATCCAGGAGGAGATTCAATTTTCGGGCGAGGCGTGCTTGCGGCGTTTCCGAGAGCCCGCCGTCGTTATCTGTCACGAATTCACCTCCCCCTTGATTGACGTCCTGGCTCCCCAAGACCTGGGTGTGGAAGCCCGGGTTCCGAGATGCTCCTCCGCTTCAGCCAGTACTTGAATATCACTCTCCCCCAGTGACATGGCAAGTTCAGGGTCGACCAAGAGGGCGTCCTGGATCTCCACCAGCATCCGGTGGAGACGCTGCTTGGACGCATCCCGCGGGTCACTGGCCACCGCCGGAACATTGAGCCGAACCCCGGAGCGAGCCGCGGTGGTTCGTTCCCAAGGCTCAGCTAAGCGGTCGAGGAGGACGGCGGCACTCCGGGAATCGGACCTGCGCTCAAGGCCACGCGCGACAGGCGGCAAGGCAAGGCCCACGCACAGAAACGCCATTGCTCCGAATACCGCGGCGTCGTACACGTAGGAAAGCCACATCATCGACTCAATCTCTCCCATCAGGTGCAGGACATCCATGCCCAGCACCGCAAGAACGAGCACCACGGCCAAGGAACAGCCGACGCCGATGAAAGTGAGTGCGACGCGGAAATACGGCCTCGCCATCTCGCCACGGAACTTGAAGCACGTATAGCCGGTGACGGTCACCACCACCCCGATATAAAGGAACTGGATGCTTGAGTACGCGGCGGCTGCCCACTGGCTGCCAAAGTCCTTCATAAAAGAGGTGGACGTCCGCGGAGCATCAACCAGGCTGAAACTGAGAATCAATGCGACGACGACCACTCCCAGAAGGGCCAATCCGCCCCAGTTTTGCCGGTCCGTCGTCTCGTCTGGATCGGCCGCCCGCAGGATTGCCCGGGACAAGAAATAGATCCCGACGACCATGAAGATGTTGGCCACCAGGTCCAGGACATTGCGGCCGCCGAGAAGCCGGTCTCCCTCGAGGTAGATCGTGTCGACGTTCAGCGTTAATGCGGTGGCAATAGTCACGGCCGCCACGATGATGCTGTGGTCGCTGCGCCGCTTCATGCTTGGAAGGAGGCACAGAACCAAGCCCCAGATCACGGCGGCGGCAAAGACCTGGATCACCCCAAAATCCTTTCAAACGACCGGGGCTCTATGCTGCTGTCCCGAATTGCAGCGGCGAAGAGATCCGCCAGGGTCTCGGCGGCGGCTTCGATGTGATCCAGGAAGTCACTGCGCCCCAGGATGCGCGAGACTTTCTCGCCGGAAAGATTAGGAAACAGGGTTTCGGCATAGTTCGCGGACACCACCGCCTCATCGTGGCGGAGCACCATATGTCCGAGTTCGTGAAGGATAAATTGCTGGCGGTGAAGCGACGACGGCGTTGGCGCGTGCAGGATGATCTCCCGAGTATTCGTGGACAGCCACAGCCCACAGACCGTTCCGCTGTTCAAAGACTCACAGACGTCGATCACAATCCGCCGTCCGCGGACTTTCTCAATGATCGAGATCAGACGGTCCAAGGAAAGGCGGCGTGGCAGCTTCAGCGCCCGGAAGCCCTCCGCAGCGCTGCGCGCCGGCGAATATTCAGAGTCAGCAAAATCTCCCATTGGAATCCCATCATCTGGACTGCTGACTCGTATCGACGCCCGCTGCCCTTCGACGAATCGGCCCGCTCATGTGCGCCCGCCAAGAATCGCCTACCACCATTGAACGCCTGTGCTCTGGACATGTCCAGAGCCCCAAAACCGCACCACCCTCACACCTCTGGCATCCAAGGCAGTCGCCGTGAGCGCGTACTCACGGCAAGTCATGTCGCAGGGCGCGCCGGCGTTGATGAACAACTGTGAGCGGAAAGATTTGCGGGGAATGCGGCGAGCGCTTCGAGCCGTCGCGCACGTCGCAGCGCTTCTGCGCTACGCGCTGCGCCAACCGACAGCGTGATCGTCGACGGCGGCAAAGTGCAAAGGGGGCGCCGCCCTCACCCGGCGCTGCGCTCGCTACGCCCGCTCCACGTGCCAGAGCATCGGCCCCAGCGGAACCCCCGCACAACGCCGAGGCCAGTTTGTCTGCAGCCCCCGGGAAGAGCAACCGGCTCCTGGATTCGCTGCATGCCCAACTCCGATCCCAAGCCGTAGACATCGACCATTTGGCAGCAGAGAACTCGGACCAGCGTGCCATCATCAAGAGCCTCCGCGTCGAAGTCGCCAGCCTGCAGGCCGCGCAGGGAACTGACGCCCAGGACTTGGCTCGCCTCGCAGGCAAGCTACTGGCTCTATCCCAGGCCACCGGCCTTGAAATAGACGACACCACGAAAGCCATATTCCGCCGGCGAGGGTGGACATCCTCCAGCCGCCATCGGGAGGCACAGAAGCCATGACCATGTCTATTGCCCGGCTATCCGCCCAGTCGGGCCTGAAGTACCTTTTCAAGACCACCATGCTGGACGATCGGACAGTCGCTCCCGCCGATGCCACCACGTACTACATGAAAACGGGCACGCCGCAGGGCCGCTGGCTTGGTTCCGGCCTGCAAGGCATCAGCCGGACCAGAGGACAGGCCGTCACGGAATCCGACGCCAAAGCCGTTTTCGATCAGGCTGTCCACCCGGATACAGGCACTCCCCTGGGGCGTCAGCACGGCCAACCCACCGTCTTCCAGAACAGCCAGGGCCGAACCGAAACGCGCCACGCCGTCGTCGGATTCGACCTCACGTTCAGCGTTCCCAAATCCGTGTCCGTCCTCTGGGCCCTGAGCCCCCGTGCTCTTCAGGACCAGATTCTCCAGACCCACCACGACGCCGTCGACGCCACCATGCAGTGGCTCGAAGAATCGGTCATCCACACGCGGGCCGGCCGCAACGGCGTCGCCCACCTCGGCACCGGCGGCACCATAGCCGCCACCTTCGACCATTGGGAGTCCCGTGCCGGGGATCCTCAGCTGCACACCCATCTGGTCATCGCCAACCGCGTCCAGCGGATCACCGACGGTGCGTGGGTCACGCTGGATTCGCGGACGCTCTACAAGGCCGCGGTCGCTGCCAGCGAGCACTACAACGGTCTCCTCTTCGACGCACTCCACCGGAATCTCGGCACCGACGCAGACATCCGCGAACCGGCCGCGAACACGCACAACCCCAGCCAGCAACTCACCGGCGTTGACCAGGTGCTGGTCCGCGAATTCTCCAACCGCTCCCGCCTCATCGACCTCGAAACCGATCGCCTCGTCGCCGAATGGACCGCCAGCCACAGCACTCCCCCAACCGCCACAACCACCATCAAGCTCCGGCAGCAGGCAACCCTTTCCACCCGCACGGCCAAACCTGAATCCGCCGCGCCACTTCATCAGCTCTCCGCACAGTGGCAGGCCCGCGCAGCGGCCAACGGCTTCGAGCCCAGCCTCGTTCTCGCGAACACCGTGCGACGCTCCCACGCAGCCCCTTACCGCACCTGTGACTTCACGGCCGACTGGATCGACGCTGTCGGCTCACTGACCCGCGAGCGCGTCGCGATGAAACGCGCCACCTGGAACCGGTGGAACCTCCTCGCGGAAGCCGAACGGGTCTGCGCCGACATTCGCTGCAACACGCCGGCGGGCCGCAACACCATGATCGATGCCGTTGCCACCGCCGCTGAAAACCAGTCCGTTCCACTCAACGAGTACCGTTACACCGCCCCCGTCAGCGCGCAGCCTGATCTCCGCTTCGCAAACCGCAGCATCTTCGACTTCCACGGTTCCCGGCTCTACACAGACACGGCGACCCTCGCCAATGAGGCTGTCGTCATGGCGGCAATGAACGACGACGGCGGCCCTGCGGTGAGCGCGGCCGTCGCCATGGAATCGCTCGCCGGCTACAAACACCGCAGTCGGCTTGAACTTCACAGCGACCAGCTCGGGGCGGCGGCCCAAGTGCTGCTCAGCGGCAACCGGCTTGATGCCGTCGTCGGTCCCGCCGGAACCGGCAAGACCACCACTCTCGGCGTGGTCAAGGCAGCCTGGGAAGCGGAATTTGGGGCAGGTGCCGTCGTCGGACTGGCGCCGGCTGCGGCGAGCGCCGAGGTCCTCGGGCGAGAGCTGGCAATGGCCACGGAAAACGTCGCGAAATGGCTCTACGAGTCTGTCGGCCAGGGAGCCGGCCATCGGGCTGCACAGTTCTTCGACACGGAGCAACAGCTCACCGTCGGCGCTACTCCCGGCCCGCTGTCCCTTCAGCTCGCTCAGAGAGCCGCTCGGCTCGCTGCCGAACAGGACAGATGGAGGTTTCATCCGAACCAGCTGGTCGTCGTCGACGAGGCTTCCATGGTGTCCACCCTTCAGCTGTCCGCGCTGGTACAGCAGGCGCGGGACGCCGGATCCAAAGTGCTACTGGTGGGCGACCCCGGGCAATTGGATGCCATAGATGCTGGCGGTATCCTCGGATGGCTGGACCGGCAGGGCAAGACGGTGCGGCTGAGCACGATTTGGCGGTTCGAACAGGAGTGGGAGCAGGACGCATCGCTGAAACTCCGTGCCGGGGACTTCGCGGCAATCTCCGACTATGACCAGCACCAACGCATCCAACACGGATCGTACGTCGACATGGTCGACGAAGCCTATCTGAGCTGGCAATCGGACCTCCATGAAGGCAAGTCGTCCATTCTCATCGCGGCCGACAATGACACGGTCAGCATGCTCAACCAGCGCGCCCAGGCCGACCGCGTTATCCACGGTTCCGCAGACGCGGAACACACTGTTCCGCTCAGCGACGGATCGCGGGCCGGCGCTGGCGACACCGTCATTGCCCGCCACAATGACCGCACCATCACCGACAGCAGCGGTGACTTCATCCGGAACGGAACCATGCTCGACGTCGTCCGAACTGGCAGGCGCGACGGCTCACTTACGGCGGTTCGCCGGGACACTGGCGCCATGGTTGCTCTTGGCCAAGAGTATGTTGAGACCTCGGTTGAGCTGGGATATGCGACGACGGCCCACCGTTCGCAGGGCATCACCGTGGACACCGGACACACTGTGGTCACACAAGGACGACTCACCCGCGAGCTGCTGTACGTGAGCATGACCCGCGGACGATCGGGAAATCACGCGTATGTCAGCGAAAACGATCCTTCGAACGACGAGCCCCTGGATCCCTATTTGCAAGCCTCGTGGCGCCAGATCCTTGGCGAGATCCTTGCCGCCGAAGGCGCCGAACGCACAGCCCACGAAGTCCGCGACGCCGAGCATTCGAAGGCGGACAGTCTGGAACACCTCAGCGCTGAATACGACTACCTCGCACAAATCGCAGCCGCCGAGGACCTTGCGGGGTTCCTTGAGACTCGCTCTCCCGGCAGGGCGTCCGAACTCCAGCAGTCACCTTCGTGGGGAGCGGCTGTCGCAGCCTGGCGCCGGTCGACTGGCGTTAGCCGTCAGGGCACGCAACGTGTTGTCATCGCTGCCCTGGAAACAGGCGCGTCGGCTCGAGGTATGGCGGCTGTCGTCCACTCCAGACTCCGTCAGTTTCTGACCGGGATGCCCGCCAATGGCAATGATCCCTTGGCTGAAACTGTCCGCACCTCTCGTCCCGATCTGGCCGACATGATCTACCAGGTTCAGAACCGGATCCAGCAGCGGATGAACCGTGTCACCCACGACGCCATGATGCGTGACACCGAATGGAAACGGACGCTTTTGGCGACCTTGGGTCCAAATGCTCTTCCCGAGGACGCGACCAGCGTCATTCGCCAGGTCGCCATCCACAGGGACCGTTGGGGTATCGATGATTCGCACCTCCCGTGGGGCCCTGTTCCGGACTCCTACGACAGGGAGCAACAGGAGCAGCATGCAATTATCGGCCACCTTGTTGATCGAGCCGCTCTCTCCTCAGCCCGCCACCTTCAAGCTTCGAAGTGGATTGGTGTCCCAATTGCTTCGGAAGAACGTCTTATCAATGTCGGCTGGCAACTCTAAACTAGTCGAGAAGGTAGTCCATGGATGCAAACCCAGTCCTGAGACCGAAGCTTGCGACACCTGCGTTGGTTCTGACTAGCGTGGCTCTCTCGATGTGTGTCACATACCTTCTGGGAATTATGGCCGCCAGCTGGCCGCCTACATTGCTGCTGCAAGCGATGGCCCCTGCAGCCCTCCTGGCCACCACTGTTGCTGGCGCCGTTTGGTTGGTGCGCCTGCGCCGGCTTCGTTCTTGGACAGCGGCCGCAAACGAAAAGTGGAATCGCTTCGACGAGGCAAAGCTGGCGCACCAGACCACAGCAGAGGTCACAGTTCTGAGCGTCGATTCCCTCGAACCCACGGGATCCTGGATAACGATCAGGTGGAACCGTTTCGAACACATTCAGCGCGCCTGGATCGAAGTGCTGCCCGATCCAATCTGGCCAGGCTCAGTTCTGCTGATTTCCCCGGATCCATCCCAAGTCAGGCCGGGCGCCCCTTGGCCAAGTACCTATTACATCCAGGCTCCGAATTGTCTCGCCTGGGCGCCAATCCAACGGTTATGAACAGGGCTGCACTCCACGATTAAGCCGATGGGCGGCAAAGCCCCATTTGGCCGAGCAATCGGCTCTGAGATTGCACGCGGCCGGACAGGATCTAAAACAGTCACGGAAATGATCCTCACGACCGTGAACCGACCACCCAGATCATCGGCAAAGTGATCGCCCCGTTCATGGTCGACATTGTCCAGATCCTGGTCTTCTTCAGCATCAACGCCGTCGGCTACCTCTTCCTCCTCGACAAACTCGACATACCCGATGTGGACCTCTCAACCGTAAGCTTCGAGCCCAGGACCATGATCCTCGGGGCTTTGCTGCTCGGCGGTTTCACCGACTTCAACAGTGTCCTGGTCGCGATCAGCGCGATCATTGGCTGGGCACCGCCTGTGGTGGCTTTGGCTTTCAGCGCGCATTGCGCTTTCAACGATGTTCTTGGTCCGTTCTGTCTTCTTGGCGATCGCGGCGGCCGAGACGCCGATGCGCGAGAGCCGGCGGTAGGCGTCTGCCTCGTCGGCTTCGGTCAGTTCGGTGGGCTGGATGTTCTCCACGACCTGCGCGTAGAGTCGGTCGGCTTCTTCCGGGCTGGCCACGATCATGACGGGGATGGAGTCGCGTCCACAAAGGTGAGCTTGCCGTGCGCACTCGTGGTATCAAGCCACGGCTCAGCCAGAGAAGGGAATCTTATCCCCCTGCTCCCCAGCACTGTCACAATGTCAGCCAGGTCCGACTTACTGCGCCCCAGCCTGGTGAGGTCAGCAACCATCAGGACATTGTCCGGCTGCAGGTAATCCAAGCATTCCATCCACCGCGCCCGGTCCTACGTCGCCCGTGAAGCGTATTCCTGGCAACCTGGGGATCCAAAGACTGTCCCCGGGGGCTGACCCTCGCATAGCCGATCACGTCGCCCGACACGTCAAACCTACCAACGTAGCTTTCATTTCAGAAAACCAGTTCTGGCCAACACTACCGAGGCATACCGGTTGTTTTTCGTCCTATTTTTCGGATTCCGTCGCCGAAACCGACAATGGGTGTTAACGCCATATGAGAAGGCCCTGCTTCCCTTGTAAACAAAGGGAAGCAGGGCCTTTCGCTTTGTCTGGAATGGTTCTGCGGTAACGCAGCAGTAACAGAATTCTTGTGGCACTCCTACCTTCCTACACTCCGCACGTGCGCTGCACCATCGCCAGGACTCCCCTGCCGGCCCCTACGAATTTGTCGGACGCCTGCCTCCGCATCTACGTTGAAGGGCATGGGCAACAACGATTCTTTTCCAGCGGTGTTTTCTGACCTGGTGGAACTTTGGCGCAAAGCACCGTCTCCTGTTCGTTTTCCGGCCGGTGACTGGACCCGAGAAGACAGGTCCAGGGCCGCCGCAGATGCCCTTGGTTGGGGTTGGCTGGTTCGCATGATCCGCAGTGCGGAGGCTGCCGTTCTTTTGCAGAAGAATGGATTTAGGCAGGAAGCGGCACCCCTGGAACGCACAGCGTTGGAGCATTCGATGCGACTGCACTGGGCCATTACCGCGCGGACCACTGCCTTCGAAATCGCACTTCGGACCCGGGGTGCGTCGATCCGGAGGATGAAGAAGGCACAATCTGATAGCTGGTCGTTCACGGACGAGCAATTGGCCACAATGGATGCGGAGATGGACGAGGCCAGCGAGGATTTCCAGAGTCAGGATAACCTCCAGCACCTGAAGCATGTCGTTGACCAGGACCCGGCCTTGAAGTCGTCCTACATCGCCTGGCTGAAGTTGTCACAGTTGGCCCACCCGACTATCGAGAGCGCGCGACCTTACTACGAGAAGATGTCGAGCGACCCGGGGTATGACCTCCATATGGAGCCGCTACATCCGGCGGACAGCGTAGAAAGTCGCATGTCTCACAGCCTGATGTTGGGCCTGGCCGGCTACGCCTCGATCGCGGGGCTGGATGATCACTTCCTCGATCCGCTTGATAGGATCGCAGCCCGCTGGGCCGCCTTGGTCAAGGGGGACGAATCCGGCGCTTAGCCGAGTCCGGCCCAGCAGCTCAGGGTGAACCTCAGTCTTGTCGGATAATGAGCTGTTCGACCTGCTCGGGTTCACTGCTGAGGTCTTCCGCCCATTCGGCCATGCACCTTGTGTACCGGAGATAGCTACCGGACCCGTGCCAAGTGAGCCAGAGGGGCCGAGTCCCCGGGTGGCTGGCGGTGCGACTCGATCAAACCTGCCCGGCAGGTTAGGGGCACCCTGCGCATCAATACTGACCGACTACCGAGGCACTGCGAGCCGTTGGCACCGGCCGTGCACTGATCGCGGGAGCTCGTCAGAAGGGTCGGCTATGCATAACAAAATCGTGACGCAAGGCTTGCCCAGCCGGAAGGGACTTTCTTCTTCGGTTCTACTCATAGGATCGATCAATGACGAAACTCTTCCTCTTCCACGGCGGCGCTCCTGGGCTCGAGGACAGCGGCCTCATATTGCCACCCAGCAAGACTGGAGCCTTGTCCACCACGCTGCAGTCAACTTTGGATGGCGGTCTAACCGACATAGCCCAACGGCCGGACAAGGTGTACTTGACCTCGGATGTAAAGCTGGCCCGGGTGTACGCCGGCATGTGGACCGACCCAACAGCCAAAGCCCAGCGGGCTGGCGGCGGGTCGGTCTATGAGGTCGAAGTTGAAGACGGAAGCTTGGTGCCGGATGAAGACCTTAAGTCCTTGCTCGGGGTCTCGTTCCAAGCCGATTCGGCCGTCATCGTCCGCGTCCAATACAAGAATGTTCCCTTCAACAAGGAACAGTTCGCCAAGAAACTGAACAACGTTCTCCGGGATCACGCACGTGCCAAAGGAACGAGCTGACATGATCTTCAAGCAACCCCACCCAAGGGACTCTGCCTTGATTGCTGACGAAAATGGCCTTGCGGGGTCACGAACGAGCGAATCGGCGCGGGCCTGGGCGGGGATGCGGCTAGATTTCGCCGAAATCAGTGATTGGCATCAAGCAAACACTGAGTCATACACCGCTGCGCCAGGGTCGCTTCTGCACGTTGCTGACGCCCTGAGCGAACCCCATCAGGCTTCCCATATAGTCGGATACCTCCTGCTCACCGCAGTGGACCATCTCCACGCCCTCAAAATGGTGATGGTGGACGCCGGCTCGCAGCACATATTTGCCCCGTACACCCTGATTCGTGGAGCAATCGAGAACGCATCCACGGCTCTTTGGGTCCTGCAACAGGATGATCCACGCTCGGTCGCTGTACGCGCACTCACGCTGGAGTATCGCGGTCTCCTTGATCAGAGACGCGCAGCCAGAACCGTGGACCCCAAGGCTGAGATAGACAAAGATCTCCTAAACATCTTCACTGCTTGCCTGGACCGGCACGGATTTACCCAAGAAGAAGTTAAGTCGGCTCCCCAACATCTGCCCCTCATCGAAGAAATTTCCAAGCACTTCCACATTCGAAACGCCGCACTGACCTGGCAATTTTGCTCAGCAGCTGCCCATGGCCGCCAATGGGCTTGGAGGTACCTGACTCAGTTTCAAGCCCAGGACGACGACGGGGCCTCCAAGGTCCTCAACGGCCAGTTGACCTCCAACGACACGATCATCGCGAATTAACTCAACACTGCCTGCGATGTAGTGCGGAAGGCACTGGGCGTTCGAAAGCTTCATTCCCGGATCGCCTCCCATACCGGCACTAGTTTCGTAAAACCGGAACTTGCCCTCCACGTCGTCCGAGCCGGCCTTTACGTACCCGGCCGACATTAAATAGTCGGCTTGACGTGCCCTTCCTGGAGCATCAATAGCCTGATCAGAAATACCCCTCAGAATGGCGGCACAACATCGGCAGCCGCCGGTTCAGATATCGTAGCCGCGTGAGCGATGACATAGCAGGAACCTTCTGGGCAGGCAGTGGCCCACGCGTCTCAGGGACCCTAACGTTGGATCCAAGCAGCTATTCTCTGGAGCTTGAGGGATTCTGCGTCACCCCCGAAAGCCTCGACATCCAGCCAGGCTACGTGGCCGTCAGCTCCGACCCCGCAGCAATCACTGCGGATTTCGCGCCTCGCACCATCCTCGGTGAGCTGGATGGGCAGGCCAGCGTAACGCTTCTCGGTGCCCACATGGACACCGGCTCTGTTCTTCTTGGTCCCCTTACTCAGAGGTTCACCGGCTCCTCTTATGTCCTGGGCACTCACATCGATAGCGATGAGCACCCAATTCGTGGCATTCGGTGGGCTTGGAACTTCTCATCCGGTGACGCTGGATGGCTTAACGACCCTCCGGCTGCTGTTACCAACGGCCCTTTGCGCGGTGCACTGAAACCTTGGGCCTTTGAGAACAGACCAGGTCTGGAAATGGAGCTGTCGGACCCCGCTGAACTACGCGTCGTTCGGCAGGGAGCCATGACAGCGATCACCCAATTCCTGGTGCTGTGGACCGGTTGCTCGATTGATCTGTCTCACGTGGAGATTCAGCTTGAAGACAAAAATTGGTACAAATGCTCACCACCCTCGTCGGACGGGGGACGATTTTCGAGAACTAAGCTTCTGCCGCTCAACGAGATCACACTCCAACACTTGGCTCGCTGGTTACCTATGGCGTTCAAGCTGGACCCGCTGCCCTACATTGCTTCCGCCAGAGCCGGCGTACTCCAGATCGACGCCCAGGCGGTAGCTACTGCCCTTGAGGGACTTCACCGTCGGTTGATCGGGGACCGCCGCCGCCCCTTCGCCCCACTCAGTAATGGCGTTGTAAAGCGCGCCACGCGCGCAGCACGAAAAGCCGGCGTCAAGGTTCTTGTCGAAAGCGGCTTTGAGGATGAAGCCCTTGCTGGCAGGTTGTTCAGCGAAGCCCTCAACCATATCGACCAGCCCAGCTACCAGCAACGTGTGGCGGAGTTGGCAGCCCCAGTATTGAGTATGGCGCCGGGTCTCTGCGGGCCGGACCTGACCGCTTGGGTCAAGACCATGAAGAACATCCGCAACGATCAGAGCCACCAGCTGCTCGATCGCTTTTACGACGAAGAAGTGACCCAGTACCACATCGCCAGCCTCTCGGGACGGTGGGTCCTCAAGCTCCGGCTCTTGATTGAATTCGTTGATCCCGTCCGGCTGGGCTCTGCCCTTCGAGAGGCACAATCCTTCGCCTTCACGCTGGCCAATATGGACGTCGAGCATTATTGGACAGGGTTCTCCTGCTTGCGAACCTTCCGTGATTCTGGTGAACATGCTTCGACGGAAGGGACAGGTTGATGCAATGACCCAAGTCGCGGCACAGGGGCCACACGCTGTCGGTTGTTCCTAAATGCTGAAGGGCCGGCACTGTTCAACTTGCCTGAAATGTCAG
This sequence comes from Pseudarthrobacter sp. HLT1-7, assembly GCF_059383435.1. Lineage (NCBI taxonomy): Bacteria > Bacillati > Actinomycetota > Actinomycetes > Micrococcales > Micrococcaceae > Pseudarthrobacter > Pseudarthrobacter sp. HLT1-7. The sequence goes on along the minus strand of NZ_JBWZCH010000013.1, from coordinate 17,650 downwards.
GTTGAAGTCTATGAGTTTCCGGAAATTCGGCCGAAAAATAGGGATTCCGCCCCTAACCTGACACCCATCAGGCCGTAGATCCGTCGTCGAGTTGGGTTATGCCCTAATCGGACAGTCAGAACGGTCCGTCACGGCCATCGACCACCTTTGATACCGACCCTGGATTCTGACCAGCTACACTCTTTCATCCTGATTCGGCGTTCCGGCCGCTCAACCCCAGCTGCCGACCTTGGCCCCTTGAACGGCGGGGCTGTGGGTTCGTCCGCGGCTGGCGACTCCCGTAACTATGTCTCGAAACCTCTGACTGAATCGGTGAATTCACCGTTGTTTGTTTACGCGACACATCGGAGCAGCCTACAACGACACCGATCGGCTACGCACACGTTTGCGACACGGCAGCAGTCCACCGACGGTCGCCCGCGCAACCGCCAGAACCGACTGTGATCCCCCGGTATTGAACGTCTATGAACTTGCTTGGCTTTCCACGTTACTAGTTGCGAAATCAGATACTTGCGATCCGTCCTCCATCATCTTTTTCGCATGACGGAGCAGCCAGTCCCATGAATGGATGTCGATCCTGGCATCTTCAGCAGACTGAGCACGTGCCGGCTGCCTACTAAATGATGGGCTGTCTCGTCCGATGATGACCAGGCCAGGAGCCCTGTTCGTTATCCCGTGTAAACCAAGCTCAGTCTGGGCGTAGGCCACGTTGGTCATCATCCAGTCTCGCCAGTCTTGGATTTGCTTCACACCGTGCCTCGTCGCGCCGGACAAGGTCCCGTCATTGTTTTCTATCGAGTGCCTTGCAGCCTCGATTTCGACCGTGGCCCACTGGGGACCAACGCTGTTGATTCCTAGTACCAGGAAATCAGGAATGTACTCCGATCCGAGACGCTTTTGAGGCATGACAAACGTCTTCCAACCACCCATGACAGTGGAAGCAAGCAATGCAGGATACATCTCCAGCAGTTTCTGGAACGGTGCCTCCATCCTCTCCCCGGACTCTAGAAGCTCCTCCAATGCGCGGACTGCTTCAGGCTCTGGGGCATTCTTCTCTAGCGCGAACTCCTCAAGCGCCACGAACCTCTCGTGGCTAATTGAGTTATAAGCAGAGGCGTTACGCAACGCGGCATCAACGGCAGCTGCCGCTTCAGCATGCTGAGGGGACCCTACCGGCTCAACCATGACCAGATTGTTGGGCCAGGCCCGCCCGGCGGGCCTGCCTCGAAAATGCACACGACCGTCTTCGCCGATGCTCGAAATAACCCGATTACTGCTCGGCTTTGAAGGGGCAGATACGACGTCACCCTCAGATGGTTTCAAGTCGCGGAGACCTCGCGCTGTCTTCAGCATGTATCTGGCTTGGAACCAGGCACTAACCTCTTCGGTCGCGCCAGTTCTTAGAAATGCAGGCTCCATTACTTCAAGGTCATCTTCGAGCTCAGTAAGGGCTTCGGGGATATCTACCTTTTTTCCGAGTTTTCGAAACAACACGGACGACAACCCCTCCTGCATGATGACAGCCGCGACGGGCGCGGGAACATCAGACGGGACATTGATACCTGTGGCGGCTGCGATTTGAATCTGCTCATCGGTAGGCGCGCCCGACAGACTCTCCAGCTTCTCTGCTATCAATTGCCATCGGGGCTTCGTCTCGGCGGACGACACAGTCTTCGACATGGTGGCGAGCGTATCAGTGGGAACCGTTTTTGCTTCTGCGCCGAGCACCCTTGACTTCAATGCCCACAACATAACGGTCATTATGTTGTGGATCTATTTCGCCTTCAGGGCTCGGCTAGAGCCGAGCAATCTGATCGGTCTCCGCGCCACGACCCGCACGGACCGACACGTGGGCTGGCACGCGCCGGACACCTTGATCGAGGCCCTGCCAGGAACATGCAGGAAGACTGGAACGCCTGCCCCGCTCCCGGGAGACCGCGGAGGACTATGGGCTTGGACGCCGCGGACAGCTCAACCCGAGCAACGACGAGGTCGAAGCCATTCGCCTCGGATTCGCGACCCACGCTGAACCACGGCGGCACGCCAGAGCCAGGCCAAAGGGGTGCAGCTGGGTTCAATCCCTCGGTTATACCGAGTTATAGGGGGTTATTGGGTTTTTCCTATAAGTGGCTAAACTGCCTATAAGTGGCAATTGTTGGAGAGGGAGAGTCTCAGCGCGGTGCTGGATTGGCTGACGTTGACGGGCTTGGATGTCACTGTCCGTCTGGGTGAATGGTGCACATCCTGATCAGTGTCACCACTCGTCGGCATCGGAACATTGCCCTAAACGGCAGACCGAGTGGCAAGATGACTCCCATCATGGACAGGCGGTTGCGGCGCGCTCCTGACGCGGAATGGGTGTTGATGTACTCGGGGTGAGCCGGAAACGCATCGCTGAGCTGGTGCGCGCCGAGCCCGCAACGGTTGGTTACCACCTCGTCATCGCGCCGCCTAGACCCCTGGCTTGAGGCAGCACACCTGGCGGCCGCCAGCACCAGAACCAGGCCCTCCCCTGCCGCCGTTCTTCCGGTAGTAGGCCGCTCTCAGCTTCACAGATGATAGGTGGTCACCGGGCATGGGGAGGCGGGGTCGTAAGCGGGTGAGGCATTATCCTCACTTATCTGCGGTGCAGCGTCGTCGAAGCGTTTCTCTTCGCTTCCCTACGGCCGCGGACGAGCTTCACCGAGATATTGTCGGTGACCTTCAGCCGATCCAACGTCGCTTTCTCAACGATGTCGATATCCCGCAGTTGAGCCTCCGAAGGATGAAGGCCTCGCAACGTCTTGAATAGTGCGTCGTCTTCCAGGGGCTTTCGCGATGGTACTTGGTGTGTCATCAGAGCCTCCTTCTAGTTCGAATTGTAGCTGGGGTCCATCTTCAAGGCGATGAGGGCCGCCGCGGGAACGGCCAGCTTTTCTTCCCTATCCCGCCCGCCCAGTAGAGCTTGCGTTATCTCCACGTCCCCGCGGTTCGGAATGTCGATCGCTAGGATGCCTAGAAGCTTAGTGCCATCCACTGACAGAATCGGGGTGGCGAGACTCTCGTAGTATTTGCCCGCCATCTCTCGCAGTTCCTCATCGGTGAAGCCGAAGCGTTCACTGGGATCCAGCGAGGCGATGATGTCGTTCGCCGACTCATCCTTGTTGTTCAGAGCCCTGGACAGATCCACCCAGTCACAGTGCACAGTTTTCCTAGAAGCCGCTGCAGCCCCGATGGCACCCTTGGCTCCAGCCCACTGAATGTTTGAGCGAGGTGGGTAGTCGTCCAAGCGGTAACGCTCCAAGGGAACGAGCTTGAAGCTTTGCCTCGTTTTCTTGTAGGTGAACACAGAGCCCCCCAGATAAACGATGTTAATCTCTGTGCTCTCACTGAGGGTCTTCAACACACCAAGGATGACGCGCCGAATCTCGCTCTTCACTGCCTCGTCGCGTTCCACCCTTTTAGCCCTTAGGAGGCTGAATCCGCCATCCACGGCAACGATGGTTGCCGCCAAAATCCCGGAGATGACCGACGTTGTGAGCCAGTCCGCTTGGGCGACGCCCATGAAAGCGGGTGTCAGAGGAACCGGCACCCCCGGCACTTGTGGCACGTATCCCGAGACAGGCTTGTCGGGTAGCTTCGAGAGACCCAGCGTGATTGCTGCAACCAAACCCGCCACGATTTTCAGAACGTCCCACAACCATTTTGGCTTCTTCAACAAACCCCCAAGGAATCAATCAACAGTCGATCGTACGCCAACGGGATCCGCGGCGAGGCTCCTGAGTGTTCCATTTCCTGGGAACCGGGACACCCCGGGCAGACACTCCCCCACGGGTCACAGTTGGAACGGCGCGTTATTTCTCAGTGGCGGTGTGGAGCCTAGACGCCGTTGAAGAACGTCATGATTCAAGGCTTAGCGACTCCCAGTCATAGTCCGGCAGCAGCTTGTTGTCTCGGATGGAAAGGTAATACTTGCGCTGTATCGGTCGGGTTCCGGTCCCTAGGCTGCTGCCTTCACCCTTAGGATCAACCAGCCTCCAATGGCCGTCCATTGACGGGATTGGTTCCACGATGGTTCCGTCGCAATCAACTCTTGCCGTGTCGAGGGCGCCCGTGTCCATGGGACTAACGCTGGTGACTGTAAATTCGTGCCCGGGTGATGTTCCGTTGCGCCGCCGGTTATATATTTCGATCCATTCTTGGACAGTGCGCTCGACGTGGTACAGGTAACCGCTGAGAGTATCCCCCGAAGGCAGGACAATCTCTCGAAGCTCGTCATCACCATTTGTTAGTAGTTCGTTGAACCGAAAGTGCGCCGCCCCCGGCCCATCATTGATGACCGTGATATCAAGCCTAACCAGGACGCGGATATCCTTATCTCGAGGGAGAATGAACTCATGATTCGCGGTCAGCGGGATGGGATCAGCATCGACGAGTGGAGCAGGAACCAGCGGGGGCCACTCGATATCGTCGTCTATTAGTACGCGGAACCGCGGCATTGACGCATCGATCCGGCTCTTAACCGCTTCGGAAACCATATAGAGCGTTTGCTTTTGCTGGACTTGGGCTAACTCCAGCGATCTGGTTGCTGCATGGACCGTGGCTTCCGTCGCGTCAGCAGCCCGTCCAGTCTCCCGCGCAGATTCAGCCGTGGCCGTGGCCGCTCTTGCCGTGGCGCCAGTTTGGAAGGCAATTATGATCGCGCTGACGCCCGCGGCGAGTGCGGCGAAGGCAGTGGCCACAGCCGCAAAGATCGTCCAAAATTCGTTACCCAATTCCCAGCCATTCTCCCGTTTCAGACACCGGGCCAGTCTATGGCCCTCACGTTTCCAAATGGCACGCCGACAAGGGCAGTAGGATGGTCGCGGCAGGGCGTCCTGCTGCCTTGGGTTTGAGACGAGTCAGTTGAAGGAACCAGCGCTGACGACTACTAAGCCGGCCAACTTGGTTGTGTCCAGTCCAACAGGTGAATCCTCGTTGAGAACGTTGAGGACGTATCCCGGCGGAGTTCGACGCAACCCCCGGAGTATTTGAAGGAAGTAAGGGGCGGAGAGATGTCCCCGGTCGAGTGGTAACGACTCGAACACAAAATCCTCACTGATCTGATCCTCGCGAGTCAGGTTCTCTTCCATAAGCTCGAATTGCCAATATCGCCTTTCCCTCGCCTTAGACACGAGCTGTTTTGCCACCGCCTGGGGGACACCGGCCGCTTCGGTGGTCATGAATTCCTTCAACTCCGGTGTAAGTCCGTAAGTCCGTTCCTGTGCACGAGGCGTTTCAGTGTCCGCTTGTGGATCCGCGAGACTCTCCATTGGGATCGATTGCTCATAGGCAACCTTCGGCTGTGTTCCTATGCCGTCGGCCAGTACGGACGGGTAGAACGAAACCGATTTACGGACGCAACGGTCACACTGCTCATAATCGGAAGGCTGGTTCTTTACACCGCATCCAACGGGCTTCCTGTAGTTCGGAGAACCAAGATAAAGCGCGTAGCTCCGCGCTACTTGGAGGACATCTGCCGTTGCATGTAGATCTTGCCACTGCTTCCCCGACTTATATCCAAAGTCGATGAGCCATTCTTCGTTCTTGTCCTTCTTCAGTCGCTTCGCTTGCACAAGCATGCCGAAGGATGCGCCGTCATCGCCAACCCACCACCACAACCAGTCAGCCCCCATACCGGCACCGTGCTCTTTCAACCGCTCATCGCCCCCCTCTTGAAGCTTGGTGAAAGGAACGACCTTCACCAACGGGGGGACCTCGACGAGCATGATGTTGGTAATGGTCTCTTCATCCCAGCCCAAACCGGAAGTCTCACCCTTGACAATGAATTGATACGCAGCATTTCGTGCTTGCTCAAGAACTTGCTGGAGAGAGGGGCTGGTGGAGTTAGTCACCTTGTACTGACGACAGTTCCTCCACCACCAGGAAGCCGCATCAATACGTCTGGTGCACCATTGGGCAACGACCTCAGTGGAACCTGCAGCTATAGAGGGGCCTCCGGGGCGAGAAGTCTGTCCCATTTGGTTGTGGGACGGTCTCAGGTCGGATGTTCTCTACTTCTTGTGGAGGTTGAGGTTGTAGCCGCCGCACCGACAGCGCAGCTCCTCTTTGGTTGACCCATTTTGGACCAGATGGATCCAGTCAGTACATTTGCTCGTTGGTGCACAGGAAAAGGTCTAGGAAGGTCCGCAAGGCTTGAGCGACTGGTCTAAAGTCAGCCGAAGAGAATGACGCCCAGTCATTGAAATGGACAGCTGGGTTGATGGCCCATGACTCGTTGTCTTGGGATAGCGACGCTGCCTTCCGTTCTTCTTGAAGGGCCTTTATTTGAGCGATGTCCGCGGCGCTAGCCCAGGAGTTTGCCACGCTCGCCGCAACGCCTAGGAGCTTATTGTGTTGAGCTTTGACAGATGCGAGGAGCTCACCCAACTCGTACCTGGCGTCACTCTGTTACACGACTTGTCCCTTAAGGACCGACGTAAGATCGGTGAGAATCGCCTCCAAATTTCTGCGAAGCTTGGCCGCTGCGCTGGGTACGTCATCGCTGGACAGGTCGGCCTCGATCTTGTCCCAGAAATCGATCCCATCTTCGTACGGCGGCCCATCGTTAACGGTCCATCCTTGGAAGCGCGCTTGATTTTTATTAGCGACGAGTCCGGACTTTTGCATCTGCCTAGCCCACTTCCGAGCCGGCACCGTGGCAAGATGACACCCATCATGGACAGGCAGTTGCGGCGCGCTCCTGACGCGGAATGGGTGTTGATGTACCGGCTCGGGCTGAGCCCGAAACGCATCGCTGAGCTGGTGCGCGCCGAACCGGCCAGCGTCGGTTACCACCTGGTCATCGCTCGCCGCCAGGACCCGGGGCTCGAGGCAGCACACCTGAACGCCGCCGGCACCAAATCCAGACGTTTCCCTGTGGACCTTGTCCGCATGGAACAGATCGTCAGCTGGGTTACCGATGAAGGCCGTCTCCCCCGTGACCGATCCCAGGACGAGGGTGAACGGTCGATGGCCCGGTGGCTCTCGGACCGCCGGCGCGAAGCAGCCGAGGGCACCCTTCACCCGGCCTACCGTGACGGCCTCGACCGGGTCCCCGGCTGGGACGGGAACCACAGGGCAGCGGCAGACGAGGCAAGGTGGCATGACCGGCTCGCCCAGCTTGTGGCCTTCCGCGCCGACGGCAACGACTGGCCCCGCCACCACCACTTCGCCTCAGAGCGGGAACATGCTCTCGGAGTGTGGATCCACGCCCAGCGGCAAAAGCACCGCCGCAGCGAACTCGACCCCGCCAAGATCGAGCTTCTTAACGACGCCGTTCCCGGCTGGCAGACCGGCAGGTCCAGGGGCCGTCCTCCCAGCCCATAAACGCCATACCCGCCCCCATCACTCAAGCACGGAACGAACGTTTTGCGTGCCGGTAGCTTAGTGGCGGCTCTCCGGTCCTCCAGGTTGGAGAGCCTGGAGCCTCCACCCTCGAGTCCTTGATTCGCAAGGAGACTTCCTCCTCATCCAGTCAGCCAAGCTCAAGGCAGCACCTATTCAGGGACAAAAAAGTTTCCTGACAGGACGATGCCGGAGCGTCACTCCTGATCCGCACCTTGTAGTGCAGCACGTGGGTCTGTCATACGGCGTTCGAGCCTCTTAGCCGAAATCGGTCAAGGGGGCTCTGCATAAGACCGCCAACAGTCTTTGGTCCAAAGTTTCACCGGCGGCACGCTGATACTTGTCGCTGACATATTGGTGCCAGCGAGATGGATGACGCGGCGTACCTCCCACAGTCCACAGATGGTCAATCCCCTCCTCGCTTGCGGCGCGCACGAGCCAGGACACTTGGGACTTCCGCATTCTTGCAGCTTCCCCGGTCAAGCCGCTGATTCCCCACGCAGCGAGCAATAGATCAGCGCCACTGATAGCGCGCCGCAGTTGCTCCTGCGCTTGAGTCCACCCGTCTGCGCGTGTGCCAACTACGTTGATGTCCTCCACCGATCGGGTTGGCGTAGCGAAGAGATTTGCCACTGTCACGGAATCGCAGCCCAGTGCTTGGCGTGCAGCCTCTACGTGTCTTAGCGAGGCAACCCCGGTGGTCAAGGGTGGGTTGAGGAGAATAGCGACGAGTTTGGCCATGAAGAACGCCTAGGTTGAGGCTTTAGGGCGAAGTTCCACCGTGGCCCCGGCCGTAATCTGCTCGACGATCAGCCGCTTCGAGTCGGCGGGGAGGTCCGGCGGTAAGAACCGCACTGCCGACAGTGCCGCATAGGATCGGTCCAACTCGAAGCTTAGCCATTTCCGATTCAACTTCTCTGCCGCAGATCCGGTGGTGTTGGAGCCCCCGAAGAAGTCAACAACGAGGTCACCCGGATCAGTCAGCATCTCGATGAAGAATCCAGGGAGCTTCTCAGGGAACCTAGCCGGGTGACCTGTGAGACCAATCGCTTTGCAGTCGCGTAAATATTGATCGTTGGACTGGCTGTTAGGTATCGACAGCAGGTTCCCTGGCAGGGCACCGCCGTTATCGATCGCGAACGCCTCACCGATCTTGTGTTCGGAAGGTCGATCTTTGGGTGTGTAGTGCTTGGACGGGTTCTCCAGCAGCTTCCTCATGGACGCTGAATACGGAACGCGGACTCGACCTACGTCTGCCTTAGGAAACTCGCTCTTAGAGAGCCACCAGACTGTATTAACCGAGTCCTTGGCTCGGATCTTGCGCTTGTTGACCCATTCGATTGGGGAGGGGAGCTTTGAGGTGTTGTTCCAGTAAAACTCTTCTGCAAGGAAGTACCCCAGGTCGTCGACAAAAGCCAACAGCGCACGAAATTGATGCAGCGACCGTACCGGAGACCCCTTCTGGTATGCCCCCCCGATGTCAATAACCAAGCTTCCTGACGGCTTCAGGGCATCCAGAGCCAGTTTCGCGAACTGCACCAACCAGGCTACGTATTGCTCCTGGTCCTCGTTTCCATAGGCTTTCTTGCGCAGCAGTGGAAACGGCGGACTCGTAACGAACAAGTCGACGCTTTCCGAGGGCAGCCGACCGAGCAGCTCCAAGCTGTCGCCGCAGACCTGAGCACCGAGCGCGGTTGTGTAGCAGATCTGTTCGGACAGATCATCCAATATTTCTTGCATGAGCTTCCTTCGATAGACCTGCGCAACTCAGTTTAGCCGTTCTTTGGCACAGCATCTGCTGGACAGTGCCAGGGATCGGAGACGCGAAACAGTGCGGATTTACCGCTAACGGCAGAACCAGCTGAGACACTGAGATCCAGCATTCATCAAGGTTCTGGGGACTGGGGGCATGAGCATGGCGTTGTTCGATCCGCCATGGTTCAGCATGTCTGAAGTTCAGTTCCGCGCAGCTCTTCCCGACCACGGAACGATCACAAGCACTCAACTTCACCAAGTCCTGGTTCGATCAATTTCCGACGCAATATCCGAAGTGCCGGCGGACGCGGCTCTCAAACTGAAGCCTTTGGTCGTCAAGACCTGCCTGCCGCTGCGTACCTCTCTACGCTTCTACGTCTACAACGCCACTCAGCACTCGTCAGAGCGGCAAGCGGGGACCTTCAAGATTCAGCTCACTGCAGGAATCGAAAAGAGCTCGGAGGAAACAGCCAGGTATGAATTCGATCGAAGCGATGGCATCCGCCCAATAGTTGTGGGGTACCACACTGAATTGGACGTCTTCATCTTGTGGGACACGGACCTTCATGATGCAGGTGAGGGCTTCCCGTTCTCGAAGAACGTTCAGGCCCCGCCAGAGATTGTCTTCTCAGCCTTGGCAACGGGATTGGCAGAAGGGCAACGACGGCTGAAGGTCCCAAGGAGCACCGAGACCATAATCGGTGCACGGCCTGCACGCCTTTCGGAGGCGATTGCCCTCCGGCTCCAGCGCTCCACAGAAACGCTGCTCAAGGGGGACATGTAATGCTCAGAACGCTAGGCGAGCTGAAAACGGAATATTCCAGCGAGTCTGACGACATCGCGAAGGACTTCTACGGGCCCTGCTTTCAACGGGCGACGACCTATGACCGGATCACGGGGTTCTTCAGCTCCACGGTGTTCCACCTCTTGCACGGCTCATTGGGGTCCTTCATCCAGACTAACGGCGGGAAAATGCGCATCCTGTGCTCGCCAAGGTTGAGTTCCGGGGACGCAGAGGGCCTCGTCTACGGATACTCCGCCAGAGATGACGCTGAACTGTCCAACGTGCTCTTGAACGAGCTTGGGGACTTACTGGACTCTCCCGCGGCCGTCGGGGCCACGCTTTTGGCTGCCCTCGTGGCCGGCGGCCACCTCGACCTTCGCCTAGCGAAGGTGTCTGCCCACACGGCATCCAACAGCAAAAGCATGTTTCACGACAAGGTCGGCGTCTTTCGGGACTCAGACGGTAATAGCGTTGGATTCCGAGGTTCGCTCAACGAAACCTACTTGGGGCTCTCCCAGCACGGCAACATTGAATCGATAGATGTGTGGCCTTCCTGGGTTGGAGGACGCGACGCCGAACGTGCCCAGAAGGCCACAGAACGGTTCAACGACCTCTGGGAAGGAAATGTACCGGGAGTCACCGTCGTGCATCTGCCCTCTGAGATCCAGAGAGAACTTGAAATCGTAGCCCGGGACGTCGATCTGGAAGCGCTCCTTCGAGATACAACGAAATCCCCTGTCAGGGCACCAGCAGCCCCGACTGTCGGAGGAATCACATTACGACAGCACCAAATTGACGCGTACAAAGCTTGGCGGGCTAACGGTCATCGGGGCATCTTTGCCCACGCCACAGGATCAGGAAAAAGCGTCTCCGGCTTGTACTGCGCACAGAACGCAATTCAAGAGGGCCTAATCCCCATCATTTTGGTGCCCTCCAGGCTCCTACTGGAGCAATGGTTCACCCATGTTCGTGAAATATTGGGTGCCAAAGTTATCGCCGTAGGCGCTGGACACAACGAATGGCGGCGTATGCCCCTAATTAGGGCAGCTATGGAGCAGCGCGATCCGTCCAACCCTTACGTCATTCTGGCCGTTCTCAACAGTGCAGCTACGCCTGCCTTCAGAGCGCAGGTTGAACGTCATGTGTCCGACGTTTTCGTTCTCTTCGATGAATCTCACCGCGCCGGCAGCTTGCAGTACCGCGAACTCTTCGATTGGCTCCAAGCGCCCCAACGGCTAGGCCTTAGCGCGACCCCCGACCGGGCGAATGATCCAGAAGGAACAGCAGCGATCGCCGGCTTTTTCGATGGAACCGTTCATCGGTACACGCTGAAGAATGCTCTGGATGATGATGTCCTTGCCAAATACGTCTACCACCCCCAGTGGGTTAGCCTCACAGATGACGAGCAAGAACGATGGGATCTCCTGACAACGGAGATCCGCCGACGCACGGCCATGGATCGGTCCAAGGACAGCACTGCCCCCGCATCAGATCAGCTAAAGATGAAGCTGATCGAGCGTGCAAGGATTGCGAAATCAGCTGCCCGCAAAGTGCCGGCGGCAGTCCAGACGGTCGCCGAAAACTACAAACCGGAAGAGAAACAGAAGTGGCTCATTTACTGCGACAACCAGACGCAAGTGGAGGAACTGCGGATCGGCCTTCTTGACCGGGGCATCACGGCATGGGCCTACCACACAGCGATGAGTGGAGATCCAGCCAACACCTTGCGAATGTTTGACGCGGAAGGCGGGATCGTTGTATCGATCAGATGCCTCGATGAAGGCGTCGATATTCCTTCCGCTACGCACGCCCTGGTCATCGCATCTTCCCGCAATGAGCGGGAGTTCATCCAACGACGCGGCCGCATTCTGAGGCAAGCACCAAACAAGACCATTGCAACATTGCACGACATCTTGGTCTTGCCTGATCAGGTACAGAGGAGTGATTCGTCTTGGCCTCTCGTAGTTGGAGAGATTGCAAGGGCCTCGCAGTTTGCGGTTTGGGGGCTAAACACGGATTCACTGTCGAAAATCGAAGCCAAGGTGATCGACATGGGAATCACGCTCGATGAGCTGAGCGGGCTCATGGCAGCAGGGTATGAAGAAGACGAAGAAACAGATGGGGTGGGGTAATTGCAGGACGAGTCGTCAGAGCTGTACTCGACAGTTCGAGAAGTTCGAGAAGAGAAGTTTCCAGGCATCGATGTCAAGTTAGTAGAGGATCTTCTAGGCATTCAGGTGCAGTACGCTTCAGACCCTGTCGAGGCCAAAAAACGTACTGAGACGATGATCAATGCCTGGGCCGCGGGCCAGGGCGAAAAGGGGTAGCTGTATGTTGACTCTGACGAGCCTGACGCTGCGGGACTTTGGGCCATACAAAGGTGAGCAGACCATCTCCTTCTCCCGTGAAAACGGCGTCTACATTGCGTACGGCCCCAACGGCAGGGGTAAGACGACGCTCCACAACGCGTTCCGCTATGCCCTCTATGGGGAGATACTTCGCCGCAATCGCCCCGAGCAGCCGGGCGAACTGGCTAACTCTGAGTCTTCTAAGGAGCGAGGGTACGGGTCCTTCGCAACCGTGCTGGAGTTCGTCAGCGAATCCATGAAGTATCGACTGACGCGCCGGTACGACGAGCGGGAAAACCCGCGGGAGATGATGCTGCTCGAACGCGATGGAGCGGTCCTGGCGCAGGATGATGCAAAAAAGATCATGAACCGGCTCGCTCCCCGCTCTGTGAGTCAGTTTTTCCTGTTTGACGGCGAGCTGCTGCGAAAATATGAAGCCCTTCTGGACACCGATTCGCCTGAGGGCCAGGATCTCGAAAGAGAGATCGAGCGGGTCTTGGGCATCCCCCTCGTTGTTCAGGCACGTGAGCACGTCGCGGAATACCGGAAATCAGCAGCCCGACGCCTGGCTGATATCGCAAAGACGGAAGAGGACACCAAACGCCTCGGCTCAGCCCTCCAGCAAGCCGAGGACCTCAAGTCCAGCCTGCAACAGTCTGCCGGGGAGATCTCCGTGGATCTGCAGAAGGCGCAAACACGCCTCGACGAGTTGGAAGAACAGCTCAAAACGCAACAGCAAAGCGAGGTCCTGTTGGATCGGCTCGATGTATTGCGCCAAAATCTGAAGCGTGCCGAGGAGAACGAAGTTTCTGCCCGCCAGGCTCTAACCGAGGTGGGTCCGGATCTCTGGAAATTGCTGCTGTCGTCCCGCGCCCAAAAGCATGTTGATCATTTGGTATCCGAAATAGAAAAGAGCGAATCCGACCTCAGCAAGGCCCAGGCTCTCGAGCGCGACCTGGAGCACCTGGACCACCAGACAGATTGCCCGGTCTGCCACCGGGGCACAGATCCCGAACTGAGAGAGCGGCTCCTATCTGAGCTCCGTGATCAGCTCATTGGTCTCAACAGCGAAGAAATTCGCACGAATCTGGATTCGTCTCGAGCGGCCAGGAAAAAGTGGGGCGCCTTTAGCCCCACGGATGTGCGGTTGGTTATTGACCGCGACAAGGCACTGCGTTCGTACCAATTGGAACGGCACGAGATCCTTGAAGAAATGGATGACTCCGAGGCGAAGCTAAACGTCATCGGGGAAGACACCATCCGTCAACTGAGGACGGAGCGCAAGGACCGAAACCTGCAGATTTTCCGGGCGAACGAGAGACTTCAGGATCTCGATCAGCAGATCAAGGAACAGGACAGCAACATCCAAGGGCTCATCCGCAATATTGGCCGTCACACGGGTAAGACTGATCAATCCATCATCCTCAAAGAACAGGTCGCGGCTGAACTGGTCAAGCTTTTCGACGAGTCCATTACGGCGTACCGTGCCAAGCTCCGCCAAAAAGTGGAAAAACGGGCATCCGAAGTCTTCGTTACTTTGGCCGCCGAACCTGACTTCCATCGGCTTAGCATCACAGATGGATACGGACTCCAAATACTCGGGCCCGACGATGAGGTGATCACCGGACGTTCCGCAGGTTATGAACACCTTGTCGCGCTCTCACTCATAGCAGCCCTCCAGGACAGTGCGGCAGTTCGGGGACCAGTGATCATGGACTCCCCGTTCGGCCGACTTGATCCAGACCACACAGCTCATGTAGTTGCCGCTCTCCCTAGGCTGGCCCGTCAAGTGGTACTTCTCGCGTTTGAAGGCGAATTCGACCGCCAGGAAGCGGTAAACGCACTCGGTGCGAACTTGGTGGGGGAATACTCATTGGAACGAGTCTCCGTCCGGCACACTCAACTTTCTGCACGAAGGAGCTAATTCATGTCGGACTTAAGGAACATCGCGCTGACCCTTGAAGCTGAGGCTTGCTTGGAGGACCTCAAGCGCGTTCTTGCTGTTGAGGATCAAATGGCGTTGATCCGGCTCGGGTTTGCCTACGCCGTCGAAAACAGCCTCTCCCCCGAACGAGATAACTCAGTTGGAACGCCGGGGGGCGCCAACTACGTCAGCGCGAACCTCGATGACGAAGGCCTCATGTCGTTTATCGCGCAGGAAGCATACCCTGTGCATGCAGATGAGCCCTATAGGGCCGTTCAGGTGCTGATGAGTAAGGGACTGCGACGCTTAGCGGACGATGTCCGCAAAGGCGACATCGGCAGCATAAGCGATCTCTTTCCGCAGAGGTGAAGGCAGGAATGGCAGACACGTCGGGCACCGCGCCCACACGGTTCCGTGTCCAGAAGGACAATGGCGAGTGGTGGACCATGACGTTTGGCGGCGGCCGCAAAGGCGTGCGCTGGGACCGCGAAGATCCCACCGTCCAGCATGAGGCGCCCAACGAGTCGCGCAGATACGCTGCTTCCGCTCCTGGAGACAACCAGTTTGCCAAGGAATGGAGCGAGTACGTTGCCGAGCGCCTGATTCAGGCGCTCGAAGAGGTGTTTGAAGAAGCTAGGCCCTACATCGAAGAATGGCTAATATATACGGCATTTCCTTGGCTACAGAGGACTGCAAAGACTGCATGGACCCGCATCAGGGCCCAAAAGAAGTCAACGCAATCAATTCAATTCATGCCCGCAGAAGTACGAATTACCGATGTCGCCCCCACGAATGCAATTGTCCTCGCCGAACGGACTGATGAGCACGCTCAGGCTCCCTCATCCCTCACACCGGAGGAAGCGCAGAAGCAACTCGAGGACATAGCTCTTCTCACGAAAATCCTCGCAGCAAAGGTAAGAGACCTGGCTAACTCCGTCATCAAGGAAAGCGGAGAATCCGATGAAAGGTTTTTGGACCGACGACAGCAGGCGGAGCACCTTGCTGTCCGCAACGTAACTTCCAACATCCAGGTAATGCTGGAACAGGGCACCGATTTGGGTCAAGCGATAGCTCTGACGGCCACTTATACTCCAGCATTTGCTGCCGGCCGCGTCGAGGCTGGGCCGTTAAGTATTGAGAGCCACTCACAGCTCCAGCAAAAGCCCCGGGGCCATTAGCCCACCCGTTCAGGGCCGGTCGTGGCTAGAGGTGCTCAGCTTCCGTATTGGTCAGCAGACCGGCAAAATCCGCTCGGAGACTCGGGAGCGCCTCCCCCGCGTCTTCGCCAAGCAGATCGTTGAGAGTCCAGACCGCGAAGTAAGGCTGCCTGGGGAGCAGGATGCCGACTCTGCGGATACCCAGCGAATCGTCGAGGTCGAGGAGTGCGTAGCCAAGCAACTGGAACAAGGTGTCCCTGATCCAGGGACGGGTGATCTCCTCCCGGGTCTTTAGGTCCACGAGAATGTCCCCGACAGCCCAATCAGCGTCCGCGCCTCCTACTGCCCCGCTCCCGAGGAAGCATGGGTTGGGCACGTAGTCGCCGCCCGCCTCGATGCCCCGGTTCCACTCATCCAGGAGCGGCTCGACCGCCCTTCTCATGAGAGCGATGTCGAAGAGCAACGAGTCGTCGATGCTCATCATGAGATCGACTGCGTTTTTCGCGCGCTTGATCCGTCGACCCAGTTCACCGGAGAGGGCCGCGTCAGGGCCCGTCCGCGCGATGCTCTCGCACCATGCGAGAGGAACCGAGGCCCTGTCTAGGCTCAGCGGGTCAGTGTCCGGCTCCTTCCAAGTGAGATAGGCGAAGCCTAAGGCCTGCTCCAGGACCTTGTGGATGTGCTTTCCCCGGTGGACGACATCGGGATCCGCGGCAAGTATGTCGAGGCCCCTTTGAGCAACCGTGTCAACGAAATCGAAGTCGGGCAGGTCCATCCGGAGGCGATAGTCGAGAGCCATACCCGCCACGGCGGCGTGACTTTGGCGGTCCTTCACAGCTTCAGGAATGGGTAGCTGCGTTTTGAGCGCAGTGAGCTCGTCGAAGCCGAAGGACGAAGCTACCTCGTGGCCCCTGCGGCCACGAGTTCCGGCTAGTGCGAGCTGCGGAGCGCTCTCGTAGATGAATTGCCGGATCGGCGATTCCTTGCTGCTGAGGTGGCGCGTGAGGGCCATAGTGCGACCCTACCGCAGACGTCCGACAAGCCACTCCCTAGCCGCTGTCTATTCCGGGCTTGTCTCATGGAATGGAAAAATGATCAGATGGACGACTACAGCATCTCGACAAACGAAGCCGCCGACATCCTAGGCATTTCTGCGTTATATCTGCGCAAGCGGCTGCGTGCTGAAAGGCCTTCCGGGGCCATTCAAATCCCCGACAAGAAAAACGGCTGCTGGTACCTCACCGCTTGGTACGTGGAGCAGCTGGCGGCCGAGTACGGCAGCCGCGTCGTCCTGCCAAAGAGTGCTGCGCCGGCACTCGCTTCCCCTTCCGAAATTGTGAACCACCATTTGCCGGTGACCGACACAGGGCACCGGAAATGGTCAGAGTGGTTTCCGTTCAATCTGGCGCTGCAGCTTGCACCGCGGTTCCCGGGAGTGTATGAGTTTCGGATGGCCGAGGAGGCGGAATCCGGACCGGTCTACATCGGGATGGCTGGGAAACGTAAGGGAAAAGGTCTCCGTGGTCGGTTGTCCATTTACGGGCGCGGGCGTGGAGCGACATCCGGTCTGGGAGAACATGCAATGGACCGAGCACTAGCCGACCCGGCGTGGCTTCAAGCACGCTTGGACGAGGCTTTGGAAGGTCGCCCGATGCGCGCGACGACCGCAGCCCGTTCTGCCATCGATCATGCGCGCCTGGAAGTTCGTTGGCAGACGGTATCTACTAGGGCAGAGGCATCGGCGCTCGAGGCCCAATTAATCGCTGAGCGCCCCGGCCAGTTATGGAACCGCCTAGCGCTTCCGGATGAAGGTGCGAGAACCGCACCTACGAGACTTTCTAGCGGAGCCAAAGTAACCCGGTCTTAGTCGGCCGGGCCCTTCATAGGCACATACTGACGAAGGGGCTGATCTTCCATTTCAGCAAGTTGATGATCTTAGCCTTTTGCTTCGGGCTGAGGTCATCCTTGTTTCCCTTCTACTCGCAGCTGAACCATATGCCCTGGCCCGGGTCTCCGCTTCCCCTGGCCAGGGCTAAGGCGACATGGTGGTGAGGCTGCACGGCGGACTTCAAACGGGAGAGGTCCCCCGCCTACGGCGTCGGCAATCTCTTTCGGCATAAGGTGTTCCCGTGTCTGATCTACAACCCTTTGCCCTCTGCAGGCCTGCAGAGACGGCGGTCTCGGCCATACCGGAATTTGTCAAGGTGAATGAGGCCAGTGGGAGTTAGGCGGCTTCTTTTGCTGCGGTCCTCTCGGCTGGATTGTTAATCCACGCAGTGTCGGGCAGGGCGAGGATCTTCGGGTCCTTGTTTGTGGT